>JBAUDW010000062.1:0-24586 GCA_049678285.1 Phycisphaerae bacterium
CGCGAACGTTCCTTCATGGGACAGGTCTCCTTCCATGGCATGGGCGTCGCTCCTTTCGCCCATCCATCGGCAACCTGTCAACCATGTGCCCGGATTATTCTGTCAACTATGTACCCGGTTTGTACCCGACTTCAACCACGGGCTCGCGCCCGTGGCTACCTGCAGACGCCGCTTCGCGGCTTAAACAACGCAACCCCAACGATTGGAGCGAGTTCCATTACCCGCCCCGCCGGTAGCCGCGCGCGGCGCTACAGCCGGTCCTTCAGGTCGCGCAACTTGTTGAGCGCCTCCAGGGGGGTCAGGCGCTCCAGGTCGAGGCGGCGGAGTTCCTCGGCGACGGCGGACTCGGCGCCCTCAAAGAGGGCCAGTTGCGCCGGCCGGGGTTCCGCCGGCGCGGGTGCAGCGGCGATGCGAGGCCGGCCCTCGGCGTCCACATGAGCCGCCTCGAGGTCCCCGAGGATCTCCTTCGCGCGCTCGACGACCTCGCGCGGCACACCGGCCAGACGCGCGACGTACACGCCGTACGACTTGTCCGTCCCGCCCGGGACGATCTTGTGAAGAAAGACGACCTGGTCCTGCCACTCGCGGACGGCGACGTTGAAGTTGGCGACGCCCTCCAGCACGTCGGCGAGTTCCGTCAGTTCGTGGTAATGGGTGGCGAAGAGGGTTCGGCAGGCGATGCGGCGGGCGATGTGTTCCGTGGCGGCCCACGCCAGCGCCACGCCGTCGAACGTGCTCGTGCCTCGGCCGACCTCGTCCAGGATGACGAGGCTGCGGCCGGTCGCGTTGTTCAGGATGTTGGCCGTCTCCGTCATCTCCACCATGAAGGTGCTGCGTCCGCGCGCGAGTTCGTCGGCCGCCCCGACGCGCGTGAAGATGCGGTCCACGAGGCCCACGGCCGCCCGCCGCGCCGGCACCCACGAACCCATGTGGGCCATGAGCACCAGCAGGGCCGTCTGGCGGATGTAGGTGGACTTGCCGGCCATGTTCGGCCCGGTGATGATTCCGATGCGCGGATGTTCGCCGCCGAGGGCGACGTCGTTCGGCACGAACTCCGAGCCGAGCACCTGCTCCAGGACCGGGTGGCGGCCGTCCTCGATCTCGACGACGGGCTCGTCGAGGACGGCGGGCTTGACGTAGCCGCGCTCCGAGGCGACGCGCGCGAGGCTCCCGAGGGCGTCGAGGCGCGCGAGCGCCTCGGCCGTGCGCTGGAGCCTCGGAATCTCGCCCGCCACGCGCCCGCGCACCTCCTCGAAGAGCCTCGCCTCCAGCGCCAGCGCTTTCTCCTCGGCCGAGAGGACCTCCACCTCGTGCTCTTTCAGCGCGGGGGTGATGTAGCGCTCGGCGTTCTTGAGCGTCTGTTTGCGGACGTAGTCCGGCGGAACGCGGTCCCGGTGCGTGTTCGTGACCTCGATGTAATAGCCGAAAATCTTGTTGTAGCCGACCTTGAGCGTCGGGATGCCGGAGCGTTGGATCTCGGCAACCTGGAACTGGGCGAGCCACCGCGCGCCCGACGAGCCGACCGAACGCAGATGGTCGAGTTCATCGCTGTATCCGGCCTTGATGACGCCGCCGTCACCGACGCGCGCGGGCGAGTCCTCGGCAATGGCGGCCTGGAGGCACTCGCGGACGTCGCCCAGCAAATCAAGGTCCGCCTCAATCTCGGTGAGCAGTTCGCTCTCGCGGGCCGCGAGGCGGGCCTTGACGGCGGGCAGTTGGGCGAGCGTCCCGCCGAGGGCCAGGAGGTCTCGCGGCGTGGCGCGGTTGGTGGCGACGCGTCCGACGATCCGCTCAATGTCGTTCGTCTCCGCCAGGAGGGCGGCGAGTGCGGTCCTCAGTTCGCGCCCCGCGACGAGTTCCCCGACGGCGTCGAGGCGCGCGCGAACCTGGGCGCCGGCCGCCAGCGGACACTGGATCCATTGCCTCAGCATCCGGGCGCCGGCGGCGGTCTCGGTCCGGTCGAGGACCCAGAGGAGGCTGAACTCGCGTCGGCGTTCGCGCAAGGTCTCCACGAGTTCGAGGCTTCGCTGGGTCGTCTCGTCGAGGTGGAGCCAGCGGCCGGCTTGGACGCGCTCGATCCGGCGGATGTGGCCGAGGCTCGTCCGCTGCGTCTCCTGGAGGTAATCCACGATGGCCCCGGCGGCGGAGACGCCGGCCGACAGGTCCCCGACGCCGAACCCCTCCAGCGACTCCGTTCCGAAGTGGGCCGTCAGGAGGCGCTGGGCCTCGTCGCGGTCGAAGACGAAGCCCGACCGTTCCGTCATCAGCGCGCCGCACGTCTCGCGCACCGCCTGCGCGAGGTCCGGGTCCGACTCGGGCAGGCCCTCGGCGACGAGGATCTCTCGCGGGCGGAGGCGCACGAGTTCGTCCACCAGGGCCCCGCGCTCCAGGTCCCGCGCCCAGAAACCGCCGGTCGAAAGGTCCACCCAGGCCAAACCGGCCCCGTCGCCGCTCCGATGGAGGGCGGCGAGAAAATTGTTCTCCTTGTCCTCCAGGAGCGCGTCGTCGGTCAGGGTGCCCGGCGTGACGAGGCGGACGACGTCGCGATGGACCAGCCCCTGGGCCGTCGCGGGGTCCTCCAACTGTTCGCAGATGGCGACGCGGAAACCCGCGCGGATCATTTTCGCGAGATACGAATCGACGGCGTGGTACGGCACACCGCACATCGGGATAGGGTGTTCGCCCTTGGAGCGGCTCGTGAGGGCGACGCCCATGACCTTGGAGGCGATGCGGGCGTCCTCGTAGAAGAGTTCGTAGAAGTCGCCCATGCGGAAAAAGAGGATGGCGTCGGGGTACTTGGCCTTGATGCGCTTGAACTGTTTCATGGCAGGCGTGGTCATGGCCGGCTCCCTCGGGGGCGGACGGGGCGGCCCCCCTGCCCAAAGCATCCCCCCGGCAAGGCCTGGCCGAGGGGAAAAGGGCCTCCCAACGCCTCAAGCCCGTTGGCCGCAGACGCATCTACGGCTTCGGGGGGAGCGGCTGGAGCCTTCGCTCCAGACGCACCAGGATCTTCTGTTCGAGGAGGTCGTCGCGACCGACGTCGACCCACTTGTAGGGGGTCGGCGCGATTTCGTCCGGCTCGAACATCTTCGAGATCTGGAAACCGTACAGCGAGTACGTCTCGCCGATGCTTTCCGGTCCGGTGTTCGGGGCGGTCAGACGTTCCTTGGTCACCTGGACGAAGATCTCGGAGCCGGCGGCCACGGGCGTGATCGCCACCGTGACGCGCCGCCGCGTCGTGTGCAGGCTGGACTCGATGCGCTGGTCGGTGCCGAGGGTGTCCCCGCGCCAGAACTCGAACCAGGAAGCGCCCGTCAGGCCGCGCGTGGCGATGCGCCCTTCGCTCGCCTCGGGGTACTCGATCTCGAACCGCAACTCTTCGAGCACCCGCCGGGCCACGCTCTCGACGGTGTCGGCGTCAATCCCGCGCAGAGCGAATGGGTTCTCCAGACGCACAGCCTCCTTGCATCCGGCTCCGGCCGCAGCCAGCGCCGCCGCCAGCGCCGCCATCATCGCCCATTTCATGACGGGGCTCCTCCCTCCCGGCCGGAGACCGTGTGGACGCGAAGCGTATCCGTGCCGCCCGGCCGGCCGGGGAACTGACCGCTGATTATAAGGATCCGGTCGCCCCCATCAACCAATTTCCGCTCGCGGGCCAGCCGCTCCACCGCTTCGCCGAGGTTCTCGTTCTCGATGATCTCGGGGTGATGGACCGGCAGGACGCCGCGATAGAGCGCCATCCGCCGGCACGTGTCCACTCGGTCGCTGACGGCGAGGATCGGGACACCCAGCCACGGCTTCGACAGCAGGAGCGCCGTCGCCCCCGAGTGCGTCAGCGCGACAACGAGCGCGACGCCGAGGTGGTGCGCGATCTCGGCCGCCCCCACGACGATGGCCCGCTCGCTCCAGGTGTAGCGGTCGGTCCCGGCCGCCGGGCCGGGCCAACGCGCCGCCTGCGCGTAATCCTCCGCCAGGTCGATGATGTGGTCCATCATCTCGACGGCCCGGACGGGATCGCATCCGACCGCCGTCTCGCCCGAGAGCATCAGCGCGTCGGACCCGTCGAAGACGGCGTTGGCGACGTCGGAGACCTCGGCACGGGTGGGCCTCGGCTCGCGGATCATCGACTGGAGCATCTGCGTCGCCGTGATGACGGGGATGCCCGCGATGGCGGCCCGGCGAATCAGGTCCTTCTGGATGATCGGGACCCGCGCGACGTCCATCTCGACGCCCAGGTCGCCGCGGGCCACCATGATGCCGTCCGCCGCCTCCAGGATCGCGTCGAGGTCGTCGAGGGCCTGCGGCTTCTCGATCTTCGCGATGATGTGGGCGGCGGCGCCCGCCTCCGTGACGTGCCGGCGGACGGCCTGCACGTCGCCGGCCGAGCGGACGAAACTCAAGGCCACGTAGTCCACGGCGTGGGCGAGGCCCCACTCCAGGTCGCGCCAGTCCTTCTCGGTCACCGAGGGGGTACGGATGGCCGTCTCCGGCAGATTCACCCCCATGCCGTCCTCGAGCGTCCCCGCGTCCTCGCTTTCGAGGAGGAGGTGGTCCGAGGCGACCTCGCGGACGCACATCCGGACGGCCCCGTCGCCGAAGAGAATCGGCTGGCCCACGGCGGCGTCGGCCACGAGGCCGGGATACGTCGTGGCCAAGCCCGCCGCGGGCGCCCCGAGGTCGGCGCCGAGGCGAACGCGTCCGCCCCGCTCAACGGGGACCGCCTTGCCGCCCGGCGTGCGGAGGCGGATCTTCGGCCCCGCGAGGTCCTGGAGGACGGCGACGAATCGGCCGCGATCCTCCGCCACGCGCCGCAACGTCTGCATCGTCCGGCCATGCGTCTCGTAGTCGCCGTGCGCGAAGTTGAACCGCGCCACGTCCATGCCGGCCTCGACGAGGCGTCCGAGCGTGGTCTCGTCGGCCGACGCGGGCCCGAGCGTCGCCACGATCGCCGTCAGCCGCGCCGCCACGACCCGCGGAGGTCTTGCTCCTCGTGCGTCGCTCATGGGGTCTACTCTCGCCGCGGGGGGCGGCCCGTTCAAGAAGATTTTCGGCACAGGCGGCTTTCCCCGGGGTCCATCGGACCTTCCCCAATTTCCGTCGCCCCTTTTCCGCGAAAATCGTATGGAATAAAGAACTGGGTTGTTCGTTTAGCCAAGGGGAGGCCGTGAAATGAAAAACAATCGGTTTCGATGGCCCCTGGCAGCGGTCCTGGCAGGGTGCGCGCTGGGATTGTTTCCGCACGCCGTCCTCGGCGAGGCGGCCGAGAACACCACCTCCCAGGAGGATCCCGCGGCCCACTACGCCAAGGGCGAGGTGAAGTACGGCGAGGTCTGGATGTCCCTCGCGGAACTCTTCCAGAACTACCGCCAGGTCCACGTCGAGATGGAGAAACTCCTCGAGGAAGGCAAGAAAGCCCAGTCCGCACTGGACGACCTCAATCGGCAGATCTACACGCTGCGAGGCGAAAACGACAACAGCAAGCGCCCGGTCCGGACGGACATGGCCAAGGCCGTCGCCGACAGACGCAAGGCGGAGGCGGCCTCCCGCGCCCGGCCTCCGACCGAGCCACGCTACGAGCGTGAGCCCTCCCAGCCCTCGCGCGTCCAGTCTTCCTCCGACTCCTCCAGGGATGCCAGGGACGACTGGCGGCGCGAGGTCCGCCGCATCCGGGATCGAAACACCGCGTTGAAACGGGAATACGACAAGCGCCGCACCGAGTACGAGAAGGCCAAGGCCGAGGCAAACTCGGTCATCCAGGCGGCCCAGGCCAAGGTCGCCGAGTTCCAGCAGCAACTGGCCGCACTTGACAAGCAATTTGAGGACGCCCAGGCCCCGGTGCTGGCTAAGCGGCTCCAGATGAACGACGAGATCCAGTCGCTCGGCCGGCAGGCCCGCGTCCTCCTCGTCCGGACCCAGGCGATGGAACAGGCGATGCGCGAGGCGCCGGAGACCGTCCTTTTCCGCGGCCGCATTGTGGAGTGGGACGGCAAGTTCTACCTGCTCGACGAACTGCGGCTTCTCTACGCCGAAACGCAGGGCGAGATCGATCGCGTCCGCGACCAACTGCGGGAAGACGCCCGCCTCGCCGGCCGAAGTTTCCCGGACGATTGGCGGCACCCGCAGCAGGATAGGATCGACGCGCTCAAAGCCCTGATCGAGCGCGCGGAAAAGGAAGCAGCCGCAGCGCAATAAACCGCCGGCGCCCGCCGCAGAACCTGACACCCTGTCGCGACCGGTCGCCCGCGCGGGCGAAGCCAGGAAAAGGGGATGTGATGTTCCCAACCCGGTCCGCGCGTTCGGTGCTTCTCATCGCGGTCGTTGGTCTGGCTTGTCCCATGTCCCTGCGCACCGCCGACGCCGAAGAAGCCGCCCGCCCGGTCCCCGAAGAAGTTCTCTCCGAGAACGCGCCGGTCCCCGTCGAGCGCCTCTTTCGGGACTACCTCGGGGCACGCGAGGACGCGCGGCGTCTCGGCGAGGAGCGCGCCGCCAACCTGCAGCACCTGACGAACCTGACGCAGCAAGTCCACCAGGTCCGGGGGCAATACACGACCGAGGTCCGCCCGGTGCGGTCCGAACTCGGCCGGGCCCGCGCGAAACTCGCCATCTGCAACCGCGTCCTCACGACCCGCGAACCCCCCAGGCCCGTGTTGATCAAGGTCCCGAGCCCACCGACCGATACGAGCGCCCAGCAGGGATGGCAGAATCGGCGCGACCGAATCGAGGCCGAGAACCGCGCCATCGAGGAACGCTACCAACGCAACCTCGAAGCCTTCCACCGGTACCAGGACCAGGCCCGGAAGGAAAAGCCCGGCCTCGAACAGCAGATCAACCAACTCGAGGCCCAACTGGCCGCCCTCGACGCCCGGCTGCCGTCCGAGCAGACCCCGCTTCTTGTGGAACTGCGAGCGCTCCGCAAGAAGCAGGACGACCTGGCCCAGCAAGCTGGCGCCGCCATGAGCCGCGCCAGGTCCCTCGCCGACACCCTTCGCCGGGCGCCCGAGGACCAGCGCCTCCGGCACGGCATCTGCGAATGGAAAGACACGTTTTACTCGGTGGACGAACTCCGCCGAATCCTCGACGACCTGGAGGCCGAGTGCGACCGCGACCGTGCCGAGTTGAGGGCCAAGGCCGAGGCCGCCGGCCGCACACTCCCCGAAGACTGGCGCCACCCGAAACAGAAGACCCTCAACGCGCTGCACACTCTGATCGAACAGGCCGCGAGCGCCTCGAAGTAACCTGCAGCGCCCCCCTCAGCCGCGCAACGCCACGCCCGACCACGCCGCCATCACGTCCAGGACGGACGAGAAATCGTCGTTGCCTTTGCCGAGGTTCTTCACGATGGTGAGCATCTGGCGGACCTGGGAGGCCAGCGGCAGGGGCACGTCCAACTGCCTCGCCAAGTCCGTTGCCAGGTTCAGGTCCTTCACCATGTGCTTCAGATAAAAGTTGGGCCGGCCGCCCGCGTTCACGATCGTCTGCTCCGCGAAACGATAGAGCGGCGACTCGATGGGCCCCGCGTGAAGAATCTCCATCATCGTCTCGAACGGCACGCCGGTCTTGCGCGCCAGCACGAACGCCTCCGCGAAGGTCTGCATCATCGCCGCCACCATCACCGAGCAGGCGATCCTCATCGTGGCGCCCTTGCCCACCTCGCCGACGTAATGAATGTCCTTGCCGATCGCTTCCAGGATGGGTTTGGCCCGGTCGAAGTCGTCGCGGCTTCCGCCGACGAGCACCTGCAGTTTGCCTTCCTGCGCCGCCGACACGCCCCACATCACCGGCGCCTCCAGGTAGTGGACCTTGAGGCTCCGAAGCGCCGTCGCCGCCCGCCAACTCATCGCCGGGCTCGTCGTCGAACAATTGATCAGCAGGCTGGACCGCTTCATGCCGCGCGACAGCCCTTCCTCGTCAAACAGGACGCTGTCGAGCGCCCCGTCGTCCGCCACCATGACGACGACGAAGTCGGCCCCCTTGGCCGCCGCTTCCGGCGAGACGGCTTTCTTCGCGCCGGCGGCGGCGAGCGGCTCCATTTTCCCCGGCGTCCGGTTCCAGACCGTCAGCGGATACCCCGCCTTCAGCAGGCACTCGGCCATCGGCGTCCCCATCAGACCCAGACCGACGAAGCCCACCTTCGTTCGCTTCTTGGCCATTGCAAGCCTCCTTATGCCTTTGTACCCCTCTCCCCTTGTGGGAGAGGGTAGGGTGAGGGGGATACAGATGCCTCTCTTCACCCTCACCCCTGCCCCTCTCCCATCGAGGGAGAGGGGACAAAACAATTTCACTCCACGATGATCGGCAACCGCTCGCCGCACTCCCCGCAACTCGCCCCGCGAAGATTCATTCGCGTCACCGCAAACCCCGCCCGCCGGACGACCGTCGCCCCGCAGGCCGGGCACACCGTGTCCTCCCAGCCCGACACGTTCCCCGCATAAACGAACCGCAGGCCCGCCGCTCGCCCGATCGCCACCGCCTCCCGGATCGTCTCGATCGGCGTCGCCGGCGCGTCCAGCATGTCGTAATCCGGATGAAACCGCGACATGTGCCACACCAGGTCCGGCGACACGCCCGCCAGAAACCCCGCGAGCGCTTTCAGATCCTCCGGGTCGTCGTTCCGTCCGGGCACCAGGAGCGTCGTCACCTCGACGTGAATCCCCGCCGCCCGCATCGTGCGGATCGTCTCCTTGACCGGCTCGACGTGGGCCTTGCAGAAGCGGCGGTAAAAGTCGTCCTGCCACGCCTTCAGGTCCACGTTGGCGGCGTCGAGCCAGCCGGTCATCGCCTCGACCGCTTCCGCCGTCGCGTACCCGTTCGTCACGAACGTGTTCCGCAGGCCGTCGGCCTTCGCCAGCCTCCCGCAGTCGCGCGCGTACTCGAAAAAGATCGTCGGTTCCGTATAGGTATACGATACCGACTCGCAGCCGCAGCCTTTCGCGTTCGCGACGACCTCCTCGGGCGTCATCGCTTCGCCCGGCATCGCGCCGGGTTCCTTCCGAGGCCACTGGGAGATCTGCCAGTTCTGGCAGAACCCGCACTGGAAGTTGCACCCGACGGTCGCGATCGAGTACGCCTTGGAGCCCGGGAGGAAGTGAAAGAGCGGCTTCTTTTCGATGGGGTCCACGTGGGCGGCGACGACCCGCCCGTACGCCAGGCTCACGAGCCGGCCTCCCTGGTTCTCTCGGACGCGGCACACGCCGCGATTCCCCGGCGCGATGTGGCACCGATGGGCGCAGAGGAAGCAGTCGACGGCCCCCTCGGCCGCCGGGTTCCACAGCGCCGCCTCGTGCTCGTTCGCCGATACCATGTGCCCGTCCCGCGGTCCCATGCCGCCACGTTCCGAAATCCCTCGCCCCTCACCGCCGCGCCGTGGTTCCCTCGGCGAGGTCCGTCTTGATTTGGATCAGATTCATAATGTCGTGACGCGTCACGATGCCCACCAGGCGCTCGCCCTGGGCCACCGGGAGATGGCCCTTGTCCGCGTCCGTCATCTTGCGGAAGACGCTCAGCAGGTCGTCGTCCGGGTGCACGAAGTTCTCCTCCCGCACCTGGTGCATGGCGCGCCATACGGGCGTGGCCGGCCAGTCGGCCCGCGAAATCGCCTGAAGATCCTTCAGCCCCACCATCCCCACCAGCCGCCCGCCCTCCAGCACCGGAAAACTCCGGAACCGGTACCGGTAAAAATACTCGTCCACCAGGTGGTCCAGCGTCAGGTCGGGGGGCACGGTGATGACCTCGGGTTGGAGGATGTCGCCGACGGTCATCCCGACGAACGCTTCCCGAAGGGCCATCTGCTGGTACCCCGCCTGTGCGGCGTTCCGCAGGAACAGGCCGATGAAGACGAGCCAGAGCGGCCCGATCGTGAACTGCCCGCTCCCGAGGAGCGTGACCGCCACCCCGAAGATGCCCCAGCCGATGAAGATCGCGCCGAGAACTTTCCCGAACGTCGCCGCAATCGCCGTCGCCCGGTAGATGCTCCCGTACAACTTCCACAGGACGGCCCGCAAGAGCCGGCCCCCGTCCAAAGGGAACCCCGGCAACAGGTTGAACACCGTCAGCATGATGTTGATGAATGTAAAATAGAACACGAGCGCCCGCGCCTGCTCCGGGATGCCGCGGCCGAGCACGAAGTACAGAATCCAGCACGCCCCGCCGATCGCCAGGCTCATCAGGGGCCCGGCGGCGGCGACCCGGAACTCCGCTCCGGGCGACGTCGCCTCATCCCGCAAACGCGACACCCCGCCGAAAACGAACAGCGTAATCCCCGCCACCTCCATCCCGTGCGCCTTCGCCACCACGCTGTGCGCGAGTTCGTGCGCCAGAACGCACACGAACAGGCCTACCGTCCCGATGGCCGCCAGCACCCAGTACTGCCACTCGGGCCAGAGACGCAGGCCGAGCACGCCAGCGACCTCTTCGCGGCTCGCGAGGGGATGCCTCGCCTGGTACGCGGTGAACCGGTTCAGGTTCTCGTTGCCCTCCCACCACGGACCCCCGCCCGCCAGGTCGCTCAGCGGCAATAGATACGTCGCCAGGCTATACGCCAGCAGAAAGAAGATCAGCAGCCAACTCCAATGGACGCGGATCGTGATCCCGAAAAACCGGGCGATCGGAAGACCCGATGTAAGCGATGACCTGAACATGGGCTCTCTGGACTCCCCCCTCTCGACCTGTCCCGTTGCAAGCGGCGATTATAGCGTCCCTTGCCGAAATGTCACTTGAAAAAGGACTGTTCACAGGAGGGGATACTGGATATGGGGGCTCATGTATCGCGGCCACAACCTGTTGGGGCCGCAACCCGGGATGGCTTTGAGGCTGAAGGCCTCGAACACTGTGCAACCGGGAACATGGGATCAGCCCTGAAAGGGCGAGACAAACTACTTCCTGCCAAGCAACTTCAGAAACGCCTCTTCGTCGAGAATCAGCGTCCCGTGCTTTTCGGCCGCACGCATCTTTGTCGAGCCTGGGCTCGCGCCGGCCACCAGGTAGTCGGTGCTTTTCGAGACGCTGCCGGCCGCCTTGCCGCCCTCTCGGCGAATGGCCTCCTGGGCCTCGTCGCGGGTCATGGATTCGAGTTCCCCCGTGACGACGACGGTCTTGCCTGCGAGGCGCCCCCCGCCGCTTGCAGCCTTCTTCCTCTTCGGGTCAATGCCGTGCCTACGAAGTTTCTCCACGAGCGCGCGGTTCGCGTTGCTTGTGAACCACTCGACGAGGCTTGCGGCCACCTCCGGCCCGACGTCTTCGATCTCGAGCAACCGTTCCGCGTCCGCCTTCGCGAGGGCCTCCAGAGACCCGAACGCTGCGGCCAGTGTTTCGGCGAGCGCCCGCCCGACGTGGCGGATCCCCAGGCCGAAGATCACTCTCGGCAGCGAGGCCTCCTTGCTCCCCCGAATCGTTTCCACGAGGTTCGTCGCGCTCTTCTCAGCCATCCGCTCGAGGTCCGCCAATTGTTCCACCGTAAGGTCATAGAGGTCCGCGACGTCGCGCACCAGCCGGCTGTCCACGAGTTGATCCACCACTTTGTCGCCCAGGCCGTCGATGTCCATCGCCTGCTTCGAGCCGAAGTGCTTGACATGCTCCTTGAGTTGCGCGGGGCACGAGGCGTTCGCGCATCGCGTGATGGCCTCGCCTTCGGGCTTGACGACCGCTTCGCCGCAGACGGGGCATTTTCTCGGCAAATGGTACGCCTTCGTTCCCCGCGGACGCTTGTCCGTGATTGTCTGGACGACGTGCGGAATGACGTCCCCCGCCCTTTCCACCAGGACCGTGTCGCCGACGCGGATATCCTTGCGGTCAATCTCGTCCTGGTTGTGCAGGCTGACGTGGGTGACCGTGACGCCGCCGATCTCGACCGGCTCCAGCACCGCGACGGGCGTAATTGCCCCCGTCCGGCCGACCTGGGGTTGGATTGCGACGACGCGCGTCGTTCTCTGGCGTGGGGCGAACTTGTACGCCACCGCCCACCGCGGATTCGCCGCTCGCACACCCAGAACCTCGTGGTCCGCCAGCCGGTCCACCTTGAACACGCAGCCGTCGATCTCGTACGGCAACTTGTCGCGCCGCTTTTCCAGTTTGTGGTGCCAGCGCACCGCCTCGTCGGCCGACTGGAGCCGCGCCGACTCGGGACAGGTCTTCAGGCCCAGCGCCCGCATCATCTGGAGGCACTCCCACTGTGTCTCCGGTCGGCCGCTTGACGCCGGCGTCATCTCCCAGAAAAAGATCCTGAGCGGCCGCTCGGCCGTAATCTTCGGGTCCAGTTGCCTCAGGCTTCCCGCGGCCGCGTTCCGCGGGTTCGCGAACGTTTTGCGCCCCGCCTCTTCCTGGCGCCGGTTGAACTCCGCGAACTCCTTCTTCTCCATGTACACTTCGCCGCGCACCACCAGGTGCTCCGGCGCCTTTGTCTTCCCGTCGTGCAGCCTGAGCGGCGCCTCGCGGATGGTGCGGACGTTGGGCGTGATGTCCTCACCCGTCGTCCCGTCGCCGCGCGTGCTCGCCGATTCCAGAAGCCCCTTCTCGTACACGATCTCGACGCTCACGCCGTCGTACTTCGGCTCGGCGACGAGTCCCGGCGCGCCGGGACGCCCGAGTTCTTTGCGGCAGGTCTCGACGAAACGGTGCATCGCCTCCTCGCTCGCAACCGAAAGGAGGCTCCGCATCGGCGTCTCGTGGCGGACGGTTTCGAAGCCTTCGCGCGGCTCGCCGCCCACGCGTTGAGTCGGGGAGTCTGGTGTCACCAGGTCCGGAAACTTAGCCTCAATGGCCCGCAGTTCCGTCATCAGTTCATCGTACTCGGCGTCGGAGACCTGCGAGTCGTCGAGGACGTAATAGCGGTAATTGTGCCGCTCGATTTGGCGGCGGAGGTCCTCCGCACGCTTGCGGGCCTGCTGCTTGGTCATCGCGTCGCCTTCCATTCCGAATTATGCCCCCTCTCCCTCGATGGGAGAGGGGATGGGGTGAGGGTGAAAAACTCGCTCATAGCCCATTTCCCCCCTCACCCTACCCTCTCCCGCAAGGGGAGAGGGAGCACAGAAGCATACCATCACTTCAAACGCGCGCCTTTAAGCGCTTGCGGAGCGCCGCCGCCGACAGCGTGTTCAGCACGTCCTTCTTCTCCAACCACCCGCGGCGCGCCACCCACACGCCGAACGGCATCAGGTCCAGGTCGGCCGGTTTGTGGGCGTCGGTCGAAATCACGATCGTAACGCCCGCCTCTTTCGCGCGCTTGCAGAAAATGTCCGGCAAATCGAGCCGGTCCGGGTACGAATTGATTTCCAGACACACTCCGTGTTCGCGACACGCCTCGAACACGCGGTCCACGTCGAAGCGAATGGGGTCGCGGCTCCCGATGAGTCGGCCGAACGGATGCCCGAGGCAGTCCACCACGCCGGACCGCACGGCCGCCAGCAGCCGCTCCGTCATCTTCGCCTCGTCCATCTCGAACATGCTGTGCACGCTCGCGACGACCCAGTCCAGCCCTTCGAGAACCTTCTCCGGAAAATCGAGTCGGCCGTCCTTCAGGATGTCCACCTCGATGCCCGCAAGGAGCCAGAAGTTTTTCAACCGCGCGCCGAGTTCCCGCACGCGGTCCGCCTGTCGCCTGAGGCGCTCGGCCGTCAGCCCGTGCGCCACCGTCACCGCCTGCGAGTGGTCTGTGATCGCCAGGTACCGGTACCCGCGCCGCCGTGCCGCCTCGACCATCTCTTCGACGGTCGCCCGGCCGTCGGTCGCGTCGGTGTGGGCGTGCATGTCGCCGCGGATGTCCTTTTCCTCGACCAGCGCCGGCAAACGCTTCTCCTCGGCTGCCTCCACTTCGCCGCGGTCTTCGCGCAACTCCGGCGGGATCCACGCCAGGCCGAGTTTCCGGAAGATCTCCTCCTCGCTCTTGCCGGCGATCCGGCGCTTCCCCGCAAAGAGGCCGTACTCGTTGAGTTTCCATTTCCGTTTCCGGGCGCGCTTCCGCACCGCAATGTTATGGGCCTTCGAGCCCGTGAAATACATCATGGCCGCGCCGAACTCGGCCGCATCGAAGAACCGAAAATCCACCTCCAGCCCGCTCGCCAGGCGCACCGAGACCTTCTCCTCGCCGACGGCGAGGCGGTCCTCGATCGGCTCGTAGGCGAGGATGGCCTCGATCCCGGCGCGCCGGGAGTTCGCCGCCAGCACGAGGATGTCCAGGTCGCCGATCGTCTCGCGTCGTCGGCGGAAACTGCCCGCCGGTTCCCATCGCCGGATCGCTTTCGTCCGCTCCAGGTGCCGGCCTATCGCCGCCGACTGCTCGGCAGCGGTCTTGATGTTGATTCGCCCGGCCTCGGCCTCAAGCGTCGCGAGGCCCTTGAGGATGTTCTGCTCGGTCTTTTCGCCCATTCCCTCGATGTCGCGTATTTTGCCCGCCTCGGCATACTTTTTCAGTTCGCCGAGCGTCGAGATGCCCAATTTTTCGTAAAGGAGTTTCGCCCGTTTCGCCCCGAGGCCCTTGACCTTCAGGAGGTCCGTCAAGTGCGGCGGGATTTCTTTGTGCAGGTCCTCGAGCGTCGGGCACGTCCCCGTCGCGAGGATCGCGTGGATCTTCTCGGCCAGGCTCTTGCCGATGCCCGGCAGTTCCGTCAGGTCTTTGCCCTCGGCGGCCAAGTCCTCCATCCGCTCGGAATAATCGCGGATCGTCCCGGCCGCGTTCCGATAGGACCGGATGCGGAAGGCGTTCTCGTCCCGGATTTCCAGGATGTCGGCGATCTCGTCGAAGACCGCCGCCACCTCAGCGTTTTCCATAGCAGCCTCTCCAGCGCCCCGCAAGTTTACCCGCCGTGGCGGGCGGGGCGGCGAACACGCACGTGCTCGACACCCATTGTAGCATACCCCGCCGACCCCCGCGCGCCAACTAAGCCCAGGGACTCCAGAACATTTTGCATCGGGCTCTGTAGCGCGGGGGTTTATCCCCCGCGGCCTTGGGAGATAGGGCGTTTTGCGCGGGGGATAAACCCCCGCGCTACAAGTAAGGCTCTGATAGTCGGTTGTGGTTGACGATGCAAAAAGTTCTCCAGTCCCTGGGCTTAGTCCCCCCGCCGCGGGGCAGCAAACGCCGCCGTTCGCCGTTTGGCCGTCCATTCTGCATTCTGAGTTCTGAGTTCTGCATTGCCTCTGTGACATACTACCGGCACAGTGAAGCGTTCGCGCCCTTGGTTGCCTGCGTCTTGCCCCGACAATTCAGGCGTCCCGAAAATCGGAGGATTTCGCCTTGCGTCGAGCCCGCCGACGGCGCCCCAACGGCCGCGTGTTGCGGACGATTAAGTGCTTGCGGCTTCTGGAGCGCGCGTGCTATAGTGCGGAGGACCTCGCCGGTCACTTTCGCGTGAGCAAGCGGACGGTTTACCGCGACCTGCGACTGCTGGTGGAGGCCGGCGTTCCCCTGGTCCGGCGAAACGGCGACCGCCGATACCACGTGCCGTACCACTGGCCCCAGGCCGATGCAGACGCACCGGGATGAAGGGATTCCCCGTGGACGTCGGGCGACTCCATCGCGTCCTGAAGATCATCACCCTCCTGCAAGGCCGACGCTTCTTCAACGCCGACGAACTCGCCGCCGAGTGCAGCGTCTCGCGACGCACCATCTACCGCGACCTCAACATGATCGAGGCCGCCGGCATCCCGTTCTACTACGACCGGAAGGACGGCGGCTACCAGATTCACCAGACGGGACTCCTGCCGCCCATCAACCTCAACCTCGAAGAGGCCCTGGCCCTGGTGCTTCTCGCCTCCGAACTCGGGAAGACGGGGCGCCTCCCCTTCTTTCAGCCCGCCCGCGACGCCGCCGCCAAAATCGAATGCACCCTGCCCCTCGGCCTGCGGGCCGTCCTCGGGTCCCTGGTGCGCCACATGGCCGTCCGGCCCGCGGCGACCGCACGCCACAACGCCCTCCAGGAGACGTATTACCTCGTGCAGCGGGCCATCGTCCGCCGCCAGGCCCTCGACGCCGTCTACGTCTCCTTCCACGACGCCGGACAGATCCGCACGCGCCTCGACCCCTACTGGCTCATGTTCCACGAGCGGGCGTGGTACATCATCGGACGCTCGTCGAAGCACGCCGACGTCCGCACCTTCAAACTCGGACGCTTCAAGGAACTCAAGGCCACCGGCAAAACGTTCAAGCGGCCGAAGGGCCTGACGCTCGAAAAACATCTCGGCAACGCGTGGCGCATGATGCGAGGCCCGAAGGCCTACGAGGTGGAACTCGCGTTCAGCCCGCTGGTCGGCCCGAACGTCGCCGAGGTCAACTGGCACCCCACCCAGCGCATCCGCTGGGACGACGACGGGGTTGTGTACTTCACCTGCACGGTGGACGGCCTGGACGAAATCGCGTGGTGGGTGCTCGGCTACGGGCCGGAGGTCGAGGTCCTCAAGCCCGCGGACCTTCGCCGGCGCATCGCCGACATGGCCGCCCGCATGCTCAAACTCTACAAGGCCGGCTGACGCGCCTCGCGCTTTCCGACTTTCAGAACTTGATTTTTTCCCCGAACGGGTTTAGAATTCGGCGGCACGTTCGGGCGCGCGAGGGGTTCAACTTCACGAACCGCAAATTTTTCGGGGGGGCGCCAGGCGCTGTGCGATACGAATTGGCGCGATTTGGATCCTGAATGCACCCAATTGGGGTTCATCTACGCGACCTTCTCCGACAGATTCCAAAGCGGAAAGAGCCCGTATCCATATTCTATCCTTGGCCGAAGTGCTCTTAACCGCATTCATGATCTCTTGTGGAAACCATCCGAGAAGCGGATCTTTCTGAATGTGACTCAAAAGTGTCCACGTTGCCAATAGATGATCTTCTGCCGGCGCATCGCCGGCATGGCCCGCGCGCAGGACGTGCGCGTCGCGCTGTACCCGCATGCCGGCTTCTGGCTGGCCCGCGTGGCCGATGCCCTGCGCGTCGCGAAGAAGGTCGACCGGCCCAACGTGGGCATTATGTTCAACCTCTGCCACTGGCTGAAGGAGAACGACGAGAAGAACCTGCGGCCCCTGCTGGCCTCGGCCATGCCGCACCTCCTGGCCGTGACCCTCCACGGCGCGGACAAGGCCGAGGAGGTGTGCGCGGGCAAGGGCAACTGGATCCAGCCGCTGGGCGACGGCACGTTCGACGTGGCCGGTTTGCTCCGGATGCTCAAGGACCTGGGGTACGCGGGCCCGGTGGGCCTCCAGTGCTACGGCCTGGGCGGCGACGCCCGCGACCACCTGGCCCGCTCGATGGCCGCGTGGCGCAGCCTCTGCGGAAGCCTGTACGGGCCGCCGTGACGGGCGAGGCGCCCCCAAACGCGTGGACCACGGCCGCGTCGCCGCGATCGTCCCCTCCAATTCGGGGTTGATTAACAGCCGGCAATAGTTATACTCTGTTAACCATCCGGCCCGCGCGGGGGACGCGGGCTGACCTGAAAAAACCCGGTGCTCGAATGTCCCGCACCTGCGCGCCAACCCCGTTCGACCGTGCCTGGCGGCCGGCCGTCCTCGCGGCCGGCGCCGCCTCCGCAGGTGGAGTGTGACCCCTTGCGAATCCGTCCAACGATTTGAGGCCGAAGTTTTTTTCGCTTGACATTTTCGTCTTTTAGCGGATACTAAACAAAATGGCCGCGAAAAACCGCCGGGATATGATGCGAATCTTTCGGGCGCTCTCCGTGGAGAAGCGCGTGGAGATCGTCCGACTTCTCGTGGAGCGGACGCTTTGCGTGGGCGCCCTGTCCCGCCTGCTGGGCATCTCGGCGGGTGCCGTGTCGCAGCACCTGCGGATTCTCAAAGACGCCGGTCTTGTGGAGTCCGACCGGCGCGGCTACTTCATTCACTACAGTCTTGCGCCCGCTGCCGCCGCACGGTGTCGGCTGGTCACGGATTCCCTTTTCGGAAAGATAACCGGGTTGAAGAAAGGAGGCGGCAAATGTGCTGCGGAAAAGCGAAGTGCGAAAAGCCACAAAGCCTCAAAGGCAAGCCGGAGGCCTGCCCGCCGGAACAGGTGAGAGAATGCCATGGGACCGCCAGGAAGCACTCCTGCACGACGGGCGGCGCCCGACGCGACCTCAGCGGGTGCGATAAGCGCCAACGCCGCGACATGAACCGGCAGGCCAGCCAATGAGCATCACAGAAACCCGGTTGGAACCAAATGGCCGTAGGAGTATGGAAACAGGCAATGGCGGTGGACGCACGGGCGGAATGGTCAGGCTGATTAAGCGAGTCCTGCGGATCGGTTGGAAACTGGCCCTCGTGGCGGCGATAGCCGCGTTCGTCCTGTACCGCCTCCGCTACGCGCCGCTGTCCGTCGAATCCCACGTGGCCGCAACCGGGCCGATTGCCTCGGAAGTCATGGGGACCGGCACATTGGAAGCGCGGGTGCTGGCGACCATCAGCCCGAAAATATCCGGGCTGGTTACCCAGGTGCTGGTTGACCAAGGCGACCGTATCGCCAAGGGACAACTCTTGGCGACGCTCTACGATGGCGACCTTCGGCAGCAGGTCGAAATGGCCAAAGCCGATCTGGCGGCGACAGAAGCCGGTGTGGACCGGTCCGCGTCAGAAATTACCAGCGCCGAAGCCACGGCCGTGCTGGCCCGCGCCGAGATTGGCCGCGTCACTTCACTACACCAATCGGGGGCCGCCACCGCATACGAATTGGATGTGGCGACGGAGCGCCACGATGTCGCGGAATCCGGACTGAAACGGGCCCAACTCGCCAAGGTCGAGATTGAGAGGCAGGTTCTCAAAGCCGAGGAAACCCTTCGCTTCTATCAAGAGCGCCTGGCGGACAGCCAGATCCTCAGCCCCTTCGACGGCCTGGTCGTCCGACGCAGCCGCGAGCCGGGCGACATCATAGTGCCCGGTAGCGAGATTCTTCAGATCATCTCCACCGAGCAGATGTGGGTGTCGGCCTGGGTGGACGAAACAGCCATGGCCTCCCTGTCTCCGGGACAGCCGGCCCGTGTCGTCTTTCGTTCCGAGCCGGATCGTTCCTACAATGGCACGGTGACGCGCCTGGCCCCCTTGGCGGATCGTGAGACCCGGGAGTTCCTGGTCGATGTGACGGTGAAAGACCTGCCCAAGACCTGGGCCGTCGGCCAGCGGGCCGAAGTCTATATCCAGACGGCCAAGAAGGATCAGGCGCTGCTTGCACCCCAGGCAGCCATCGTCTGGCGAAAAGACAAGTCTGGACTGTTTGTGAGCAATGCCGGCCGCGCCGAGTGGCGTAGCGTCACCCTGGGCTTGCGCGGCGAGGATAGCGTCGAAGTCACCCAGGGCCTGACCGCCGGCGAAGTGGTCGTCTGGCTGCATGACCCCAAGAATGGTTCTCTGACTGAGGGCCGGGCGGTCGCGCCGGCGAGCGTGCCATGAATCTTGCCGGCCGAGACATTCGCCACAACTTCGGTCGGTTCGTGCTGACCACCATCGGCCTGGGTCTCCTTCTCATGCTGGTCATGGGCATGGGCGGCATCTACCGGGGCTTGGTGCAAGATGCGACGCTTCTGGTGGACCGGATCGACGCCGACCTGTGGGTGGTCCAGAAGAACACGCGCGGGCCATTTGCGGAAATTTCCCAAATCCCGGCCAACATGGAGGATCGCATCCGTGCCGTCCCCGGCGTCCTCAGCAGCCGTGATTTCGTCTCGACTACGATCCAGCGCGAAAGGAGCGGCCAGCCCCTGCGCATCACCGTACAGGGCCTATCCTGGCCGGATGACCGAGGCCAATGGCTTCCGATAGTCGCCGGGCGGGCATTAGGGCAAGGCCACTACGAGATGATTGCTGACGAATCGCTGAAGTTGCCCCTCGGCGAAAAGATCCAACTCGGCAAGGACACTTACACCGTGGTCGGCCACACGCGGGCGATGGTGGCCCCGAATGGGGATGCGATGGCCTTCTTCACCCTCCACGACGCCCAAGCCATCCAGTTTGACCAACCGGGCGAGGCCATCCGTCTGGAACGTTCCGCCCGATACAGTCGGGCCGAGCGCATTGACCTGGGGCGCAGCCAGCCCCAGGTCATCGAGCGCAGCCTCGGCCCGTCCTCCGCGATTCCCGCCCTCGGCCCGCCCGCCATCAGCGCGGTTTTGGTCAAAGTCCGGCCCGGCGTCAATCCGAACCAGGTGAGGTCGGTGATTGAAAGGTGGCCGGATGTCTCGGTCTATTCTTCCGATGGCCAGCGGAACCTGCTCGTGCGCGGGATCGTGGACCGCGCCCGGCGCCAACTGGGCCTGTTCCGCATCCTGCTCATCATCGTGTCGGGCATCATCATGGCTTTGATCCTTTATACCCTTACCCTCGACAAGATCCACGACATCGCCATGCTCAAGTTGATGGGGGCCAGGAACAGCGTCATCCTCGGCCTCATCATGCAACAGGCCGTCCTGCTGGGGGTGTTGGCGTACATCGCGGCCTACATCATCGGGCGATGGGTCTTCCCGTGGTTCCCGCGCCGGGTCGTTATCATCCCCGAAGACCTGTGGTTGCTGGCCGGGATCGTTGTGGGCATCTCGGTCCTGGCCAGCCTGCTGGGGATCGCCAAGGCCTTGCGCGTGGAACCCAACGAGGTGCTGGCATGATCGCCGCGCCCCGCAATGGTGATGCTGTCCTGGAGGCCACCAGCCTGACGAAGATATACGGCAGCGGCCACACCGAGGTTATTGCGGTGCGCGATGCCACGCTGAGTGTGGCTCGCGGAGAAATCGTGGCCCTGATCGGCCCCAGCGGCGCGGGGAAGTCCACGCTCCTGACCCTCATCGGCTTGATCCTGCCGCCCAACACCGGTCACATCGTCATCGGCGGCGAGACGGTCTTCGAGAACCACCGGGCGCGAGTCAATGTCCGCCGCTTCCGCCGGCAACACCTCGGCTTCGTTTTCCCGAAGGCCAACCTCATCCCGTTTCTGACGGCGGCGGAGAATGTGCGCCTGGCGATGGAAATCAACGACCAACCTTCCCGCGCCTCCAAACGGCGCGCGATGGAATTGCTGGACTACCTGGGCGTGAGTGAACGGGCCGAGCATCTGCCCTCCAAACTCTCCGGCGGCGAACAGCAGCGGGTGGCCGTGGCGCGGGCGCTGGCCAACCGCCCCAGCCTGATTCTCGCTGACGAACCCACCGCCGCCTTGGACAGCGTGCGCGGCCGGCAGGTGATGGAACTTTTTGCCAAGGTCGCCCATGAACGGGACGCCGGGGTTGTCGTGGTAACCCACGATCACCGGGCGCTGGACATATTCGACCGCACGCTCGAAATGGAGGATGGAAAAGTGCGCGAGGCGGCGGTATCCGTCTGGTAAAAGTAGAACAAGGTTGCTTCACGCGGCGAAATAGTTACACTGTGGGAACGATTGGGGCTTGGCAGGCAGAACTGGCTTATGCCACACAGACCGGGCAAGCGGAACGTCCAGCCAGGAAGGCGGGGTCGGCGGGCAATCCTGGCGGCAGCGGCGATCCTGGCCCTGGCGGCGACGGGGTGCGCCCAGAATCCCCGCGCCCTCGACGCGGCCGGCAGCGAAGTCTGCGACGCCTACGCCCGCAACGCCGCCGCACTCGAAGAGGCCCCCCTGGCCCGCACGGCCGGCCGATTCGAAGCCCCCGCCGCGAGCGAACCGGACCCCGCCGAGAACCCCGCCGACGAGCAACGCCCCACCCTGAGCGCAGCCGATGGGAGCGCAGCCGATGGGAGCGAAGTTTACCCGCCGGGGCGGGCGAATGGTGGGGAACCCTCCCCGCCCGAAGCCGCTGCGGCCTTGCCGTTCGCCGTTCAATCTGCAATCCCCTCCCCCGGCGGACCTGAGGGCTTCCTGGCGCCGCTGGAGCGCTCGGGCGAGGGCGTCCCGGTGACCCTCGAGGCCTGCCTGCGCCGGGCGCTCGTCAATAACCTGAAGATCCAGATCGCCCGCTTCGCCCCCGCCATCGCCCGGACCGCCGTCGTCGAGGCCGAGGCACTCTTCGACCCGTCCTGGTACCTCAACAACGCCCTGGGACGTCTCCGCCAGGACACCGGCACGTTCCTCGCCGGCACCGAAACCCTCTCCGCCAAGCAGTGGGACTTCGAGTCCGGCGCCCGTTCCCTTCTGCCGACCGGCGCCTCCGTCGCCCTCTCACAGGGCTGGACGATGCTGGACTCCAACAGCCGCTTCTACGACCCCAATCCGCGGTACGCGACCGACCTCGGCCTCTCGGTCGCCCAGCCTCTGCTCCGCGGCGCCGGCCAGGAGGTCGCCAAGGGCCCCATCGTCCTGGCGCGCCTCGACCACCAGATCAGCCTCGCCGACTTCAAGCGTCAACTCATGGACACACTTCTGGAGATCGAGCAGACCTACTGGGACCTCGTCGTGGCCGAGGTCCGCGTGGATGCGCTCGCCGAATCGCTCTCAGCCGCGGAAGAGAATCTACGCATCGTCCGCCTGCGGTTCCAGGAAGGCAAGGACAAGCGGGTCATCGTGAGCCTCGCCGAAAGCGCCGCCACCAGCCGCCAGACCGACTTGATCGTGGCCCGCCTCGAACGCGCCCGCACCAGCGACCACCTGAAACGCCTCATCAACGCTCCCGCGCTCCCGCTCGAAGAGCCGACCCTCCTGGAGGCGTCCGAGCAACCCCTCGTCAATCCCGTCCCCACCACGCGCGCCGTGCTCCAGCGCGCCATGCTCGCCGCCATGAAGAACCGCCCCGAGATCCAACAGGCCGACGCGCGGCTCCGGCAGATGGGCCTCCTCGAGCGCGTCGCCCGGAACCAGCGGCTCCCGCGGCTCGACCTCGGGGCCTCCTACGGCCTGCAGGGACTCGATTCCAAAACCTGGCGCGCCATGAGCGAACAGTTCGGAACCAACTTCTTCGAGTGGACGGTCGGCGTGGAACTGGAGGTCCCGATCGGCAACCGCTCGCGCATCGCCGCCTACGAGCGGGCACAACTCGAACGGACCCAGGCCTTGGTCGAGCGGGAGGACACCCGCCAGCAACTCCTCCTCGAGGTCAGCAACGCCGTCCGCGACCTCGCCGCCGCCGAGGAAGCCGTCGCCTCCACGCGCGCCGCTCGCCTCGCCGCCGAGCAGACACTCCACGACCAGCAGGCCAACGTCGGCGCCGGCGCTGCGCTCCAGAAAGATTTGCTCGACGCCCAGCGCGATCTCGCCGACACCAAGGTCCGTGAAATCCAGGCCATGGCCGCCTACATGGTGAGCCTCGCCCAACTCGAACGCGCCAAGGGAACTTTGCTCGAATACAACAACATCCGCATCCTCGACGACGACGCCCCGCCCCCATAACACCCCGCCGACTCACGCCGGGTGCCACTGGCGGCTTGTCCGCCAGTGCTTCTCACCCGCCGCGCGCCCTTGCCGTCCGCCGTTCAATCCGCACTCCGCAATCCGCAATCGTTCCTGACCCCGCCGACTCACGCCGGGTGCCACTGGCGGCTTGTCCGCCAGTGCTTCTCACGCCCCGCGCGCCCTTGCCGTCCGCCGTTCATTCCGCACTCCGCACTCCGCACTCCTCACTAATTCACCCCCCGCCCCCTCACTCGATCGCGTGCGCCTCCTTCCACCGCAGACCCAAACTCACGATCCGCTGAATCAGTTCCGCGTACGACACGCCACCATGCTCCGCCGACTCCGCAAAATCCTCCCCGCGCGCCAACTGCGGGTTCGCGTTCGCTTCCACAAGGTACGCCCGCCCGTCCGACCCCAGCCGATAGTCCAGCCGCGCGTACCCGCTCAGCCCAAGAATCCGATAAATGCGCCGGCTCAGCCGCGCGAGACGCGACGCGAACCCCTCCGGCAAATCCTTCGCCGGTCGCGTCTTCACACCCAGTCGCTTCTGGTATCCCCGATGCCATTTCACCCGCGCCGTCGCCACCAGCGGCACGCCCTCCGGCTGATTCGCGATCGTCAGTTCCCACGCCGGCAACACCTCCAGACGATAATTCCCGATCACGCCCACGTACAACTCCCGGCCCGCGATGAACTCCTCCGCGATCGCGTCGCTCTCGAACCGCTCGTGCACGAACTTCACCCGCTCGACCAAACTCGCGTCGTCCTCCACGACCGACTCCCGGCTGATCCCCGCCGACGAATCCTCCAGGAGCGGCTTCACGATCAGCGGAAACTCCAAACCCTTCGGCCGATGCACCGCCCGCCCCTGCCGGCACACAAGGAACCGCGGCACCGCAATCCGGTGGTACGCCAGCAACTTCTTCGTCAGCGCCTTGTCGCGCGACACCACCAGCCCCAGCGGGTTGCAACCCGTGTACGCCAGGTCGATCAACTCAAGGAACGACACCATGTTGTGGTCGTACGCGATGACCCCGTACACATCCTCCAGCAGGTTGAACGCAACGTGCGGTCGCCACTCGCGCTGCACCGCCTCGATCGCCTCCAGGTTCCGCACCACACCCAGCATCCGCACCTCGTGACCCAGGCTCCGAAGCGCGACCTCGATATCCCGCTCCATCCTCCACGGCTCGGCGGTGTAGTCCGCGCCCGCGTAGTCCGCCGGCGGCACCAGCGACTCATCCGTCAAGATCACCACGCGTAGCCGCTTCACAGCGACTCCCGCCTCCTCCCCCCCGCGCCCCGCATGCATGTGTGGCACGGCCGGTCTTGTCC
>JBAUDW010000063.1:0-3224 GCA_049678285.1 Phycisphaerae bacterium
CAACACACCCTTCGGACCCTTCATCGCCATCTCCCAGTTTACCTATTTGCCTTCCGATTCTTCCACGTCGGCCTCGTCCTCCGCGGCCGACTCGCCGACCGTTGCCGCGCCGGCCTTGCCCACCACTCCTGCGCCCTTGGCGGCAATCACCTTCTCGCGCATCTCGGCCGCCAGGTCCGGATTCTGTTCGAGGAACATTCGCACCGATTCCCGCCCCTGGCCCAGCCGAACGTCCCCGTATGACATCCACGCGCCCGTCTTTTCGATGACGCCCGTCTCGGTCGCCAGGTCCATCAGGTCCCCCTCGTAACTGATGCCGCGGTCGAAGAGGATTTCGAACTCGGCGTTCTGGTACGGCGGGGCGACCTTGTTCTTGACGACCTTGGCGCGCGTCCGGCTGCCGATGACGCGCTCGCCGCTCTTAATCGCCTGGATCCGCCTCAGGTCGATCCGGACGCTGGCGTAGAACTTCAGGGCCCGCCCGCCCGACGTCGTCTCCGGGTTCCCGAACATCACGCCGATCTTCATCCGCATCTGGTTCAGAAAGACGACGGCCGTCCGGCTCCGCGAGATGGAACCCGTCAATTTCCGAAGCGCCTGGCTCATGAGGCGCGCCTGAAGGCCCATGTGCTGGTCGCCCATTTCGCCTTCGATTTCGGCGCGCGGCACGAGGGCCGCCACCGAATCGATCACGACGATATCCACCGCGCCGCTGCGCACGAGGAGGTCGCAGATTTCGAGCGCCTGTTCGCCCGTGCCAGGCTGGCTCACGAGCAGCGACTCGAGGTCCACGCCGATCCGCTTCGCCCACGACGGGTCGAAGGCGTGCTCCGCGTCGATGAACGCCGCCACGCCCCCCAGCCGCTGCGCGTTGGCAATCAGCGAGATCGCCAGCGTCGTCTTCCCCGACGCCTCCGGGCCGTAGAACTCCGCCACCCGTCCGCGAGGCAGGCCCCGCCCGCCGAGCGCAATGTCCAGGCCCAGGCTTCCCGTCGGGATGCACGGCACGGCCGTCTGCTGCTCCGGGTTCAGCGTCATCAGCGCGCCTTTGCCGTACTGCTTCTCGATCTGCGCGACGACGCGCTCCAACGTCGCCCGGCGTTCCTTGGCACCCTCGATGTGCTCCACCGCGCCCTTTTCCGATTTCTTCTTCTTCGCCATCGTATAGACTCCTTCGAATGGGGCTTGCGCCCCGGTCTTGCCCTGCCCGTGCCCGGCCTCTATCCGAACATCAACAGCACTAATCCTAACGTGCCGACGACCGCGAAGCAAACAAGCGCTAACCCCGCCGCGGCAAAAAACCGCCGCCTCTTGTACAGCCCCGCGACCAGGAGCCTAACTCCCAGGCCCCACGCCGCCGCCAGCCCAAGCGCGCCCAACGCGAGGAAAACTAACACGTTGTCGAAGTCGGCCATCGGCGTCCTTTGCGGTTAATCACCCGCCGCCAACGGAACCCTCGCCAGGGGCATGTACGTCGGCCCCTCGCGCGCCAGAACGCTCTCGAAGATCACCACCTCCGCCGCCTCGAACTCCGGCCCCTTGGCGTCGGCCAGCGCCGCCACCGCCTCGCTCAACTCTTCCGCCCCGCGCCCGCCCCGGACGCGGCCCACCGTCAGGTGCGCCTTGTACTCTCGCCGCTCGGGTTTCTCCGCAAACTGGGCCGTCGCCGCCGCCACGGCACCCTGGAGCCGGGCGAGCGCACCCGTCGGCTCCTCGATGCTGATCCAGACGACCCTCGGCCTGCCGCGAGGCGGAAAACATCCCGCCCCGCCCGCCTGGAGCCGAATCGGACCCATCGACGCCGCCGCCCCGCGCACCGCCGCCGCCACCGCGGCAATCTCCTCCACCGGCACGTTCCCGAGAAACGCCAGCGTCAGGTGGATATCGTCCGGGCGGACCCACTTCACGTCGCCGCCCGCGCTCGCCAGATCCGTTTGCCGCGACTCGAGGTACTCGCAGACCTCCTGGGGCAACTCGATTGCGATGAACGTCCGAACCGCCTTCGCCATGCGCCCGCCTCCCGCCGCGTTTCCCCCGCGCACCTTTCGCGCCGTTCAATCTGAGATCTCAAATCTGAAATCTGAAATCCCCACCGCCCTACCCCAGCCGAAGCATGTCGCTGTATTGCCGCAGCCGATCCTCGATCTCCTCGAGCGCGAGGCCCTCCAGTCGCCGCAGGCTGAAATCCTCGACCGTGAAACTGGCAGCGACGGTCCCGTAGGCCATCGCGCGGCGAAGCGAGGCGAAGTCGTGTTTCCCAATCCGCGCCAAGTGCCCCATCAGGCCGCCCGCGAACGAGTCGCCCGCCCCCGTCGGGTCGCACACCTCCGGGCACGGGAACCCCGGCAAGGGGCAGACCAATCGCCCCTCGGCCATCCTTTCGCCCTCGCCTTCGCGCGCCAGCAGGAGCGCCCCGTGCTCGCCCTTCTTGACGACGACGAACTTCGGGCCGAGCGCGAGCACTTCCTCGGCCGCGCGGATCAGGTTCGGCCGGCCGGTCAGCATCCGGGCCTCGCCCTCGTTCAGCACGAGGCCGTCAATCCGGGCGAGGAGCGCCTCGAGCGCGTCGCGCTCATTCTCGATCCAGAGGTTCATCGTATCCGCGACGACGAGGTCGGGCTTCTCGACCTGCTCGAGGACCGCCATTTGCGTCACCGGGCTCCCGTTCGCGAGAAACACCAGGCGCGAGTCGCGGAACGCCTCGGGAAGGTCGGGCCGAAAATCGCCGAAGACGTTCAGGTGGACCTCGTCGGTCCGCGCCTCGTTCATCGCGCCTTCGTAGGAGCCGCGCCAGCGGAACGTCCGCCCGCCCGCGACCACCTGGAGGCCGGCGGTGTCAATCTGGCGCGACTCCAGGACCTGGCGGAACGCGTCGGGAAAATCCTCCCCGACGACGCCCACGAGCCGCACCGGCGCGAAGAACGACGCCGCCACCGAAAAATACACCGCCGACCCGCCCAGGACGTCCTCGGCCTCGCCGTGCGGCGTGCGGACCGAATCGAACGCGATCGAACCGACCACCAGAAGCGATTTCGCCACGCGGATTCTCCCCTAACCAAGCAACGGGCTCCACATTAGGCTCTAAAGGCCGCAAATCAAGCGAATACGCGGGTTCCAGTTTCTTCCGATCCCACGCGATGCGGTGTGGCCGTTTTTCGCGGCAAAGGGTCAAGGCTTCCCTCAAAACCCCGGTGTGGCACGGCCGGTCTTGCCCGGCCGTGCCT
>JBAUDW010000064.1:0-14776 GCA_049678285.1 Phycisphaerae bacterium
ACCTTCAACCGATCCCGTTCCTTCCGGCTCATCCGCAGTTCCATCCTCGTCCTCCTCCCGGCCACCCGGCCGGAAAGAGGACAATTCTACTTTGCGGAAACCGGACATTATCACTTTGCGGCGACACTTCCGGCTGGCCGCTTGAACCGGAGCAAGGCATAAGATATTCTCTTCCGGAATACCCTCGTGCTTCAGGTTACGGATGCCGCTGGGTTCGGTCACGAAAAGCAAATCGCTGATAGCATCGGTAAGGAGGCGGTTGATTTCTTCCGGCATCGTGCGGTCGAAACTCCGGAGGCCCGCCTCCACGTGGGCGACCTTGACCCCGAGTTTGACCGCCACCAGAGCACACGCGATCGTTGAGTTCACGTCGCCCACAACCAGAACGACGTCCGGCCGGTACTGCTCGACGACCGGCTCGAAGCGCTTCATGATCTCGGCGGTCTGGACGGCATGCGTGGCCGAGCCGACTTCCAGGTTGACGTCTGGCCGGGGAATCTGCAGTTGATCAAAGAACAGCCGGCTCATGCGCTCGTCGTAATGCTGCCCCGTGTGCACCAGTACCGGCTGCAACTCCGGCCTGGCGGAGAAGGCGCGCATCAGCGGGGCGATCTTCATGAAGTTCGGCCGGGCGCCGACGACGTTGAGAATCGTTATCCGTGTACCTTCCGTCACGCTTGCCTTCCCATCGGCTAACTGGCACAATTTGGCGTCCCGCTCAACGAACGGCTTCGAGAACCGCGTCGGCCACCTCGTCCAGTTGGTCGCGAGTCAGTTCGGGGTAAATCGGGAGCGCCAGCACCTCCCGCGCCGCCCGTTCCGACTGCGGAAAGTCCCCCTCCTTGTGCCCTATATCGGCAAAACACTCCTGAAAGTGCAGCGGAACCGGATAGTAAATCATGTTGCCGATCTTCTTCGCGTTCAGGTGTGCCTGGACGGCGTCGCGCCGGCCCGCGATCCGGATGACGTACTGATTGTAGATCCTGCGACAGTGGGTCAGTTTTGGGTCAGTCGCCAAGTGGTGACCACTTGTGTTCGACTTGTCTGCGACTTGCAGACCACCTGCAAGCCTCGTTTTTGACCCGAAAAGGTGCTGTAACTACCGCTCCCACAACTGCTTCCAACGCGAGACTGGGACTGTCGATCCGGTGGTTGCGGGTTCGAATCCCGTCGCCCTCGCCAAATTGAACGAGAAGGCCGCCGGAGACGCCGTTTCCGGCGGCCTCGCTTTGTGCGGTGGCGCGCTATCGTTCCGCGAATAAGGGCGTCCTGCGGGCCGCCTATTTTTCGCTTGACCTCCCTCGTGCGCCGGGTAGAACGGTTCCCTGTCGGAGCGACTGAGCACGCGGTGGCGGTTGGGCCGGTTGTTGAAAAACCTGCCCCACTTGCCGGGTACGATCACCTCGCACTCGAAAGGAGCGGACATGGCCAACGGGAAATTGCCAAATTACCTAGCCTCAGCCTCGCCGAATCCCGCCGCAAACCGAGCCCCGTGGTACAAGAACACCGCGCAGACGTATGCGGGGATTATGCTCTGGTTCGTCTTCTGGAACCAGGTTCCCCTGGGGAGCGGGATGAAGGGCGCGGATGGCTACAGCGCATTCGCGGGCGGCACGCTGGCCCAGGGATTGGGCGTGGCGTTTCTCGGCCTGATCCTGGCGGCCCTCATCTGCCACTTCCTCTTCTACCTCGTGCCGGGCATGCTGGGGATGAAAACCGGGTTGCCCCTTTACATCGTGGGGACCTCCACCTATGGCGCCACCGGGGGGTTCCTGATGCCCGGCGTCCTGATGGGGTTGCTTCAGTTCGGGTGGTTGGCGGTCAACGGCTTCTTCGCGGGGATTTTGCTGTGTGCGCCATTCGGGTACGGGTTCCCCTCCGTGCCGCATGCCATTGTGGCATCGGCATGGATCGTGTTGGGTGCTTTCATAGGCGTCAAGGGGATCCAGTACGTCGCACGTGTGGCGACGTTCATGCCGCTCATCCCGCTGGCCATCCTGGTCATCCTGTTCGCCGCGACAGTGGGTGGCGTCGGGAGTTTCGACAGCCAGGCCCTCGTCAAGGCGGGAGAGCAATTCACGCCGGCCGAGGGCGAGGTCGTCCAGGCCATGCCGCCGCTGACGGTGTTCGGCGTGATAGCGCTGCTTGCAACGTACGTCGTGGGCTTCTTCGCGACGGCCGGCGCGGCGGGCACCGACATCGCCTCGAACAACCGCGACGCCAAGGACGTGCACCTGGGCGGCCTGGCGGGCATCGCCCTGGCCACGGTGTTCGCGGGCGGCGCGGCTCTTCTCATCGTGGCCGGCGCCTACGGCGGTGGCATGGTCACCGGCGGCGCCGTTATGGAGCCCACCCGGTTAATGGGAAACATCGTTGGTGACAAGACCGCGGCTGTGCTTATGTTTCTGCTCGCCATTGCCGCCTTTCCAGCGGCATGCTTCTCGTCGCTCATTGCGGCCAACAGTTTCAAGGCCACGATGCCGAAGGTGCGGCCGCTTTACTCGTGCGGCCTGGGGGCGCTCCTGGCTATCGTCCTGGCGGTCACCGGTTTGGCCGGCGACGCGATCAGCGTCTTTGTGATCATCGGCGCCTCGTTCGGACCGGTGTGCGGCGCGATGATGGCCGACTATCTGCTTTCGGGTCGCAAGTGGGCCGGGCCCCGGGCCAGCTTCAACCCCGCGGGCTGGATCTCGTGGATCATCGGCTTTGGCGTCGGAGCAGCGGACTTCATCCCCGGGCTTGCCGGGAAGGTCCCCTGCCCGCCTGTGGCTGCCTTCATCGTCGGCTTCGTCCTCTACTTGATCCTGGCGAAGGTCGGCCTCCAGTCGAGGACCCTCCAGATGCCCGCGGCCGAAGCACCGCAGAAAGCCTGAACGACAGCTCAAGCGCCGTCTTGTGCAGACCGGAACCGGGCCATGGCCCGTCGAAAAAGGCGGGCCATGGCTCCAGTGAACAGTGGACCCCGACCGGGCAATTGGTCAAGGATGGTCGGGCCGGGCGTCGCCACGGCGAAGCCATGCTTTGCCCTGGCGGAGCCGGGGCGCCCACGGCCCGCCGGCGCCGGGCGCGGCTTCGATGCGCGTGCTCTTGGGGCTTCAGGCCTACCGAGCATTCCCAGGGATACCGCGAAACATTGCACGCCGAACGGGGTTAGAAAAGTGAGGCCGCCGCGGACCCGGAGGGCCGGCGGCGCCGCCTCTTAATCGGGCGCGATAAACTGCTTAACACGGGCGGCCCGATATGGCATAATCTTCGGCCGAGGTGATGGGCGCAGCCGCCCGCGCAAGCCGCCGGGCGCAAGGAAAGGAAGGGAACGATGGCTCGCAAGCACGGCTTGACCCGCAGGGAGTTCGTGAAAGGCGCCGCGATCGCCGCTGTCGGCGGACCGTTGGCCCTCGCCGCCTCCGGTGAGGAAGCCCCGAGCGCCCGGGCGTTCAAGACCCCGGCCGCGGAAGCGTTCGGCTGGCGTCTCGGCATGCAGGCCTATTCCTTCAACCGCTACACGCTCTTCGAGGCAATCGAGAAGACGGCCTCGCTCGGCCTCCGTTATATCGAGGCCTACCCCGGCCAGAAGTTGAGCGCGGAAAGGAGCGACGTCTGCTGGGACCATAACACGGGCCCGGAAATCCGCCAGGAGGTGAAGCGGAAACTCGATGCGAGCGGCGTCCGCCTGGTCTGCTACGGCGTCGTCGGCCTCGACAAAGACGAGGCCGCGGCGCGCAAGGTGTTCGACTTCGCCAAGGACATGGGCATCGAAACCATCGTCTCCGAGTCGCCCAGGGACGCCCTCCCCTCCCTCGACAAACTCTGCGGCGAGTACACCATCAGCATCGCTATCCACAACCACCCGAAGCCGTCTCCCTACTGGGACCCCCAGATCGTCCTCGACGCGTGCCAGGGCCTGAGCCCGCGGATCGGGGCGTGTGCCGACACCGGCCACTGGATGCGCTCCGACGTGAATCCGGTGGAGGCGCTCCGGAAACTCCAGGGCCGCATCGTCAGCCTCCACTTCAAGGACTTGAACGCGATGGGCCAAGGCGCCCACGATGTGCCGTGGGGAACCGGCCAAGGCAACGTCCGCGCGATGCTCGAGGAACTCGCGCGCCAAAGGCTGAAGGCCGTCTTCTCCATCGAATACGAGCACAATTGGACCTCGTCGCTGCCCGAGATCGCCCGATGCGTGGCCTATTTCGAACAGGTCGCGGGCGAACTGGCAGCGGCCTCGAGCAGGAAAGGAAAAGTCGAATGACGTCAGCAAAGAAACCGCAATCGGATTCCCGGCGAGGCCTCAGCCGGAGGGATTTTCTGGCCACGACCGCCGCCGCCGGCGCAGGGTTCTGGCTCACCTCCCCCTTGCGAGCGGCCGAGCCGACCTCGAAGAACGACGAACTCCGCATCGCCATCCTCGGGGCCGGCACCCAAGGCATGGTCCTCCTGCAGAACTGCCTGAAGATCCCGGGGGTCCGTTTCGTCGCCGTCTGCGACATCTGGCCCTACAGCCAGCGCTACGCCTCGCGACGCCTGAAAGCCTATAAGCAGGAAGTGGCCACCTACGAAGACTACCGCGAGATGCTCGACAAGGAGAAAGCCCTCGACGCGGTCATCGTCGCCACGCCCGACTGGATGCACGCCGAACACGCCATCGCCTGCCTCCAGGCCGGGAAGCACGTATACTGCGAGAAGGAGATGTCCAACTCGCTCGAGCAGGCCAAGCAGATGGTGCTGACAGCCCGCCAGACGGGCAAACTGCTCCAGATCGGCCACCAGCGCCGCTCGAACCCGCGCTACACCTACAGCCTCGAGAAGATCATCCGCGACGCCAAACTCCTCGGCCGAATCACCACCGGTTACGGCCAGTGGAACCGCGCCAAGGCGGACGACATCGGCTGGCCCAAGGGATACGAACTCGACGAAGCCGCGCTCCAGAAATACGGCTACGACACGATGCACCGATTCCGCAACTGGCGGTGGTACCGCAAGTACGGCGGCGGGCCCATCGAGGACCTCGGAAGCCACCAGATCGACATCTTCAACTGGTTCCTCGGCACACCGCCCAAGTCCGTCATGGCCAGCGGCGGCATGGACTATTACAAGGGCCATGAGTGGTACGACAACGTCATGGCCATCTACGAGTACGACACGCCGGCCGGCGTCGTCCGGGCCTTCTACCAGGTGCTGACGACGACGAGCGCGCGCGGCTACTACGAGACGTTCATGGGCGACGAAGGGACGCTCCAGATCTCCGAGGACGCACGCAAGTGCCGAGTCTTCGCCGAAGGCCACCTGCCCCTCGGCGCCTGGGACGAATGGGCCAAGAAGGGCTACCTCATCAAACTCCCCGTGGAGGAACAGGAACAGAAACCGGAAGCCAAGGGCGAGATGGACGCGATCACCAGCGTCTATAAATCGCCGCCCCAGATCGGCTGGCTCTTGCCCGTGGAATTCGAGAAATCGTACCACCAGGCCCACCTCGAGAACTTCTTCGACGCCATCCGCAAAGGCACGCCGCTCAACTGCCCGCCGGAGGTCGCCTACGAGACCGCCGTCACCGTCCTCACGGTCAACGACGCCGTCGCGGCCGCCAAACGCATCGACTTCAAACCCGAGGAGTTCAAGGTTTGAGCGCCAAGTCCACAGACACCAACGGGCTGAGGCACGAAACCATGCGGAACGTGATTGCGACGGCGGCTCTGGCGGCCCTCGGCCTCCTGCTTTCCGCTTCGGCCGCGAGCGCCGCCGAGGAAGGCCAGCCCCCCGGCGAACCCGCCAGCCGCTCGACCTTCGTCCACCATGTCCCGCTGCTTGACACCGAGGGCAGCGAGATCACGCCGTCGAGCGATCCGACGATGCCTTTCTCGACGCGGACGACCTGCGGCAAGTGCCACGACTATAAGACGGTCGGCGGCGGCTGGCACTTCAGCGCCCCGGACCCGAACGTCGCCCCCGGCAGGCCCGCCCAGCCGTGGATCCTCGTCAATCGCCGCACCGGCACCCAGTTGCCCGTCTCCCATCGCCCCTGGCCGGGGACGTACCGCCCGGCCGACGTCGGCCTCACGCCCTGGAAGTTCGTCCTGACCTTCGGCCGGCACCTGCCCGGCGGCGGGCCCGGCGAGATGCCCGACGACGACCCCCAGTCACGCTGGCTCGTCTCGGGGAAACTCGAGATCAACTGCCAGACCTGTCACAGCGGCGAACCCGCCCACGACCAGGTCCAGTGGCTCCTGGCGATCTCCGAGCAGAACTTCATGTGGGCCCCGCTCGCCACGACGGCGCTCGGCTCCGTGCACGGGTCCGCCCAGCGGGTCCCCGACACCTACGACCCCTTCATGGAATCCAACCAGCAGGCCGCCTCCAAGGGCGCCCCGGTCGTGACGTACGACGTGGCGAAGTTCGACGCCGCCGGACGCGCTTACTTCAACACCGTCCACAAACCCGCGCCCACGCGCTGCTACTTCTGCCACACGAACCATCGCGTCGGTCCCGGCGCGCCGGAAAAATGGGAAACCGACGAAGACGTTCACCTCGCGGCCGGCCTCGCCTGCGCGGACTGCCACCGCAACGGCCTCGACCACCAGATCACGCGCAACTACGAAGGCGAGGCCGAAGCCCGCGGCAAGCCTGACCTGGCGGCCCTCACCTGCCGCGGATGCCACCTGGGCGACGGCCAGGAGGCCTCGAGCGGACGCCTCGGCGCACCCCGGCCTCGGCACGTGGGCCTCCCCACGCTGCATTTCGAGAAACTTTCGTGCACCGCCTGTCACTCCGGCCCGGCCCCGCGCGACCGCGCCGGCCGGGTTCAGACCTCGCGGGCCCACGCCATCGAGTTCCACGGCGAGCACCGCGGCGACGACGCGCCGCCCTACATCGCCGAGCCCGTCTTCGTCAAGCAGGTGAACGCCCGGGACGGCCACGAGGAGATCGCTCCGCACCGGATGATCTGGCCGGCCTTCTGGGGCCGCTTGAAGGGCGACGCCGTCACCCCGCTCTCCCCCGACGCGGTCATCGACGCGGCGGACAAAATCCTCGAAACGAAACCCGCGGCCGAGGGCGAGGCGGCCAAGGACATCACCCTGATTTCGCGGGAACAGATTCTTGAAACCTTGAAGGCCCTCGCCGCCGACACCGGCGCCGAGCCCGTTTACGTGGGCGGGGGGAAACTGTACCGCCTGACGGGCGATGGCAAACTCGTCGGCGCCGACCACCCGGCCGCCCGGCCGTATTCCTGGCCCCTCGCCCACGACGTCCGCCCGGCCACGCAGGCGCTCGGCTACGACGGCGAGTGCACCGACTGCCATTCAATGGACGCACCGTTCTTTTTCGGCGAGGTCGCGGCCGAAGTGCCCGCCGACCTCGGCGAGCCCGAGACGCTGGCCATGCACCACTTCGAGAAACTCGACCCGACCGCCTTGACCATCTGGGCCCTGACGTTCGAGTTCCGCCCCGTCTTCAAGGTGATGCTCTTTACCGTCGGCGGCCTCATGGCCGCGATCGTCATCCTCTACGCCTTCCGCGCCCTGGCGGCGATCCTCCGGTGGGCGGGAGCCAGGAGCGCCCGAGGCTGATACTTTTCGGGGAACCAGAACGCTCATGACCACATTCCAGACGATTACAATCCTCGCCGTGGGAGGCGCCGCGGCGGTCCTCGCGCTGCACTTCCTCGTCGCCGGACGCCGGCGACTCCGCGAGGCGAAGGCGGCGCCCCGCCGGCCCCTCGGCCGGTGGCAGAGGCTCCTCTATGCCGTCACGATCCTCTCGCTGCTCGTTCTCGTGTTCACCGGCTTCTGGCCGGCCGTCCGCGGCGAACCGCTCCGGGGCTGGCTTCTGATGATCCACAACAGCGCCGCGCCGGTTTTCGCCATCGGCCTGCTGGTGCTCGCCTTCCTCTGGGCCGAGAGGCGCCCCGCTCGCCTGGTCGAGTCGCCAGTGGCGACCGGGGCGCCCGGCGCGACGGTTCCCGCGGCCGGTTTCGGGCGAGGCCAGCGGCTGGTCTTCTGGGCCGCCGCCCTTCTCGCCACCACACTGGTCCTGACGATGATGTTCAGCATGGTCCAGATTTTCGGCACGCCGGGCCAGGAACTCCTCTTCGAGATCCATCGCTATTCGGCCCTGGCGATGGTCCTCGTGGCCATGATCCACGGGTACCTGGTCGCGCTGGGCCGGGGTCTCGGCTGATCCTCCTCACCGGCGACAACGAGCATGGACCTTTCAATCGTCATCCCGGCTTACAACGAGGCCGCCAAGATCGCGCGCGACGTCGATGCTGCCGCCCGCTTTCTCGTTGACCAGCGCCTCGCGGGCGAAATCCTCGTCGTGGACGACGGCAGCCAGGACGACACCTCCAAGGTCGCCGAGGCCGTCCCGGTTCCACCCGGCATCGAGCGCAAGGTCGTCCGATACGCCCCCCACCGGGGAAAGGGTTGTGCCGTCCGGACCGGCATGGTCGCAACGCGCGGCGAGTACGCCATGTTTGCCGACAGCGGCCTCTGCGTCCCTTTCGGCAACGCGCTGCGCGGCCTGGAACTGCTCCGGAAAGGTACGTGCGAAATCGCGCACGGATCCCGCAAGATGGCCGGCAGCCTCCTTAAGGTCCCTCAGCCTGCGTACCGGCGCCTCCTGTCGCGGGCGTTCCGCGCCGTCGTCCTGGACCTGATGGGAATCCCGCACAATCTGACGGACACGCAATGCGGTTTCAAAGTCTATCGCGGCGACGTGGCCAGGGAACTCTACCGCGATTGCCGGAGCGACGGATTCGTGTTCGACATCGAAGTGCTCATGCGGGCCCGGCGCCGGGGATTCACCGTCCGCGAATTCCCCGTCGAATGGGTCTGCGACCTGGACAGCCGGCTGCAGCCGACGCACAACCTCTTCGGCATCCTGCGCGAACTCGTCCGGATCAAGCGATTCCTGCGCAACGAGCGCCGCTAGGCCCCCGCACTTACTTCGCCGACTTCTCCGCCGCCTTCAACTCCACGACCCAGACGTTCCGGAACCGCACCGGGTTCCCGTGGTCCTGAAGGCGAAGCGGTGCGACGGCCGCCTCCGTTTTGCTGCTCGCCCCGCCCGTCGGGCCCGGTATCTCCCGGTCCTCGTGAATCACGGCGCCGTTGTGAAGCACCGTCACCCGCGCGTTCGCCGTCTTCTTGCCGTTCGCGTCGAAACGCGCCGCCGTGAACGTGATGTCGTACGTCTGCCATCGGCCGGGCGGCAGGCAGGCGTTCACCTTCGGGACCGCGACTTTGTAGATGCCCCCGCACTCATTGTCTTTCGACTCCAGGCCGAACGAGTCCAGCACCTGGATCTCGTAGCGGTCCTGGAGATAGATGCCGCTGTTCCCGCGATCTTGCCCGCCCTTGTCGGGCATGTACGGCGTCATAAACTCCAGGTGGAGCCGTATGTCGCCGAAGTCGCGCTTCGTCCGGTTGTCGCCCTTGCCGACGAGGACGCTTCCGTCCGGCATCGGTTTCCATTCCACGTTCGTCCACTCCTCGAGCGAAGGCGGTTTCCCTCTGCCGTACGCCATCAGAACGACCGCGCCGGCGGGCGGCTTCTCGCCGAGCGTCGGGCTCACGCGCACCGCCTGCGCCAGTTTCCCCGTCTTGCCGCCGAGGTCCAGCGCCAACTTTCTGTCGGCCACCGTGGCCCTGCACTCCGCGTCGCCGGACCGGCCGGTCATGACGAGTTTCGGGCCCTCGGCCTTGCCCGCCAGTTGGATGCGCTTCTCGGAACCGGTCCTGGCCCCCAGGAGGACCGTGCCGCGGTATTCGCCGGCCTCGGGCCAGACCTTCACCTCCGCGCCCAGGCCGCCGCACGTGCCCGTGTATTCGCCCAGAAATGGGTCGCCGGTCTCCTCGCCGACGACGACGCCGCTCACTTTGACCGGCTCCGCCGCTCCGAGAGGTGCCGCCAGCACGCACGCCATCGCCGCCGCCATCGCCCACCGCATGCCTGTTCTCCTTTACTTGGATTCCGCTTTGGCGCCGCCCGCGCCGTCCTTCAATTCGACGAGCCAGATGTTGCGGAACCGGACCGGGTTGCCGTGGTCCTGGAGCATCAGAGGGGCGGGGCTGACGACCGGCCCGCCCACCCCCGCCGTCGTCACGTGGTCGATCTTCACATTCTCGTGAATCCGGATGCCGTTGTGGACCACGCTCATCACGGCCGGCTCCACGATCTTGCCGTCCTGCACCTTCGGGGCCTTGAAGGTGAAGTCGTACGTCTGCCAGCGCCCGGGCGGCAGGCTGGCGATTTCCTTCGGCGTGGAGACGCTGTAGATGCCGCCGCATTCGTTGTCCTTCGGGGTCAGGCCGAACGAATCCAGGATCTGGCACTCGTACCGGCTCTGGATGTACACGCCCGAGTTGCCGCGGCCCTGACCGGTAGCCGTCGGCATGTACGGGCACCAGAACTCCACGTGCAACTGCATGCTGCCGAACGCCTGCTTCGTCTGGACGTTGCCGCGGCCGTTGACGCGCACGCTGCCGTCGTCGAGGATTTCCCAGGCGACCGGTTCGCCCTTCATGCTCTGCCAAGCGTCGAGATTCGTCTTCTTGCCTTCCTCGAAGGGCAGCAGGACCACGGCGCCCGCGGGCGGCTTGGCGCCCTCGGTGGGCGACTTGCGATCCTGCCACTTGAGGTCAAACTTTCCGCCCGACTCCCCTGCCGCCGACACAGCGAGTTTCTTCTCGGCGAGCGTCCCCGACCATTCGGCGCCGGCGGCTGCACCGCTGACGGTCAGTTTGTCACCCTCCACCGTGCCCTTCAGTTCCAGCCGCCTAGCCTCGCCCTTCCCTTCCGCAGGCGGCACAAGCAGGACGACCACGTAGCCGTCCTTGACGGGATAGACCTTGGCCTCGGCCTTGCCGGCCGGCCCGCCCGCCGGCCCGAACGTGCCGGCGTACTCACCCATGAACGGGTCGTCGGGATACTTCGGCGGCTCGGCGGCCGTTGCCGCGACCGCCGCCGCTCCCAGCAGAATCCCCACCAGCACCGAAACAGTCGCCATCCGTTCCTGCCACATGTTTTGCCTCCTTAATGGTTCACCCCCGCCACGAGCCAAAACGCGCCGGTTCCTTTTCCCCTTCGACGACCACTATAACCGAAACTTCAGGATTTCGCCTGCAAAACTTTTCGATCTCGTCGGGCGCCATCACGAACGCGGCCGTCGAAAGCGCGTCCGCCACCGCCGCGCTCGACTCTAGCGCCCACGCCCCCAACTTTCCCGCCGCCGGCCGGCCCGTCCGCGGGTCGATGATGTGCGGGTTCCGCGCCGATGCCGACGACCCGCTCAGCGCCCGGTCCTTAAGGTGGATCGTCTCGACCACGCCTGCGGGCGACCGCGCGCTTCCGACAACCACGCGCCAGCCTTCCTCGCCCTCGGGCGGCCCGAGGGCCAGGACCGTGCTCTCGCCGCCGTGAACGAGCGCCCGCCCGATGCTCCAATCCTCGAGAATTATTTTCACCTGGTCGAGCGCGTAGCCTTTGCCGATCCCTCCGAGGTCGATCCGCATACCGTCCCGCGCGACGCCCACGGCATGTTCTTCCTCGTTCATCGCCAGCAGGTTCATGCCGGTCCGCGCCCGCGCGTCGGCGAGTTCCGCGTCCGTCGGCTTCCGGGCCGAACCGTCCTTCGCCTTCCAGCAATCCACCAGCGCCCCGGCCGTCACGTCGAACGCGCCGCCTGTTTCGGCCCAGACGCGTGCGGCGGTCGCGAGACACTCAAAGGCCGCGAGACCCACGCGAACGGACTCGCCCGCCTTCAACTGGTTGATCTGGGAGACGTCGCTCGAGGGGTCGAACCGGCTCAGTGCCGCCTCCAGACGGTCCACCTCGGCGAAGGCGGCGGCGGCAGCCTGGCCCGCATACGTCGCCTCCTCGCCGGCGACGAGCACCTCGAAGCCGGCCGCCATCGCCTCGTGCGAAAAGCGATGGACACCGGCCGGCAACTCGCGCCCGACTGTTCCCAAGGTGCCTGCCATCCGGCCCTCACCCCCCCGCGGCGCCCGGCCCGGCCCGCCGGGCTTCCCGGCTCCGGATAAACGCGTCCCACAGGTCCTGCTTCACGTAGAGCACGAGGAACACGCCCGGCCTGAGGCCGTAGATGCCCTGCTGGTACTTGTCGCGGAGTTTCGCCTCCAGGTCCTCCTGAACCGCCGGCGACGCAACGATCACCGGCGCGTCCGGCGACGCCGGGACCTGGTCCCAGTAGCCGACGCGGTCGTAGGCCCGCAGGTACCACGGCAGAGGCCAGTAATTCTCCGGGCTGACGACCTTGATGCCCATCGCCCGGCCGCCGTCCACCGCCGCGAGTTCACCAATCCGGTCTCTCAGGCGGAAGACGTTCGTGTACGTCTGGGCATAGGCGTACGGGTTGCGCCAGTCGGAATGGAATCGGAACGACGCGCGATAGGCCTGCACTCCCAGATGAACCCCTCCCAGGACGAGCACGATGGATGCCGCAATCTGCATCGGCCGCCACCGCAGCCAGCGCACCAGCGCGACCGCGCCCACGCCTGCCAGGAGAATCATCCCGTGGAGGAACCCGATCATGCACCACGGCGTCTTGTAGGGGATGGACGAGTAGGCGATCGTCATGAGGAGCGTATAGAACGCCAGGAACCGGAGCAAGGGAGCGCTCGCCTGGCCGATTCCTCTTCGCGTGAACGCCGCCAGCATGCCCACGACCGCCAGGATGAGGATCCATGCCTCGGTCCAGACCGGCCCGATGCGGGCCTTGGGGTTCGTCAGGACATCCCAGAGGCCTCGCCACCCGACCCACTCGCCGTCCTTCGAGCACGCGAGCATCCCCAGATAGTAGTCCCACGCGTGGTTGTGGACACCGCCTTCGTGGCCGCGCGACACCAGATAATCGTACGTCCGGACCGAATCCAACGGACCCTGAAGGTTCGTGAAGAACGACGAGAACAAGAGGACCGAAATGAGGACCGCGACGGCGGCCGCGAGGGCGATGGGCCAACGGCGCACCACCGGCGCGGGCTTGGGCGCGCCTGGCGCTCCGTACCGGCGCCAGAGCACCAGCGCGAGGCCGAGGGCCCCGAGCGTGGCGGCGAAAGCGATGATGCACGTCTCCTTCGTCGCGTGCATCAGCCCGACGGCGACGCCCGCCGCCAGCGCCCAGCCCCAGGACCCCGAACGGACGTACCGCCACCCGGCTGCGATGGCGAGGAAGGTGAAGAAGACGAGCGACATCTCCTGGATAAAGTACCGGCTGTAGAACACCAGCGCGGGAGAAACGGCCGTCAGAACGCCGGCGCAAACGGTGGCCGCACGCCCCAATCCGTCGCGCACCAGCCAGACCAGAAAGACCAGGCCTATGCCGAAAAGCGCGGGCACAAGGCGAAACGTCGCGTCGTCGGCGCCGACGGCATCGCCGCCCGCCGTCAGCAGGATCGAGGGCAGCGCCAGGTAGTAGAGGGTCGGGCCGTGGTGGTCTCGCGGGTCGTAGCGGTACTCACCCGTCTGGTAAAGTGCGACCGTCTTGGACGCCTGGACCGACTCGTCGGGGTGCATGGGCCGCTCGTTCAGCCCGTGCAGCCGCAGCGCCGACGCGCCGAGGCCGACGGCTACGACGATGCAAGCGCTAACCAGGGTCGAGCGCTTCATGGGGCGGGCTTGCCGTACACCTCGACTTCAATATAGTGGTTCAGATCGTTCGTCGTGTTGCCGTTGCTGTAGAGCCGGACGTACCGCCCCTTGACGCCCTTGGCGTCAATCAGGTGGCCTTCGTTGGTTTCGATCCGTTCCAAACCCTCTCCGAGGCCGAGCCCTGCCGAGTTGTCGTAATCGTTGTTGAACACGGTCTTCACGTCGGTGATGAAGTCCGGGTCCGACGACGCCTGGACGACGACGTCGTGATAGACGCGCGGCTCCTTGTGGTAGTGCCAGAAGACGATGGCATAGACGTTGTATTCGGCCCCGAGGTCGCTCTGGACGTACTGCCGGCCTGGCCCGAGTTCGACGAAACTGCCGTCCGACGCTTCCTTGTCGCCGTCGGTGATCAACTTCAGTTCCCCGATGATCGGCTCTTCGTCGCTGCCGCGGACCGGCTTCTTGAGCGCGACGTTCGTCGTCCCCTTGGGCGCCTTGAACGGCGGCCGCGGCTTCCCGAGGGGCTTCTCGACTTTCGGTCCGAAACGGAGGGCGGGCGGCGTGCCGGGGAACTGCGGCTGAGGCAGTACGATCGCGATCGGCTCCAGGTCGCCGTCGCCGGAAGCCTCGGCCGGTTCTTTCGCCGCCTCACCCGGTTGCTTCGGCTCTTCGGCGGGTTCCGACTTCTGGCACGCCTGGACCAGCACAGCCGCCGACGCCAACAGCAACACCAGAATGAGGTCTTGTAAGGACACGCTTCGCATCAGAGTTTCTCCTTTCCCATTCGCCAAGGTTTCCGCCGTCGTCCCGGCGCGCCGGGACTATGGCGGACAGGCCGGCGGGCGGATCTCACGGTCCGTCCCGCCTCATCCCTTTAAACAACCGCATGGGCGGCAAGTGACGCACAATTTAACCTTCCCCGGCGGCCGGGTCAAGACCCTTGGTGAAAAATCCGGTCGCCGCTTGAGCCCGGGCAGGCACAATGCCGGCGTCCCGAACCCTACGACCACATGGAGGCCGGCGCTAACCAGAGTCGAGCGCTTCATGGGGCGGGCTTGCCGTACACCTCGACTTCAATATAGTGGTTCAGATCGTTCGTCGTGTTGCCGTTGCTGTAGAGCCGGACGTACCGCCCCTTGACGCCCTTGGAGTCGATGAGGTGGCCTTCGTT
>JBAUDW010000065.1:0-1903 GCA_049678285.1 Phycisphaerae bacterium
GGCCTCGCCGGCCGCCGAGGCGGGCGCGTCGGCGCGGCCGGCGAGTCCGACACCGTCATCGTCGAACGCGCGGTCGAGTTGGTCCTTAACGGCCGCGTGCTCGTGCGCGTCCAGTGCCTGCCCCAGCGGCTTGAGGATCTCGCCGCCGGGTTCCTCTGGACCGAAGGGCTGATCGAGAGCCCCCGCGCGATAACCGCGTGCACCCTCGCGCCGGACGGCGGGCGCGTCGAGGTCCGGGCGGACGTGGACCCGGACCGGCTGGTCCTTTTCCGCGAGCGCGTGGCCACGAGCAGCGGATGCGGGAGCGGCGTGTCGGCCGCGGCGGACGCCCTGCCCCGCTCGCCACGTCGAGTCGCCTGTGGCGACCTGGCGAGCGACGCACGCTTCGCCCCCGAAGATATCCTCGGCCGGATGAAGGACCTCCTTCAGGCCTCGGTCCTTTTCCGCGAGACGGGCGGCGTCCACGCCGCGGCGATCACCGACGGCCGGACGCTCCGGGTGTTCGCGGAAGACATCGGCCGGCACAATGCCGTGGACAAGGCGGTCGGGGCGGCCCTGCGGCAAGGCGCGGATCTGGCGGCCCTCGCGCTCCTGACCACCGGCCGCGCCAGTTCCGACATCGTCGCCAAGGCCGTTCGCGCGGGAATCCCTGCCGTCGTCAGCCGAGGCGCCGTCACGTCGCGGGCGATCGAGTTAGGCCGGTCGGCCGACACGGCCGTCGTCGGCTTCGCGCGCGGCGACCGGATGAACGTGTACACCGCCGCGTGGCGGTTCGGCCTGGCCGATGCGCCTGACTGCGACTCCCCCGGCGGAAGGAGAAACCCCTGAGGATGCGAACGGGTGCAGCACAAAAAAGTGGCAACCTCCAGGGGTGCCACCGATTGCTTGTCAATCGGTGTGGCTGGTATGCAGCGCACGGTTTGACAAGTCCCGGCGCGCCGGGATGGCACCCCCCGGGCGAAGAAGTGCCACTTTTTTGTGCTGCACCCATGCGAACCGTCGCAACGATCGTTCTCGCACTGAGCGTTTCCCTGGCGGCGAGCGGCCTGGGGTGCCGCGGAACGGCCGAGGACTCTTCGGCGTCGTCCGGCCAAGGGCAAGGCCGGCCCATCCGCCTGGCCACCACCACGAGCACCGAAAACACAGGGCTCCTGGAGCGGCTCCTGCCGCCCTTCGAAAAGTGGTGGGGCGCTCCCGTCCACGTCATCGCGGTCGGCACCGGCCGCGCCCTGGACCTGGGGCGAAACGGCGACGCGGACGTCGTCCTCGTCCACGACCCGGCGGCCGAAGATGCGTTCATGGCCGAGGGCGCCGGCCTCAACCGCCGCAGCGTCATGTTCAACGACTTTCTCATCCTCGGGCCGAAGGACGACCCCGCCAAGATCGCCCAGGCGAGCGGACCCGCCGACGCTTTCGCGCGCATCGCCCGCGCCGAGGCGCCCTTTGTCTCGCGCGGCGACAATTCCGGAACACACAAGAAAGAACTGGCCGTCTGGCAGGCGGCCAACCTCAAGCCCGCCGGCGCCTGGTACCTCGAGGCCGGCCAGGGCATGAGTGCGACGCTCCTGATGGCCGACGAGAAGAATGGTTACTGCCTCACGGACCGCGGCACGTACCTGGCGATGCGGGTGAAACTTCACCTCGCGCCCCGCTTCGAAGACCCTGAGGCGCTCCGGAACCCTTACAGCATCATCGCCGTGAATCCGGCGGTTCACCGCGACGTGAACTATCTCGGGGCGATGGCCCTGGTGGCCTGGGTCACCTCGCCCGAGGGTCAGAAGATCATCGCCGACTTCCGCGTGGACGGCGAAGGGCTGTTCCACCCGCTCGCCGTGCCGCCCGCGCACGACAACGCCCTCACGGTAGCGCGGTGGCCATTCTTGGCCACCGCGCGGTGGGCAGG
>JBAUDW010000066.1:0-6817 GCA_049678285.1 Phycisphaerae bacterium
GAACGGCGGCGGCGACCAACAGTTGCGGCCGGTCGGCCAGCCAGCCCCTCACGAGGCGGGCCCTCCGGCGAACCCGGCGGCCCGTTTCGTGCGCCCGCCGGCCGACCGTCCGCGCCGCCAGCGCCGCACGTCTCGACGCGCGCAGCACCACCGGACGCTCGTCCAGGCGCGGCAGGAGAACGCGTATCCGGCGGCGGTCCAGGCCCACCAGCGCGCCCACGGACGAGAGAATCTTGCTCCGTTGGTCGGGGCGGCCCCCGAGCCGCTTGATCCGCCAACCCATCCGAAGGACCGTCCCCTCGGGGTCGCTCTGCGCTTGCCGCACGAGCGACATCCGGTCCAGCAGGCGCGACTCCTGGGTGACCTCTTCGGCCACGACGCGCGCGAGGCCTTCGGGGATGCCGAGCGCTTTCTGAAGACCCTTGACGGCCTCGGCCCGCCGCTCCAGGGGAATGTCGTCGAGGCAACTGCCGAGGACCATGGCATCGCGATAGATCCAGAGCCCCTTGGGCAGATTCAGGCCGTGCTCGCCGCGCGCCGGCCAAGAATCCATCTGCGGGTGAAGGAATCGCATGATGGTCGGGATCAGCCGTGACACCGGCACGCCGCTCTCCCGGCAGGCGATGAGCCAGGCCTCCAGCGTCTCCGGCTCGTGGGGGCGGTCCGTGCAGTGCTGGTCGTAGAGGTGCTCGATCATCTGCCGCCATCCGCGCAGGAGGCCATTGTCGTAGACCCGCCTCTTGGCGGCATTCGTGAGGACGGAGACGGCCTGCCCCACGTCGGACAACAGATCCAGCGCCTGCTTGCGGTACCGACCGATCTGGTAGGCCCGGATCTTGCGTTTCACTTCGCGGGCGGCCTGGAGGATGCGCGTCGCGTCGCGCTCGAGCGGCGGCACGCCGAGCAGGTCGTAGTACGTCGGCGAGGGGCTCGTCACGCCGAGCCAGTCCCGGTACAAGTCCTCTCGGGATAATTCGCCGGGCTGCTTTTGGGCGGAAGGATTCTCGGTCATGGGCACCGGTGCCATCGGATGAAGAACCAGCTCCAATTTAGCGATTCCGCCGCCCCATGACAATCGAGAAGCGCCGGGGTGTGGACAAGGCGCGCGGGCCCGACTACACTTTCGAGCCGGGGGCGGAAGCGGGCGCCTTTCGAGCCGCCCGCGGAAGCGGGCGGTCACGTTCCCTACCGTGGCACGTGCCACGGCGGGGAACGTCGCCGCGACCTTACGGTCGCGGCTCGAACGGCGGGGCGGGAGCCAAACGGCCGATGGGAAAGGAATCCTGGCGAACCGTGGCGCTGGCGGACGCGCTGACCCGCCCGGACCTCCGCGCCCGCCTCGCGCGGGCCCTCGACGCCGGGCCGCTCTGCGACCGGTGCCTCGGACGCCTCTGCGCCCAGGTGGACACAGGGATGGGCAACGACGAACGCGGGGCGGCCATCCGCCGGACGCTCCAGGCCGCGCCGCCCGCCGGCCCCTGCTGCATCTGCGGCGGCCTGTTCGACGAAATCGACGCCTGGGTCGAACGGGCGAGGCAAGCCCTCGAGCCCCTTGAGTTCGACACGTTTCTGGTCACCTCGCACGAGAACGGCGCAACGGCCGAACGCGAGCGGGCCTTCCAGGAACTCGCGGGCGGCGACCTCGCGGAACCTTACAGGCAGGAATTCAACCGCCTGGTCGGCTCCCGCCTGTGCGACGCGAGGAGCGCCCAGCCCGACTTCGTGCACCCCGACGTCGTCGTCCTGGCGGACCACGCCGAGGGCACCGTGACGCTGGACGTGCGGCCGCTGTTCGTCTCCGGACGGTACCGGAAACTCGTGCGCGGCCTGCCGCAATGCCGGTGGGCCGCGTGGCCGACGAGCATCCAGGCCATCATCGGCGACCCCGTCCGCGAGGCCGCCGGCGGAGAGGACCATCTTCTTCACGGCTGCGGGCGCGAAGACGCGGACGTGCGATGCCTGGGGGAGAGGCCTTTCGTGCTCGAGGTGCTCCGCCCGCGCCGGCGCCGGCTCGATTGGGCCGCGCTCACCCGGGCCATCGCCCGTTCCGGGGCCGTCGAAGTGCTCGGCCTCGGACGCTGCGCCGCCGAGGACGTGGCGTGCATCAAGAGCCTCCGGCCGGAAAAAACTTACCGCGCGCTCGCGCGGCTGGCGGAACCGGCCGCGGACCTGGAGCCTCTCGCGAACCTGGCGGGCCGGATCCGCCAGCAGACGCCGGCGCGGGCCCTCCGGAGCCGGGCCGACCGCGTCCGCTATCGCCGCGTCCGGTCCGTCGCGTGGAAGTCCGTGGACGCGAGAACGGTCGAGATCGAGGTCCGCACGCAGGCGGGGCTCTACGTCAAGGAACTCGTGAGCGGCGACGACGGCCGCACCAGCCCGAGCGTTGCCGAGGTCCTGGGCGTCGCGGCGGAATGCGTCGAACTCGACGTCACCGGGATCCACCTGTGACATCGTCTGCCCCATTATCCGCACGGGGAGACGGCTTTGCCGGGAACTCCGCCGAAGTCGCGGCGTCCAATACCTTACAGGCCCGCGGTGGGGTAATTGCGTTTCGGAGGCGTCAGGCACCAAGCATCGGAAAGGAGGCGGTCATGTTCGCATTGCGAGGAACTTGCGGATCGTGGGCGCGCGTCGCCGGGTCGGCGGTCGCGCTGGCAGCTCTGGTGTGCGCTGCGGCTGGCGCGGCCGAGCCAGAGTCGGGACGACTTGCGCTCAAGACACAACGAGCGGTCGTCTTCAAGGACGGGTACGCGCTGCTGGTTAAGGAGGCGAGGGGCGTGGCCGACGCCTCCGGCCGCGTCTTTACCCTGGAGGTGCCGGACTCGGCTGTCCTGGGCAGTTTCTGGGCCGTCAGCCAGAGGGACGAGATCGTCGCCATGCGGGCCGAATACACCGACGACTGGAAACGGGTGGACACGCCGCTCGGGCCCGCGACCAACACGCTCGAAAACCTGCTGAAGCAGGTGACCGGCAAGGCGGTGACGCTGACGACCGCCGGGGGCGAAGAGTTCCGCGGCAAGTTGCTCGGGCGGACCGTCATCGAAGACCGGTCATTTGTCCTGGTCGAGCCGGAGGGACAACCGGCCGGCGCTGGTCCACAGCCGATTTCGATCGCGCAGTCCCAGATCGTGGCGGTGCGGAGCCCCGCGCTGAGCGATGGGGGGAACGCCGACCCGCCGTTCGCCCGTGCGAAGCGGCTCAGTTTCGACCTCGGCGAAGAGTCGGCGGGCAAGGCGGTCGAACTGACACTCATGTACTTCGCTCCCGGCATCCGCTGGATCCCGACGTACCGTGTGAGCGGCGACCTGAAGGACACGGCGGCGATGGCGCTGCAGGCGGAGATCCTGAACCAGAGCGAAGACCTTCAGGGCGTGGGGCTGGACCTGGTGGTGGGCGTGCCGCATTTCCGCTTCCGCGACGTGGTCTCGCCGTTCGTGCTGGAGGCGACGCTGCGCAACGCGCTGGCGCAGGCGGCCCCGCAACTGATGGGGCAGATGTCCAACGCGATGTTCACACAGCGGTCGGGCGAGTGGCGGCGCGAGGCGGAGGCGGCGGCGCCGGCGGCGCCGGCCGACATCCAGTTGCCACCCGAACTGGGCGCGACCGGCGAGCAGGACCTCTTCGTCTACACCGTGCCGAACTTCTCGCTGCGGGCGGGAGGCCGCGCGAGCGTCCCCCTCTGGCAGGCCGAGGCGCCCCTGCACCACCTCTACACGCTGGATCTGAACGTCGTGCGGAACGCCAAGCACGGCAGCATGATCCAGGGCGAGTCGGACGATGCGCGGTATCCGACGGGCTCGCCGCTGCGGCTGCTCAAAACGCAGGTCTGGCATCAACTGGAGTTGACCAACCGCTCCAAGGTGCCGTGGACGACCGGCGCGGCCATCATCCTCCGCGGCAATCTGCCGATGGGGCAGGACCTGCTGACCTACGCACCGCCCGGCGGAACGAGCCTGCTGCCGATGACCGTCGCGGTGAACCTCCGCGGAACGCTGGCGGAAGAAGAGATCGAGCGCAAGCCGAACGTCCTGAATTGGGGCAGCCATTCGTACTCGCTGATCCGTAAGAAAGGGACGGTCACCCTCACCAGTTTCCGCGACGCCGACTCGGATGTGCGCGTCACCGTCTCCCTGCCGGGCAAGGCCGACGCAGTCTCCGGCGACGGGCATATCCGGATTGACGATTTTCATCCGGGCGACTGGCAAGACGGCGGTTTCTGGCAGAACAACCACAGCGAACTGGTGTGGGAACTGAACCTGAAGCCGGGACAGACGGTCGAGATGACCTACACCGTCTCCTTCTATGTGCCGTAAGGTTCGCGCTGCCTAAGGCCAGGGCTGTGGCAAGAAGGGCGGCAGTCTGATAGGACGGACTTGACGAGGCAGAGGATGGCAAGATACCTCACCTTGCTCGCAGCCGTGCTCCTGGCCGGCGGCGTGTCCGGGTGCAACCGGTCTTTGAAGGTTGTGTACCCGCGGCACCTTCCGGCCGGGGCGATCATTCCTTGCGGCGACGTGTACCTCAGCAGCCCTTTGGAGTTCATCGCGGCCGGCAAGTACCTCGTTGTCGGCGAGGACTTTGCCCCCCACGCCGTGGACGTTGACAGCGGCGCCGCTGCGCCCGGGCCTTCGGGTCGGGTCGTCGCAGTGAGCCGCAGCGGGCTCGCGGTCTTTGACGAGACGTACTCGGTGGAGACAGAGCGGCACCGCCCCCCCTCGCGGCAGATGAACCTATGGGACCTCTCGGATCGGTCGCCGCGCCTCGTGCGCCGCTGGTCGGCGGGCCCGAGCGATTGGTGGTGCGCCCTCTCGCCGGACGGGAAGCACTTGGCGTTCTTGAAAAACGAGCGGGTCTGGCTCTGCAACGCCGCTGATGGGGCATCGGCCCGCCAGGTTACGGAGGAGGCGGCCTCACCTCTCGCCTTCTCGCCGGACGGCAGCATCCTGGCCTGTCTCGTGGCGATGTCCGAAGGCAGTCGAAGCGGCGTCGCGCTCTGGAACGTGGCCGAGGGACGGCTGCTTCACACGCTTGACCCCGGCGCCGGGTACAGCCAAGCCGGGATTTGGACCATCGTCTTCTCGGCCGACGGCCGGACCCTCGTCGTCCGCCACTCCTACATCCCCCCACCGAACCCTGATCTTGATCCTCTTGGTCTGACGTACGAACCCCGACCCGTGGCTGAAACGGTGGTCTACAACGTGGACGGCGGCACCGAACTCCTGCGAACCTCCGGCGGTGCCGCACTCACGGGTGATCGGCGGTTTCTCATCGACTACCGTGATAAACCGGACCCAACCGGCGCGGGCCTCGCGGTCTATGACCTCTCAACCGGCCGGGAGGCGCGGCGGCTCCGGGCGGGCTGGCGCGGCGCCCTCGCCCCGGGCACGTCGCTGTACGCCGCCCGTGTGCCGAGCGATTCCGCGGATAGCCGGATCTGCGAGATCGGCCTGTGGGACCTTGCCACAGGGGCGCAAGTCCGCCGACTGCCTCCTGTCGAAGATTGGTGGGACTGTACCGCCCTAAGCCCCGACGGACGGTTGGTGGTGCTCTCCACGGTGTCGCGGATGCGCGTGGCGGACTTCGCCACCGGCCACACCGTCCTTGAGGTGTACAAGCCGCCGCGCGGCGAAACCGGCGTCTATGTCGGACGCATCGCGGTCTTCTCGCCGGACGGTAAGCACCTGGTCTTTAGCGTCGGCGGCCAAGGGTTCATCGTCAACCTGGATGCCATCCGCACCGCAGGGGGTTAGGCCCACGGCGTAACAGCTTTTCCATTACAACAGCATCCCCTCACCCTTCCCTCTCCCACAAGGGGAGAGGGAAAACCAAGGCAGGTTTTCAGGAAAGCGGAGCAGCCTCTAAGGTTGCAGGGGGACGGCGTAGGGCCGGCCGCGGTCGTAGCCCGTCACCGTCGTGAACCCGGCCTCGCGGAGGGCCTGCTCGGCGTCGGGAAAGGCGTGCGCCACGTCGCCGGGCCGATGGGCATCGGAGCCGACCGTCACCCGCCGGCCTCCGAGGCGCCGGTATCGGCGGAGGATTTCGGCGTCGGCCGCCAGCCCCATCCCCCGATCCAAGACGTGGTGCGTGTTGACCTCGAGGGCGACGCCGCCCGCGATGCACGCCGCCAGGATCTTCTCGACCGATTCCCAGTAGGCGGCATCGCGGTACGATTCGACTAGGAGCGGCGCCTGCTTGAACACGTAATCGAAGTGGCCCAGGCCGTGGCACCAGCCGGAGGCGACGAGGGCGGCCGTCTCGGCCAGGTACTCACGCGCGAGGTCCCTCAGGTCGAGGGCTTCGAGTTCCTCAGGCGAGAGGCTGTAGATGGGGACCCCCGCCGCCGTGTGGACGGAGCCCATCACGAAGTCGAAGTCCATGGCGGCGAGGCATTCGCCTGGCTCGACGCCGTAGGCCCGCCGGTAGTCGAACTCGATGCCCTTGCGGACGGCCAGGCGTCCGGCGTAGCGGGCGCGGGCTTCCTCGACAGCGGCGGCGAAGGCGGCATAGTCGAAGAAGCCGTAGCCCGGGTCGCTCCGGTCAAAGTCCAGGTGCTCCGTGAAACAGACGTCGCGGAGACCGGCCTGGATGGCGGCCTCGCACATCTCGACGACGGAGGCGTGGCCGTCGTCGCTGCAGGTCGAGTGAAGGTGATAGTCCGTCGTGATCATGCGGCCCCCTGCCCCGGCCTATAGAACTTTTTGCATCGGGCTCTGTAGCGCGGGGGTTTATCCCCCGCGGCCTTGGAATATAGGGCGTTTTGCGCGGGGGGTAAACCCCCGCGCTACAAGTAAGGCTCTGATAGTCGGTTGTGGTTGAC
>JBAUDW010000067.1:0-4510 GCA_049678285.1 Phycisphaerae bacterium
CGCCACCACCGTCGCGCACCGCCCCGCGCCGGGCGCCCATCCGCACACGCCGACGATCTCCCCCCTGCGCACCGCCACGACGGTATGTGCCACGGCCGGTCTTGTCCGGCCGTGCGCTGCGCCGGCCGGACCGGCAAAGCGCGCATACGCCTCCGCCGCCCGCCCCGCCTCCGAGGCCGTCGTTGGACGCACCTCAATCGTCTCAACGCTCATTCCGCGCGCCCTATCTTTCAATTTGCGCGGCGGGTCTGGAGTTTACCCGCCCGTGGCGGGCACCCGCCGCTCCGTTCCCTCTCCCTTGACGGGAGAGGGGAGGGTGAGGGTGAACTTGCTCTGCGCCGTGTCATCCTGAGCGCAGCCGAGGCTTGCCCGCCCGTGGCGGGGATCTCGCCGTGTTCGCCCGTCCGTCCCTACGCCGTCTTTTCCACCAGCGGCCGAATGTGCTCCTCCACCTCCGCTCCGTCCGCCGGCGCCGGCACGTCCTCGAACAAGTGCCAATCCTCGACGTGTTCCACCGCCGCCCCCGGCTCAAGCCGCGCCATCGGCCCCAGCGACTCCACCTCCAGCATGTCCGAGTTCGTGAACAGTTCCGTGCTCGAGCCCATGTCGGGATACTCGGCCTCGGCGTTCCAGGCGAATCGCTTGACGAACAGGCGCCCGCCGACCGCGTACGCCGCCCAACCCTCCGGATTCGAGAGGCCCAACTTGATCGGCCCCGCACCCCGTTTCTGCGCGAGGAGCACCGACCGCGTGTCCATCGCAAGCCGCTTGTCCCCCAGGTCCGTGTACGGCCACAGGACGAGCCGCTGGTTCGGCAACAGGTCCCGCGGATGCTCGCCGCGCTTCGGCAGCCCCACGATCGCCACGCCCCCCGGCGCCATCACCGTCAGCGCCCACGGCGCCAGCGCCTTCGTCTCCGTCCCGATGTTCTTCAGCCGATGCACCACCCGCACCCGCGCCCGGTTTTCATCCAGCGCGATTTCCATCTCCTTCTGGATGCCGTTCGCCGTCTCCGGCCCCGGCCTCAGGCGCACCCCGCCGCCCGGCAGTTCCTCGACCTCCACCGGCCCATTGTCCGGAAAGTAGGACCCGACGGGGTCTTCCGGCCCGATCCACAGGCGATGTCCGCCGCGGATCTGCCACTCCTTTTCGCCCGTCCGCCCCATCTGCTCGTCGTAGTTCTTGAAGAGGTTTTTCCCGCCGCGCAGGGCGAGGTGGATGATCCTCGGCCCGACCTCCAGCGTCGCCACCAGTTCGATCTTCCCGTTCGCCAACCGCACGTTCCGCTTCCAACCCTTGTACTCGACGATCTCCATCACGTTCTCCTTCTTCTGCTGTTCCCTCTCCCTTGATGGGAGAGGGGAGGGTGAGGGTGAACTCGCCGCTCGCCCGCCAGTGCTTGTGCGTTGGGTGGCGGCCTTTCCAGGCTGCCACCCGAAACCCTTTGCCGACTCGCGGTTTAACCCCGCGCTTCCCCGATCCGCCGCCACTCTATCCCTCGTGTCGCACGTGGTCAACTCTTTCACCCGTTTCCCCGGCCGCCGCGCAAAAAACACCGCGCGGCGGTTCTCCCGAACCGCCGCGTCACAACCGCCCGACTCCGCTCCCCGACACCCTGCCGACCTGCCTTTAGTCACCGGTGTCGCAGATCGCAAATCTACGGGCAGCCGCACCGCCGGAACATGACGCCTGAAGAGCGAAAGGGGTGTCGCAAATCGCAAATCTACGGGCAACCGCACCTACCCCGCGAAGGAGGCCTCCGATGGTGAAGGTGTCGCAGATCGCAAATCTACGGGCAGCCGCACCGATGACCTGGACCGTCGGCGCGGGCGGGTTGGTGTCGCAGATCGCAAATCTACGGGCAGCCGCACCCAATCCCGACGTGCCCGGAATCGAAGCGTGGGTGTCGCAGATCGCAAATCTACGGGCAGCCGCACCCTAACTCCGTAACCTCTTGGCCTGAAACGTCTTGCACCCGTTTCGCCCGAAAAAAAGCGATCCGCCCTTCTCCTAAACTGCCCGAACATTTGCGATTTTGCCTTCGTGCCTGGGATCCGCCCATTGGTCCAATGGTCCGCCGGGCTTTTTCCAAGCAAATGACTCAAAGGCACATTTATCCTACCGTGCGCGCCACCCGTGTCAAGACAATTACGGATGCGCCGCCGGTAACCGAATCTCGTCCCAGAAGACGCGCGCCAAAACACGGGCGGCATTGGCGTCGCTATTCAGGTCCGCCATACATCTACAACGGGACTGCGGACGCGCTAGGTTGGGCGGCGTCGTCCGACCTCGGTCCTTTCCCCCGTCCTTCCCGGCCTGCGCCCTTGGGTCTCCACATTCGCACTTGAATCGGCGATCTCCTTTATTTTTCCTCCAGCGCCCTTTGTTTTGCTGTTCATGGCCGCACACCGAGCAGAACTGCGACGACTTAAAGTACGGGACCGTCACCATCCGCATGCCGCGCTCGACCGCCTTCTCGGTCGCCTTGCGGCGCACTCGGCCGTAGGCGAACATCGCCAGCCAACGTTTCTTGCGATCGTCCTCGGTGGCAAGTTTATCGTAGCCGGGTGGGCGAAAGCCGCGAAGGCTCTCGAAAACGACCAGGTCGCACCGGTGCTCCTCGGCCGCGGCTGTCACCTGCGCAGCGTTGAGGCGCACCCAATCGCGGATCATCCAGGCGACGTGCCGCTTCAGACCGCGAAAGTCTTGTTCAAACGGAACCGCGGTCGGCGCACCTTCCTTCTGACGGTGCGCAGCAACCCCGGCCGTGCCTTGGGCCAATTTTCCCAGGTGTCGGCCCACGTGCTCTTTGCGAAGCCCGCGCGAATCTTCTTTGCCCAGGGCTTCGGGCCGATCCGAGTAGAGTTTCTCGATCTTCAAAATCCGCAGCGGAACGTCTTTCTCATGCGTGCGGCCTTGATAGACGGCGGCGCAGGCCCCGGTCTCGCCGAGATCCACCGCCAGGAGGCGAAGGTCGCGCTCCGCGTCTCCTGAAAACGATTCGAGCAGCCGTTTCCGCGCCGCCTCAAGAAAAGCCTGGTCCTGCGCCCGGCGCGGAAATTGGCGGCTCCGCAACTCGTCCAGTTCGTCCTGCGTGCAGTTGAACCGCGAGCGTTGATGCGCCACGTCAAACCGGAAACCTGCACGGGCGCGGGTTCCCACGAAGTGGACATGGACGCTCGTAACCTTGACCTCCTTCTTTGACGGGCGGTAGTGCCGCGGCCAGGGGACGAAGCCGAACTCGATCCACTGGCCTCGAGGCATGTCATCCAGACGTAGCCGCAGGACGGACCGCTTGAAATCAATCTCGTGAAAGCCCGCGCCGAAAATCTTCGGCATCGGCAAATCGCGGCTGGAAGGATAGCGAAACGACGGCTTGCGCGGCCCGGCGAGATACTCCCGCCGCCACTCGCGGTACTCGGATTCCAGGGCGAGCGTCCGGGCGTCCAGCCCCTCGAGCGCCCGCTTGTATTGTCGGCACAGGTCGGTGTGCGGATTCCACTCGCACTCCGATTTCTCCCATGTCCCGCCGATCTTGAAACAATGAGGCAACCATCGGGACTGCACGGCCGTTTGCTCATTGAGCCCGAGAAACCGGAGGTACGCCGTCCAAGCGCTCTCAAACCACCTTCGGCAGTCGGGAACATCCTTGTAGAGACGTTCCAGCGCACGACGCTTAGCCTCCGTCGCACGCTCTACGCCACCGGGCGCGGCGCGAAAGGCCAGGTACTTCTCCGCGTTTTCGGCAAAATGTTTCGCATTGAACCTTTTATTTTGCGCCTTCTGGTCTTTCACGAAGTCCACATACTTCCAGCATAGCGGTCCGTGGCCCTTCTCGCCGGCATAGATGCAGTTGTCCTTGTCCTCGCGCAGGCGCTCATAGCCGCAGATACGCGGGTTCTTGCGCCTCACGCCCGGGGCGCCTTCTCTTTCGGGATCCTCGAGCGACTTGAAAACGTCCGTGAACCGATTGCGGACTTCTTCGGTCAGCGCGGGGTGTCGGCCCTCCCAATCGGTTTTCTCCTTTTCCCATTCCTCACGCTGCCGGACCCAGTTCTCGACGCCGCGTTGGTAGCGGGCGACGGTCCACTCCGCTGCCGCTTTGAGCAGCACGAGGCGGTGGACCGGTTCGAGGATGCGCAGACGCTCGAACAGCCGCCGCGTGGTCGGCGTCCCAGACCGCCCCGCGGCGCGCTCCATCGCCTCGCGCAGGCAGTCCGGGACAGGACGGCCTCCCAGGTCGCTCGACCGGCGAAGCCCCGCCACATCGTCGAAAACGGCAAGGCGCCAACGGTCGCGCTCCGATTCGTCGGCATCGCTGCGGTCGAGGGCCGGATCGAGAATGAAATCTCCCAGCGTTCCGAATCCGCCGGGCTTATCGGCATCGGCGCACTCGCGGCGCAGGCCCATCAGCCATTGGCACAGTTCGGACACATCAACGTTGAACCGCTCGAAGTGTTCGCGAAGACGCGCGACCTTACGCTTGAATTCGGTGCGGTCCTCGCCCGGC
>JBAUDW010000068.1:0-8231 GCA_049678285.1 Phycisphaerae bacterium
CGCACCCTTCCCCGGGTTCGCCTGTGGGTCCAAGGCAAGATCATCCTCAACCTGATTCGGACACTGATTCATGATGCCAAGGCCGCGTAGATGCAAAATCCTGTAAAATGGCGGGGCTAAACCCCGCCGGCGCGGGGCAAAGGCCCATGAATGGGCCTAACAGCCATTGCCACGATCCGCGGTCGCCCCCGTGATTTCCGCGGCGGCCTTTGCGCTTGACTCTCCTGGCGTGCATTTCTAGCATCACGCGACGCCTGGCGCCCTGCGCGACCGGGCGTTGACCGTCAAAAGGAGCGGCCTCGTGTCCGCGTCGCCGACCCCATCCCGAAAGCCTGCCGTCACCGCCCTGGTGCTGAACTGGAACGGCGCCCGGGTCGTGGGGGACTGCGTCCGCTCGCTCCGGGCCCAGGACTACCCGGCCCTGGAGGTCCTCGTGGTGGACAACGCCTCGACGGACGGCTCGGCCGAGATGCTCGAGCGCGAGTTTCCCCGGGTCCGCATCCACCGCAACGCGGCAAACCTCGGCTTCGGCGGCGGGAACAATAGCGGCATCAACCGCATCGCCACGCCGTACATTCTCATGTGCAATAACGACATCGACCTCCGGCCGGATTGCGTCCGGCGGCTCGTCGAGTGCCTCGAGGCCAACCCGCAGGCGGGGGCCGCGGCGCCGATGATCGTCCTGGTGGCGAGCGGCCTGGTGGACGCCGCCGGCATCGTCGTCTGCCCCGACGGTCTGGCGCTGGGCGGCGGCCGGGCCCAGCCGCCCGACACCATGCGCCAAGGCGGCGAAGTGTTCTACGTTTCCGACTGCTGCTGCCTCTATCGCCGGGCGATGCTCCAGGACCTCCGCCTGCCGGACGGCGAAATCTACGACGAGGACTTCTTCGCCTATGCCGACGAGACCGACATGGGCTGGCGCGCCCAGCGCCGCGGTTGGAAAAGCCTATATGTGCCGGAGGCTCTGGTGTATCATCATCACGCGGCCTCGAGCGGGAGCGTCTCGCCGTTCCTCGTGCGTCTGGTCGAGCGGAACCGCATCTGGGTGGCCGTCAAAAATTTCCCGACCTGGCTGCTCCTCGCGGGTGCCGCGTGGTCGGGCTATCGGTACTTCTGGCAGGTCTGGGGAGTGCTTGCGGGCAAAGGCCGCGCGGGGGTCATGGCCTCCCAGCGCTCGAAAGGCGAGATGGCCCGCCTCTTGTGGCAGGCGTGGCGCGAGGCGTGGGCGGGCCTGACGAAGATGCTCCGCAAACGCGCCTGGATTCTGCGGAGCGCTCCGATGGGGCCTGGACGGTTCCGCGAGATATTCCGGCGTTTCGGCATCGGGGCCCGCGACATCGCTTTGCGCGATTGAGCGTGGGTTTAAACGCAGAGGACGCAGAGAGCGCAGAGAACGGCGGGAAAGGGGGAAAGGAGAAAAGAGGAGAAACACTTTGGCCTTGGTTGTCTTTCCCTGATTAGGGTTTTTCTCTGCGTTCTCAGCGATCTGTGCGTTGAGTCACGGCAGGAAAACGGAGACGGCGCATGACGATACCCGTGTTTCGCCCCAGTTACGGCGAAGAGGAGTTCGAGGCCGTCCGGGCGGTGATGGTGTCCGGATGGGTCGGCCTCGGACCGAAGACCGCCGAGTTCGAGAAAAAGTTTGCCGAGTACCTCGGCGTCAAGCACGCGGTCGCCTTGAACAGCGGGACGGCGGCGCTGCACCTGGCGATGATCGTCGCCGAGGTCGAGGGCCGAGAGGTCATCACGACGCCCCTGACGTTCGTCTCGACGAACCACGCCATTCTCTACGCGGGCGGGACGCCCGTCTTCGCCGACATCGAGGAGGCGAGCGGCAACGTGGACCCCGAGTCGGTCGCCAAACTCGTCACGAAGAAGACGCGGGCGATTGTGTGCGTCCACTACGGCGGCCGGCCGTGCAAGATGGAGCCGCTCCTGGAGATAGCGAAGAAGCATGGCCTTATCTTGATTGAAGATACTGCCCACGGATGCGGGGGCGAATGGCGCGGCCGCAAACTCGGCGCGATCGGCGACCTCGGGTGCTTCTCCTTCCACGCCGTCAAGAACCTCGCCACCGGCGAAGGCGGCATGCTGGTCACCAACGACGACGGGATCGACCGCCGCCTCCGACGCCTCCGATGGTGCGGCATCACGAAGGACACCTGGAGCCGCGAGGCCAAGGCCGACACCCAGTACTCGTGGTACTACGACGTCGTGGAACTGGGGTACAAGTGCCACCTGAACGACATTCCGGCCGCGATCGGGCTGGTGCAACTCGCGCGCCTGGACGAGATGAACGCGCAGCGTGCGGCGTGGGCGCGGCGGTACGACGAGGCCCTGGCCGACCTGGACTGGATCCGGAGGCCCGTCGCCGAACCGGACACGAAACCCGCCTGGCACAACTACGCCGTCCAGACCGACCACCGCGACGGGCTGAACGCGTACCTGGCGGAGCGCGACATATCGACCGGCGTCCATTACATTCCGAACAATCACTACGCGATGTATAAGAAGTGCCGCGGCGAGACGCCCGTCTGCGAACGGATGTGGAAACGCCTGCTGACGCTGCCCCTCTATCCGGACCTCACGGAAGAGGATTTCGGGCGCATCGTCGAGGCCATCCGCGCCTTCGGCCGCTCCAAGAAGTTAAACGCCTGATATTACACTGCGTTCTTCACCGCAGAGACGCAGAGCACGCAGAGAACAGCAAAGATAGGGGAACGGCAAACAGTTTTTTGTGATCCAACGGCGGAAGCCGCTTTTGCCGTTGTTACTCAATTTTCCCTCTGCGCTCTCTGCGTCTCTGCGGTGAAATAACGTTGTGGAACGAATCGCTCATGGAAGAAGCCAATTGCATCCTCTGCGGCAAGGCGGGCGCCGTCGCCTTCGAGAAGGCCGACAAGTTCCCCCCGCACGAGCGGTTCCGGGTCGTGCGGTGCGCGGCCTGCGGTCTTCGGTGGGTCAGCCCGCGGCCGTCGCCCGCCGAGATCGGCCGATACTATCCCGACACCTACAGTTGGAAGCCCGAGACGCCAGGCCCCGAGGGCCTCGTGCATCGGCTGGAGCGCGCGTACCGGTTTCACCTGCTGCGCTTTGAGACGCGCTCGATGCTTCGTCGGACGGATCTTGCGCCGGGCGACAAAGTGCTGGACGTCGGGTGCGGGAGCGGCGACCGGCTGCTCGTCATGAAGGAGGCGGGCCTGGAGCCGGCGGGCGTCGAGATTACACCCGCCGCGGACTACGCCCGCGAGCGCCTCGGCCTGGACGTGCGGCGCGGGACGCTCGAAGAGGCGGCCTTCGACTCCGGTGCGTTCCGTGCCGTCACGCTCCACAACGTCCTGGAGCACGTGCACGACCCGCGGTCGCTCCTGGCGGAGGCGCGGCGGGTGCTCGCGCCCGACGGTTGGCTCGTGGTCCAGGTGCCGAACGCTGCGAGCCTTCAGGCGCGCCTCTTCGGCCGGCGGTGGGCGGCGCTGGACGCCCCGCGCGACCTTTACTACTACACGCCGGCGACGCTGGGTCGGCTCCTGGAGTCGGAAGGTTTCATCGTCCGGAGCGTAGCCCATCGGACGAGTTTTCCGCATCCGCCGACCGCCGCCATCAGCCTCCTGCCTTGGACCGACCCGCAGCGATTCTGGGCGGCCGAGCAACAGGGCGGCCGGGCGGGAGCCCTGGCGCGGCGATTCGTGTGGGCGGCGACGACGCTGGCCGTCGCCCCGGCCGTCTGGCTCGAATCGCTCCTCGGCGCAAGCGCCATTCCGACGACCTTCGCCCGGAAGAAGGCGTGAGGGCCACGCCTTTCGGGCTGGCGGCGAACGAGTTTTCGGTCGCGCGTCGTGCGAGCCGGCGGCGGAAGCCGCCGGTCACGTTCCCCGCCGTGGCACGTGCCACGGCCGCAGGGTATGACCGGGTGCTCCCGCACCCGGCTCGCACCGACTGCCGGTAGGGACTGGACACGCGGCCCTCCGGCCGATAGACTCCATCCGGGCGTTTGACGAAAGATTTGTGCGTTTCCGGGTCGCCCAGGCGACTCGACCAGGCGAGCGGATAACGGGTGCTGCGCCGGGCAGGCGAACTATGCCACAAGAGCCGAACAACGGCCGGGCAAGCCGGCAAGTCGACCTCGGCGGATGCCGCGCCCTGACCATCATCCCGGCCTACAACGAGGCCGATTGCATCCAGCGGGTCATCGAGGACCTCCACGGCCGGGCCCCGTGGATGGACGTGCTGGTGGTGAACGACGGGTCGCGCGATGCGACGGGCCTGCGTGCCCGCGAGGCCGGCGCCCGCGTGATTGACCTGCCCGTCAACCTGGGCATCGGCGGGGCGGTCCAGACCGGCTACCGCTACGCCTGGCAGGAAGGCTACGACGTCGCGTGTCAATTTGACGGCGACGGTCAGCACCGGGCCAGTCGGCTGGCGGACCTCGTGGGGCCGATCCTCGCGGGCGAGGCGGACCTGGTGATCGGGTCGCGGTTCCTGGTGCCGCGCGGCATGACGGCCACGGGCATGCGGTGGGTCGGCATCAAGATCCTCGCGAGCGTCATCTCGCTGGTGCTTCGGCGGCGGGTGACGGACCCGACGTCGGGGTTCCGAGCGGCCGGCCGGCGGGCGATCCATCTGTTCGCCGCGGAGTATCCCCAGGATTATCCCGAGCCGGAGTCCCTGGTGCTCCTGCACAAGCAGGGCCTCCGGGTTTGCGAAGTGCCGGCGACGATACGTCGGCGGCGCGAGGGGACGAGTTCCATCCGGCCGCTTCACGGCGCCCATTACATGTCGAAGGTGCTCCTGGCCGTCGTCATGGACCTGGTGAAGGCTCCGGTGCACCTGGAAGAGGAGGTGGCCTAGTGTACTTCTTTCGATGGGAACATCGTGTCGCGCTGGTCCTGGCGGGCGGCGTGCTGCTGCTGATGACGCTCGAACTGATTCGCAAGCGCCGCCTGCGCGAAGAGTATTCCGTTCTCTGGGTCCTGACGGCCGTGGCGATCCTCGTTTCCGGAATCTATCCGAGGGCCCTGGAATGGGTGGCCATGAGGATCACGCTCCACCCCTCCGTCCTGATGACGTTCCTGTGCGTCCTGTTTCTGATGGCGATTTTGCTGCACTACTCGGTGGTGGTCTCGAAACACTCGGAGCGCGAGAAAGGCCTGACGCAGGAGTTGGCCCTCCTGAAGGACGAGATCGCGCGCCTGCGCGAGGAAGTGAAGGAAGCCCGGAAGCAGCCTCCCGAGCCGAAACCCCGCCCGCCCGCCCTGCGGACCTAGAGGCTGTTTCATAACCCCCCCCGGCGGGACGTTCCGCTTGTGGGAGAGGGTTGGGGTGAGGGGTTGCAGTCGTTTTGAAACAGTCTCTGGCGCGGAGGGGCGGATTTTCCGTTGACTCGGCTGCGGCCAAGCCGATATACTGCTTCCGACAACTGAATACAGGCGCATCTTATCCAGAGTGGCTGAGGGAAGGGCCCGACGACGCCACAGCAACCGGTCGGCCGAAGCCCCGCAAGTGCGGGACGAAGGCGGACGCCAGGTGCTAATTCCCGCCCGGATTTCGGGGAGAGATAAGAGAGCCGCGCGAGTACACGCACGCCTCTTCTTATCCGGTCCGAAAGGACACGAATCGGGAAGAGGCGGTTTGCGTTTCCGGGCCCCGGACCGGCGTACGGAAAGGACTCTCATGAGCGAGCCGACGTTCAAGGGATTCGACACCCGGGCCCTCCATGCCGGCCACACGCCCGACCCGGCGACCGGCGCCCGGGCCGTCCCCATCTGGCAGACCACCAGTTACGTGTTCCGCGACACCGCCCACGCGGCGCGCCTGTTTGCGCTCGAGGAGTTCGGCAACATCTACACGCGGATCATGAATCCGACGACGGACGTGCTGGAACAGCGCGTTGCGGCCCTGGAAGGCGGGGCGGCCGGCCTGGCGTTCTCGAGCGGCATGGCGGCCATCAGCGCCACGATCCTGACTCTGGCGCGCGAGGGCGACGAGATCCTCTCCACGACGCGCCTCTACGGCGGCACGGTGACGCTCTTCACGACGACATTGCCGCGCATGGGCATCAAGGTCGAGTATGTGGACAGCGACGAGGCCGACGCCTTCGCCTCCCGCATCACCGACCGCACCAAGGCCGTGTACTTGGAGACGATTGGCAATCCGAAACTTTCGATCCCCGACCTTGCGGCCATCGCCGAGGCGGCCCACGCGCGCGGCGTGCCGGTCGTCGTGGACAATACGACCGCCACGCCCGCCCTCTGCCGGCCCATCGAGCACGGCTGCGACATCGTCGTCCACAGCCTGACGAAATACCTCGGCGGCCACGGAAACTCGATCGGCGGCCTGGTGGTGGACAGCGGACGGTTCCCGTGGGACGGCGGCCGGTTCCCCGAGTTCGTCGAGCCCGACCCGAGTTACCACGGCCTCCAGTTTTACAAGACCTTCGGGGCCGTCACCTTCGCCATCCGCGCCCGTGTCCGGACGCTGCGCGACTTGGGCGGGTGCATCAGCCCGTTCAACTCGTTCCTCATTTTGCAGGGCGTGGAGACGCTCGGGCTGCGGATGGCCCGGCACTCGGAGAACGCTCTCGCCGTGGCGAAATTCCTCGAAAAGCACAAGAAGGTCGTCTGGGTCCTGTATCCGGGCCTCCAGAGCCATCCGTCCTACGCGCGGGCGAAACGCTATCTCGCCGGCGGCGCGAGCGGATTGGTGGGCTTCGGCATCCAAGGGGGCTTGGCGGCCGGGCGCCGGTTCATCGAGGCCTTGCGACTTTTCAGCCACCTCGCGAACATCGGCGACGCGAGGAGCCTCGCGATCCACCCGGCCTCGACGACGCACCAGCAACTGTCCCAGGACGAGCAGCGGCAGGCAGGCGTGACGCCGGACTTCGTCCGCCTCTCCGTGGGCCTTGAGACGATTGACGACATCCTCGCGGACCTGGACCAGGCCCTCGCGAAAGCGTAACGCGTTTAGCCGCCCCGCCCGCCACGGCGGGTAAACTTGCGGGGCGCGTTGCTGTTGAGGAGTGTGACCCTTGGCCACCGACGACGACATCCCAGTAGCCGACGACAACCGGCTCGGCGGCGCCCACAGCGCCGGCCTCGTCGAGACGAAATCCTTTACCTTCGCCGAGCCGCCGGATGAACTCGAACTGGAGTGCGGCCAGCGCCTCGGGCCCATCACGCTGACCTACGAGACGTACGGCGACCTGGCGCCCGCCAGGGACAACGCCGTCCTCATTCTCCACGCCCTCTCGGGCGACGCCCACGTCGCCGGTTACCACTCGCGCGAGGATCGCAAGCTCGGCTGGTGGGACATCATGGTCGGCCCCGGCAAACCCTTCGACACCACGAAGTATTTCGTCATCTGCTCGAACATCATCGGCGGGTGCAAGGGCAGCACGGGCCCCTCGAGCCCGAACCCCGCGACCGGCCGGCCCTACGCCATGGATTTCCCGATGGTCACCGTCGGCGACATGGTGCGGACGCAGGCCAGGCTGCTGGACCACCTCGGCATCGAGCGACTCCTCTCGATGGCGGGCGGGTCGCTGGGCGGCATGCAGGTCCTGGAGTGGGCGGTCCGGTACCCCGAGCGCGTGGCGAGCGCCATGTCGATCGCCGCCACCGCGCGCCTCAACGCCCAAGGCATCGCCTTCAACGAAGTCGGACGCCAGGCCATCATGACCGACCCGAACTGGGCCGGCGGCGACTACTACTGCCGGGAGGCGCCGCGCGCGGGCCTCGCCATCGCGCGCATGATCGGCCACATCACGTATCTGTCGGACGAGCAGATGCACGAGAAGTTCGGCCGGCGGCTTCAGGACCGCGAAACGGTCGGCTACGACTTCAAGGCCGATTTCCAGGTCGAGAGTTACCTCCGATACCAGGGCGACAGTTTCGTCCGACGATTCGACGCCAACTCGTATCTCTACATCTCGAAGGCGATGGACTACTTCGACCTGGCGGCGAAGTACGGATCCCTGGTCCAGGCGTTCGAGGCCGTCCGGGCCGAGTTCCTCGTCGTCTCCTTCACGAGCGACTGGCTCTTTCCGACCTACCAGTCGAAGGAGATCGTCCGGGCGCTAAAGGCGAACGGCGTGCCCACGACGTTCCTGGAGATCCCGAGCCGCTACGGCCACGACACGTTTCTCCTGCCGAACCGGCAACTGGCGGAAACCGTCACGGGATTCCTCGCCAACGTCCAGCGCCGCGTCCGGTCGCCGGCGGGGAAGGGGGGGAGGC
>JBAUDW010000069.1:0-13227 GCA_049678285.1 Phycisphaerae bacterium
CGCTCCGCTCCAGGCCCGGCCGAACCGTCTCCCCAAAACCCGAAAGTGTCAACCATGTGCCCGGTCTAAAGTGTCAACCATGTTCCCGGTTGCACAGAAGTGCAACTTTTTTGTGCCACACCCCCGGGGTCCCGCGGGAGACCGATTTCGCTTGAAACGCGGCCTCGAGCGCGTAAACTGAAGGGTCTGAACGGTCAGGCGAAGAACCTAAGGAGAAACCCATGGCGAACGTCTATCAGGGCCGGCTGGTGGCGGGAAAGCACCGGTTCGGCGTCGTGGTGTCGCGGTTCAACGAGTTCATCTCGTCGAAACTGCTGGCCGGGTGCCTCGACGCGTTGGAGCGTCACGGGGCGGACCCGAAGGCGGTGGACGTCGTCTGGACGCCGGGATCGCTCGAGGTGCCGATCGTCGCGAAGCGTCTGGCGGAGAGCGGCCGGTACGGGGCGGTCATCTGCCTCGGGGCCGTCATCCGCGGCCAGACGCCGCACTTCGACTACGTTGCGGCCGAGGTCGCCAAGGGCGTCGCTCGCGTGGCGCTGGAGAGCGGCGTGCCGGTCGTCTTCGGGGTGATCACGGCCGACACGCTGGAGCAGGCGATCGAGCGGGCGGGGACGAAGGCGGGCAACAAGGGCGCCGACGCCGCCGCCGGCGCCATCGAAATGGCCAACCTCTTGGACGCGCTGCCGTCGGGCAAGCGAGGCCGATAGCGGGCGAAGCGCCGGGGGCGCGACGCTCGGCCGAAGAGCGGGGCGCGAAGCAGTCGGACCACCCACATGAAGCAGCGAGAGTTTGCGCGCCGGATCGCCCTTCAGGCGCTTTTTCAATTGGATTTTCGCGGCGAGGCGTTCGGGCCCGAGACGGTCGATTTTCTCCGTTCGAGTACGAGGGACCCGGAGGTGTATTTCTTCGCCCGGCGTCTGACGGAGGGGGCCTGGGCCTGGCACCAGGACGCCGACCAACTCATCCAGGAGGCGGCCGAGCACTGGGACGTCGACCGCATGGCCGTCCTGGACCGCAACGTTCTGCGCCTGGCCTCGTGGGAAATCGCGTGCTGCGACGACATTCCGGACCGCGTCGCCATCGACCAGGCGATCGAGTTGGCGAAACGATTCGGCTCGGCCGAGTCCGGCTCGTTCGTCAACGGCGTCCTGGACCACGTCTTCAGGATCATCCTGGCCCGGCGCGAGGCCGACGCGGCCGCAGCGAAAGAAACGGCCGGCGACCCCGGCAAGGAGTGAGATGCGCGATGGTGATGAAAGGGTGGCTGGCGAAACTCTCCCAAGGCCTGGCGAAGACGCGCTCCCGCCTTGCCGACGGCCTCCAGGACCTCTTTCGCGCCGGACGAAAAATCGACGCCGAGTTCCTCGAACAACTCGAGGAGACGCTCATTCTGGCCGACGTCGGCGTCGCCGCCACCACGCGCATCCTCAACGACCTGAAGGCACGCTACCGCGACCGCGAGATCCAGCCGGGCGACGACCTCGTGGCCCTCATCAAGACCGACCTGAAGGAAACTCTCGGCCAGGCCGACCGCGAGGTCCATTTCGCACCCGTCGGGCCGACCGTCGTTCTCGTCGCGGGCGTGAACGGCTCGGGGAAGACGACGGCGGTGGCGCGGCTCGCGCACCTTTTCCTCGCGCAGGATAAGAAAGTGCTGCTGGCGTGCTGCGACACGTTCCGGGCCGCGGCCGACGAGCAACTCGCCATCTGGGCGACAAGAGTCGGCGTCGACATGATCCGCCACCAGCCGGGCGCGGACCCCGGGGCCGTCGCCTTCGACGCCGCCGAGGCCGCCGTCGCGCGCGGCATCGACGTCCTGGTGGTGGACACGGCCGGGCGCCTCCACACGCAGGACCACCTGATGCGCGAACTGGGGAAGATTCGCCGGGTCCTCGAAAAGAAAATCCCCGGCGCTCCGCACGAGGTGCTCCTGGTGCTGGACGCGACGACGGGCCAGAACGCCATCGCCCAGGCCAAAGAGTTTCGCGCCGCCATCGACGTCACGGGCGTGTTCCTCGCGAAACTCGACGGGACCGCCAAGGGAGGCATCGTCCTGGAAATCAAACGGGAACTGGGGATTCCGGTCAAGTTCGTCGGCATCGGCGAAAAGGCCGACGACGTCGCCCCGTTCGACCCGGACACTTTCATCGAGGCGCTGTTCGGCTCCGACGAGGGCTGAAACGAGAGTCCCCCGAGGCTGCCGCGCCGGTCGGCCCTTGACCTTGGCCGCCCGGCGCCCTACAAAAGAGATGTGTGGAGTGACCTGTCGGTTTCAAAACCCAAAGCAACCAGGGACAAGGAGAGGAGAAGCCATGGCCAAGGCGGACGCAAAAAAGGTGATTGACCTCTTGAACGAGGCGCGGGCGCAGGAACTCGGGGCCATCCTCCAGTACATGGCCCAGCACTATGAACTCGAGGACGCGGACTTCGGCAAACTGGCCAAGGTCCTCAAGGACACCGCCATCGTCGAGATGAAGCACGCCGAAAAACTGGCCGAGCGGATCCTCTTCCTCGGCGGCACGCCGACGAGCAAGCCCGACGGCCAGGCCAAGAAGGGCGAGACGATTCCCCAGATGCTCGCCACGGACATCGGCCTCGAAGCCGACGCCGTCCGACTGTACAACGAATCCGCCCTCGCCTGCGCCCAGGCCCGCGACCAGGTCTCCAAGACAATCTTCGAAGAACTCCTCGCCGATGAGGAGGACCATCTGGACACCTTCCAGAATATCGCCGACCACGTGAAGCAGTTGGGCGAGTCGTATCTGGCGACGCTGGCCGGCGGCGCGGCCGAATAGCCGAACGCTTGGGCGCAGCCGATTGCAGTGGGTCCCGCCGTGCGCCGGCGCCCTGGACGCAACGTCAACCTCTCGGCAAGGAGAATACCCATGGCTGGTCACGAGCCTGCCGGAACCGACCAATCCCACCTGCATTGCTGCTGCGGCGGCGAGCGGTGCGACCCGGGGGGGGTCTCCCGGCGCGACTTTCTCAAGGCCACGGGCATCGCGTTCAGCGCGGCCGCCATCGTCGGCGCCACGTGGTCGTCGCTGAGGGCGGCCTCGGGCGGCGGGGACGTGCCCATGCCCCCGGGGCGCAAGCCCCTCGTCGTCAAGCCCGTCCTGACGTTCGAGATCCCCACCCGCCGCAACAAGACCAGTTGGCGGTCCTGGGGCGGCATCCAGACCCAGCAGGACGCCGACGCCGAGGTCAAACGCATCCAGGGCGAACTCGAGAAACTCAAGGCCGACGCCGACTTCCCCGTCGAGTTCCTGCCCGTCTCGGGCGTCCGGAACCCGAACGAGTTCCAGGCCATCGGCGACCTCGACAAGGCCGACGCCCTCATCGTCTACGCGGCCGGCGGGCCGCAGAGCACCTTCAAGGCCGCCGTCGAGACCGGCAAGAACGTCATCTTCTTCGTCCGCCACCGCTCGGGACCCCTGTACCTCTGGTACGAGATCATCTCGCCGCGCTACCTCCGCCGGCACACCGACACGCTGAAGGTGGAGGGCGTGGATTACACGGACGTGGTCGTCGACAAGCAGGACGACATCGCGTGGCGGCTGCGGGCGCTGTGCGGCCTGAAGAATACCCTCGGGTCGAGCATCGTCTGCATCGGCGGGCCGGCCGGCTGGGCCGCACCCAACGCGCCCGACCTCACGCGCGCCAAGTGGAAAATGGACCTCCAGACCGTCTCGTACAAGGACCTGGGCCCGATCATCCAGGCCGCCCGCGCCGACGAGAGGACGATGAAACGTGCCCGCGACCGCACCGAGGCCTACCTCAAGGACAAGACCGTCAGCCTCGAAACCAAGAAGGAGTACGTCGAGGGGTGCTTCCTGCTCGACGACATTTTCCGCGGCCTGATGGCCAAGGCCGAGGCCGGCGCCATCACCGTCAACTCGTGTATGGGCACCATCATGCCCATCGCCGAGACCACCGCCTGCCTGACCCTCTCGACGCTCAACGACGCCGGGTACCTGGCTTTCTGCGAATCGGACTTCGTGGTCATCCCCTCGGGCATCCTCCTGGCGAACATCTCCGGCAGGCCGGTGTTCCTGAACGACCCGACGTACCCGCACGCGGGCGTCATCACTCTGGCCCACTGCACCGCGCCGCGCCGGATGAACGGCAAGACGCTCGACCCGGTGCGCATCATGACGCACTTCGAATCGGATTACGGCGCCGCCCCCAAGGTCGAGATGCACAAGGGACAGAAGGTCACGAACATCATCCCGGACTTCGCGGCCGAGCGGTGGGTCGGCCTGAAGGCGAAGATCATCGACGCCCCGTTCCTGGCCATCTGCCGCAGCCAGATCGACATCGCCTACGACGTCGATGACGACCTCCTCGCCGAAAATATGCCGGGTTTCCACTGGATGACCTGCTACGGCGACTACATGCGCGAGATCGGCTATGCCCTGAAGAAGATCCCCATCGCGTGGGAGCTGCTGGCCTGACCCCTGCCCCCCGCGCGCCGTCAACGCCCGGGGATGAGCGCAGCAAATCCCCGGGACGCCGTTCATTCCGCGTTCCGAGTCCCGCAGCCTGCCCGCCGACTTGTCCGCCAAAGCCCACAGGGCGGCGGTGGAAGCCCGCCGTAGCGGGCGAAGGAGGGTTGCCGCTTGCCACGGCGTAGCCCGCAGGGCGGAGCCGGGCCGTTCATTCCGCAACTTGTCCGCCGAAGCCTCGGCGAAGGCGGATCCGAAATTTTACCCGCCGTAGCCCGCCTGGGCGGGCGGAGGAGGGCCGCAATCCGCAATCGTTCCCGCCCCGTCTCCGCTCGTGGGGTAGTTGTAATGTATCGTGCGGGCGTCGGGGGTTCCAACCGATTCCGGCCCCCCCCGCGAGCCTGTTTCGCCGCCCCGCTTGTCGAAGCGCAGCGGAGACCCGCCGTAGCCCAAAGGGCGAAGGCTGGGCCCATCTCTCACCAATGGCGAGGCCCGAAATCCACGCCCCCGACTACGACTTACGCGCGTCCGCGGGAAGTTATGCACATAAAGGTATGCACATGACATGGATAGAAAAAGTGCGAAATAGGGCACAAAAACCGGTAAAAACCGGTCCAAAAACGTGAAAAAAGTCGAAAAAAGCACTAAATCCGCGCTAGCCCATCTTAACATTCGGGGGTCTTTGGGAGAAAAAACCCCCGGACGCCAGCGCCAGGGCCGGTGGCCTCCAAAAAATCGCCCAAAAATCACCCCCAAAACTTCCCCAAAAAAGTTATCCACAATCGCCGACGTTCATAAGTTCAGGCGTAAAGTTCACCGCAAAGGTCGCCATCCACGAGGCCAAGGGCCTCCGGGCGACCTTTTTGCAGACTCCCACGTGGGACCCGGAGTCGAAGAAAACCACCCTGACGCTTGTGGACCTCTGTTCCCTGGCCGCATAAGTGCGAAACGTGAACTCGGTCACTGCCTTTCTTCCCGTTGACACCGCCCACGGGGAACCTATAATCGGCCCCACACGGCTTGGCCACGAACGAGGCGTTCCGATGACCGAAACCGAAACCCGCGACAAACTGGAGGCCCTCCAAGAGCGTCTGGAGACGCTCAGGGACTCTCTTTGACGTCGCAACGAAGCGGGCACGCCTCGCCGAAATCGAAACCCAGATGGCCACGCCCCATTTCTGGGACGACCCCGAAGGAGCCCAGGCCGTCGTCCGGCGCCTCAAGGGCCTGAAGGCAGTCGTCGATCCGGCCGAAACGCTCCGCAATCGCCTGGAGGATGCCGGTGCGCTGCTCGACATGGCATCCGAAGAGAAGGACGCCCCGGCCATCGCCCAGGTCGGCGAGGAACTGGCGGCCGTCGAAAAGATCCTCGAGCGGCTCGAGTTCCTATCGCTCCTTTCGCGGCCGGACGACCCGAAGAACTGCTACCTGGCGATCCACGCCGGCGCGGGCGGCACGGAAAGTTGCGACTGGGCTGCCATGCTCCTTCGCATGTACGCCCGGTACATCGAGCGGGCCGGCTGGGAGATGACCATCGTGGACGCCGTCGAAGGCGAAGAGGCGGGCTACCGCAGCGTCACCGCCCGCGTCGTCGGGCCGTACGCGTTCGGGTACCTCTCGGCCGAGGCCGGGGTGCATCGGCTGGTGCGGATCAGCCCGTTCGACTCGGCGGCGCGGCGGCATACGTCCTTCGCCAGCGTCGATTGTCTGCCGGAACTCGAGGACGCGGGCGACCTGGAGATCAAGGACGAGGACCTGCGGATCGACTATTTCCGCGCGGGCGGGGCGGGCGGCCAGCACGTCAATAAGACGAGTAGCGCCGTCCGCCTCACGCACCTCCCGACCGGCATCGTCGTCCAGTGCCAGAACGAGCGTTCGCAGCACCAGAACCGGCGGACGGCGATGGAGATCCTCCGCGCGAGGGTCAAGCGCATCGAGGAGCAGAAACGCGACGCGGAACTGACGAAACTCTACGGCCAGAAGGGCGAGATCGCCTGGGGAAACCAGATTCGCTCCTACGTCCTTCAGCCGTACACCATGGTCAAAGACCACCGGACCGAGTACGAAACCGGCCGGGTCCAGGATGTCCTCGACGGAGACTTGGATGAACTCATCGAAGCGGAACTGCATCGCCGCGCTGCCGCACGCAGCCAGTCGGCTTAGCGCGCTGGCCGCCGTCCTGCTGGCGGCGGGCCTGGGGCCGGCCGGCTGCTCGCCGACCGTCCCGCCCGAAGCAAAAGGATGCGACGTCGTCCGGCCGGCGCTCAGGTTCGCGATCGACGTCCCGAAAGGGTGGATCGTCCGCGACCTCGGCGGCGACGTGGTCCTGGAGATCGTCGCGACCGACGAACGGCGGGGCGAAACGGCAGCCCCGGCCGAAACGCCCCCCGAGGCGCCGCCCGCCGAGCGCCGGCGAATCCCGAGTGCCGTCGTCCAGGTGACCGTCATCGAGCGGGAAGGTGAAACCCTCGACGCCTGGGCCGACGACATGATCGCCGAACTCGTAAGTGTCCAGCCCGATCTCGCCGTGTCCCAGCGGGACGAGGCCGAATTGCCCGACGGACGCCCGGCCCTGCTGCTGACGATCGAGAATCCCCGCGGCATCGCGCCGCTCGAACAGCGGATGCTCCTCGCCGTGACGGCCGAGCGGGCGTATGCCCTTATCGCCACCGCCAGGCAATCGGAGATGGCCGTCGTCGAGCCCGAAATCCAGGTGTGTTTCGCTTCGTTCGTCGTGTGGTGATGGGCGGGGTGCGTCGCCGGGACCGCTCCGGCAAACGAGAAATGAGAAGACGCAGAGCAGAGGAACCGATGAACGTCGAAGCCTTGAGAAAAAGCGATCCGGAACTGGCGGACCTCGTCGAGCGCGAACGGCGGCGCCAGAACGAAACCATTGACCTCATCGCCAGCGAAAACCTCTGCCCCACGAGCGTCTGCGAGGCCGTCGGAAGCATACTCACCGACAAGTATGCCGAGGGATACCCCGCCCACCGCTGCTACGGCGGCTGCGAAACGATCGACGAGGTCGAACGCCTCGCCATCGAGCGAGGCAAACGACTTTTCGGATGCGAACACCTCAACGTCCAGCCCCACTCCGGAAGCCAGGCCAACATGGCCGTCTACTTCGCCTGCCTCAAGCCCGGCGACACCATTCTCGCGATGGACCTCGCGCACGGCGGCCACCTGACGCACGGCATGAAGGCGAACTTCAGCGGCCGACTGTACCGGATCGTGCACTACGGCGTCAGCCGAAAGACCGAGCGCATCGATTACGACGCCCTCGCGCGCCAGGCCCGCGAGGTCCGCCCGGACCTCCTCGTGGCCGGCGCCAGTTCCTATCCGCGGGCGATCGACGTCGCGCGCCTGGCCGACATCGCCCACGCCGCCGGCGCACGCCTCCTGGTGGACATGGCCCACTTCGCGGGACTCGTGGTGGGCGGCGTCCACCCGGACCCTGTGCCGGTCGCCGATTTCGTGACCGCCACGACCCACAAAACCTTGCGTGGGCCCCGCGGCGGCATCGTCATGTGTCGCGCCAAGAACGCCAGAGCCATCGACCGGGCCATCTTTCCCGGCCTCCAGGGCGGTCCGCTGATGCACATCATCGCAGGCAAGGCGGCCGCCTTCGCGCTGGCCGAAGCGCCCGAATTCAAGGCCTACCAGGTCCAAACGGTCGCGAACGCCCGCGCCATGGCCGAAGAGATGCTCTCGCTCGGCTACCGGCTCGTCTCCGGCGGGACGGACACGCACCTCTTGCTCGTGGACGTCGGACCACAGAACATGACCGGCACCGAGGCGGAGCGACGCCTGGGCAAGGCCGGCATCGTCGTCAATCACAACGTCATCCCGTTCGACACGCGTCCGCCGGCGCAAGGCTCAGGCATCCGCATCGGCACGCCGTCGATCACGACACGCGGGGCCAACGAGGACGACGCCCGCGCGATCGCCCGATGGATCGACCGCATTCTCAAGGCCGACGATCCCTCGCGCGAGGCCAAAGGCGTCCGCAAAGACGTGGCCGAGTTCTGCCGCACGCATCCCATCCCCGCCTAGGACGGCCAATCGAAGAAAGCGATCCGCCCATGCACGAGGAGGTCGGCGAGGTCCTGATTCCGGCCCATCGCATCGCCGACCGCGTGCGCGAACTCGGAAAACTCCTCGCCGACGCCTACGCCGGCCGCGAACCCGTCGTCGTCGCCGTCATGAAGGGCTGCGTCCTGTTCCTGGCCGACCTCGTGCGCGCCTGGGGCGAGGCCTCCAGGCCGCGTGTCGCGGCCATGGACTTGGAGTTCGTCTCCGCCCAATCGTACGAGGGAACCCGCCCCGGCGAGGTCCGCGTCACCTTGCCCGAGGGGCTGGAGGCGCGCCTCGCCGGTCGGCCGGTCCTCGTCCTGGACGACATTTTCGACACGGGCCGAACCCTTGCCGCCGTCTGCCGACAGATTGAAACCCTCGGGGCGGCGGAACTGAAGACGCTCGTGCTCCTCGCGAAACGGCGCACGGCGCCACGCGAACCGCCCATCCGCAGACCCGACTGGGTCGGCTTCGAGATTGAAGACCGGTTCGTCATCGGATACGGCCTGGACTATCGCGGCCGGTGGCGGAATCTCCCCTACGTGGCCGCCCTCCGCCAGAAGTCGTAAGGCCCCGCCGGCCCCCGGCGCCGATTCCTTTGAATTCCCCCCCGTCCGGATGCCGATAAGACCTGCGGGTGAGGGGTCTGCCCTTCACTTCCTCCGTGACCCGAGGAAAAAACCTTGCAGGCCACCGAGACGGAAACGCTGAAACGCGAACTCGAACAGACGCGCCGGCAGGCCGAACGCCTCCAGCGCTGCCTTGTCGAGGCCCAGCGTCTGGCGACCGTCGGCCAACTGGCCGGCAGCATGGCCCACGAGTTCAACAACCTCCTGACGATGATCATCGGCCGCGCCGACCAGGCCCTCAAACACGACGACCCCCAGATGCGCCAGACGGCTCTCGAAAAGACGGTCGCGCTCGGCGAGCGTGCCGGTGCCATCGTCCGGAGCCTGATGAACTACGCCACCGGCCGGCGCACCGAGACGCACGTCGTCCCCGCCGACGCCCTGATGGACGCCGCCGTCGGCCTTCTCGACTGGCACCTGCCGAAGGAAAACATCCAACTCGTCCGCCAGTACGAGACGTCGGCGCCCGTGCGTGTCGTGCCGGTCGAAATGGAACACGTCCTTCTGAATCTCCTCCTGAACGCGCGCAAGGCGATGATGGCCAAGGGGGGGATGCTCACCTGTGCCGTCGCCCCCGCCGACACGCCGGGCTACGTCGCCCTCCGCGTAAGCGACACGGGCAGCGGCATCGCGCCCGAGCATCTCGACCGGATCTTCAAACCGTTCTTTACGACGGCTTCGCACGCGGACGAGGAAACCTATGAGAACGGCGGCGCGGGGCTGGGGCTGCCCGTCGCGCGGGACCTCGCGCAGCAGGCGGGCGGCGAAATCCGCGTGACGAGCACGCCCGGCGTCGGGTCCACCTTCACGGTCCTGTTGCCCGTCGCGGACACGAGCGAATAAGGAAGCACCCGGGGACGGACGCCAGGGGCACGGTGAGCCGTGCCCCGCTTTTTTGCGCGGGCGCGCCGACAATCTTCAGACGCCGTGCAATATCCCGTCGTTCCCCTCGTTTGACCGGTTGGACACAAGGACGCGTCCCGAGAACAACGAAAAGCGGAAGCGTAGCGCGGGCGGCGCGAAAAACCCGCCCGCCGGCAAAGGAGGCAGTCATGAGAACGCGGACCATGGTGGTTGCAGTGGGAGCCCTGGCGATCGTGCTGGCGGCAGTGGTCGCCCGCGCGGAAGGCCCCGCCCCTGAGGGGCCGGGACCGGTCGGCCCGGGACCCTTTGGCCATCTGCGTGAAGAACTTCTGAAGAAGTTCGACGCGGACGGCGACGGGCAGTTGAACGATGCGGAGCGGGCCGCCGCCCACGAGGCCCTCAAGCAGCGGTTCACCGAAGAGAAGCAGAAGTTCCTCGAAAAATGGGACAAGGACGGCGACGGCGTCCTGAGCGACGCCGAAAAGGCAGCCGCCAAAGAGGCCTTTGAGGGGCGCATCCGCCAACAATTCCAGGACCGGCGCCAGGAGTTCATCAAGAAGAGGGACACCGACGGCGACGGGAAACTGAGCGAGGCGGAACGCAAAGCGGCCCTCGATTCCCTGCCGGAGGACAAGCGGCAGGAGATCCTCGCGCGCCACCAGAAAGCGCTCGAGGAGTTCGACGCGGACGGCGACGGGAAGTTGAACGAGCAGGAGCGCGCCGCGGCACGCGATGCCGTCCGCCAGCGCGTCAAGGACCGTCTGGACCGCAACAACGACGGCAAGGTCGGCCCGATCGAGCGGCGAATGGGCGTGCGGCGGTGGCAGCGCCGGCACGGCGGCGAGGGTCCACACGGTCCAGCCGGCGACGGACCGGGAGCCGGCGGTAGCGAATAGGCCTTCATCCAGGTAGAACGTCGGAAGGACGGCGCGGCCAACCCGCCGCGCCGTCCTTTTTGGAGGTCGTGCGGCGCGGCACCTACGCGGGACCCGAATTTTCCCCCCTGCCCCGCTTGCGCCGGTAAAATGCAACCGTAAAGGCTGTCGCGCATTGAAGAATATGATGGGCCGAAGCAAACCAAAGGGGCACGTTGTGGCCGACGCCGTCGCCGAAGAATTGGTCAGACGCGCCGCTGCGGGCGACGCGGCTGCCCGGCGCCGGCTCGTCGAGGCGACGATTGACGACCTGTGGGCGCTGGCGATGCGGCTGGTGCAGCGCGAGGACAACGCGGATGAAATCGTTCAGGAGACTTACGCCCGGGCGCTCGCGAATCTGGCCGACTGGACGCCTCGCGGCCGATTCGAAGGGTACCTGGCGCGGATCGCGACGAACCTCGTACTCGAACGGTGGCGGCGGGCGCGCCCGGCCGTGCCGCTCGACCCCCACCTTGCGTCGCCGGCGGCCCTGGAGCCGTGGCAGCGCCTCGCCGACGAGGAGGACGACCAGCGGCGCCTGGCGGCCATCTGGGAAGCGGTTCAGCGACTCGCCCCCGAGCCGCGGGCGGCCCTTCTTCTTTACCACGCGCAGGGCGAATCCTGCGATTCGATCGCCGGCATCCTCGACGTGCCGGTGGGCACGGTCAAATCGTGGCTCCATCGCGCGCGGAACGAGGTCCGCCGCGGCGCAGAATCGCTGCTCCGGGGGCAGGCGGCCGTGAGCCAATCCCAAATCGGAGACCAACCATGACGAGCGAATGCGAACACATCGAGCAATGGCTGGACCGCGAGGAAGCGCCGGCGCTGCCGGCGGACCTCGAGGCCCACGCGGCATCGTGCGACGTGTGCCGGCTGCGCCTCACGCTGGCGCGCGACCTCCGCGAGCGCCTGGGCGCGGGGGCCCGGCCGAAGGGCGTTCGCCGGGCTGCGATTGTGGAACGGATCGTGGGCGCGCGGGGACTGGCCCAAAGGCGTCGGCGCACCATCCGGCGGGTATGGGTCGCCGCGGCGGTGGCGGCCGCGGCGGTGGCGGCGGTCGTCGTCCTCTGGCCGGCGCGGCCGGAGCCCGTCCTGCCGACCGAGGTGTTTGCGGCCATGCTGGGGCCCTTCGCGGAAGCGCCGGCCAAGGAAGAGGCGGGCGTCCCTGCGCCGGCAGAACAGACGTCGCCGCTCGATGATGCCCTGGGACTTTTCTGGAATGACATGGAAGGGCCGGTTGGGTTGGCACGGTCGGCGCTGGAGGCGCCGCGTGCTGCCGCCTCCCAGCCGCCCGTCACGGAGAACAAGTAAGGCGTCAGGCCCAATGAGAAGGGAGAGAGCGATGAGGTGCGCAAGGTGGTTGTTCGTGGCAGCGGGTGTAGCGGTGCTGGCGGCGGGGGTGCGCGCGGAGACGCTCGATATGGCGTCGCTCGTGCCGGCCGACGCCAAGGCGCTCGTCGAAACGGTGAACGCCGCCCAACTGCGGGCGACGCTCCTCGACTCGAAGTTCTGGGCCGCCCTCGAACAGACTGAGGCGTTCCACAAGCACGAGGCAAGCGAGCGGCACCGCGAAATGGAGGCTCGGCTGGAGCGGCTCCTGGCGGACCTCGAGATGACCGAGGAAGAGGCCCTGCGGACGTATCTCGGCGGGCGAAGCGCCGTCGTCCTGCTCGCGGGCGAAGACAAGCGACAGGCCGTCCTCCTGACCGAGACGACGAACGCGATGGCCCAGCGCCTCGTGGACGCGACGGGCGGCGTCGAAGCGAAACGCTACCGCGACGTCGCCATCTGGGAGGTTCGCCGCGAGAACCGCGTGGACCGGATGGCGTTCGCGGGCGGCGCCCTGCTGGTGTCGGGCGCCGAGGGCGACTCGCTGGAGCGCGTGCTCGACGCCATGATGGGCGGGGCCGTCCTCGGGACGGAGGGGCATTTCGTGCAAGCGGCGGATCTGCCTGCCGGCTGGCGCGTGCGGGCCTACGCGGCCGAGACAAAGCCGCGCGGCGGGCCCGGCGCCGTCGCCATGTACCCGAAATCGAACGGGCGGCTGCACTTTGAGTGGCGGCTGGTGAGCGGCGCGGGCGAGGTCGGGCCGAACGAACCGACGGCTCTGGAGAGCCCGAAGATTCTGCCGGCCGAGACACTGGCGGCCGTGGCGACGGCTTTCCGTCCGAAGGCCCTCTGGGACTTGGCCAAGGCGAAGGCCGCCGCCAGCGAGAAAGGGCCGGCCCGGCTCCGCCGGGCCGAGATGGGCATCCGCGGATGGTTCCCCGGCCAGACAATGGAAACCATTACGTCGGGCCT
>JBAUDW010000070.1:0-23638 GCA_049678285.1 Phycisphaerae bacterium
GGCCGACGGCGTCGCCGAACGCCGCCACGCCGGCCTCCGCGCCGGCCGCGGAACGATGCCCACCGGCCCGGGCGTTGACAGCCGGGCCCGTGAAACGTAAACTCCGCGCGGAGAGCGAAACGATGGCCGAACGGAATCCTTCCCTGCCGACCAAACCTTACGCCGGACGAAAAATCCATTTCGTCGGGATCGGCGGTTGCGGCATGTGCGGCCTGGCGGAGTTCGTCCTCCTGGAGGGCGGCGAGGTATCCGGGTCGGACCGGAAGGAAAGCGCGGCGACGGAGCGCCTCCGGCGCCTCGGCGCTCGCGTGAGCATCGGCCACAGCGCCGACCACGTGCCGGCCGGCGCCGAACGCGTCGTCGCCAGCGCCGCCGTACCCCCCGACAACCCCGAACTGGCGGAGGCCCGGGGCCGCGGTATCCCCGTCGAAAAGTACGCGCGGTTTCTCGGCCGGCTGATGGAACTGCGTCGCGGCATCGCCGTCGCCGGGACGCACGGCAAAAGCACGACGACCGCGATGACCGGCTTCGTCCTGCGCCAGGCCGGTCTGGACCCGAGTTTCATCATCGGGGCCGACGTGCCTCAACTCGGCGGCGCCTCCCACGTCGGAACCGGGCCGCACCTGGTCGTCGAGGCGTGCGAATTCGACCGGTCGTTCCTGAACCTCGCGCCCCAGGCGGCCTGCATCCTCAACGTCGAGGAGGATCACCTGGACTATTACCGCGACCTGGCGGAGATCCGCGAGGCCTTCGCCGACTTCGCCTCGCGCGTCTCGCCCGGCGGGCGGCTCGTCGTGAGCGGCACGGACCGGGCGTTTCCCCGATTGACCGAGAGCGCCCGGGCGGCCGTCGAGACCTTCGGCATCGGCGGCCGGTGGTACTGGCGCGCCGAAAACCTCGAAGCCGACCGCGGACGGTTCGCCTTCGACGTCTATCGAGGCAGGGACCTCTTCGGCTCCGTCCAGCTCAAGATTCCGGGCCAGCACCACGTGCTGAACGCCCTGGTGGCCGTCGCCCTCTGCTATTGGGCGGGGGCGCCTGCGGCGGCGGTCGTCGAGGCCCTCGGGGCCTTCGAAGGCGCCAGCCGGCGAACCGAGGTGCTGGGCGAGGCGGCCGGCGTCACCGTCGTCGACGACTACGCCCACCACCCGACCGAGATTCTGGCGACCCTGCGGGCGGTTCGGCAGCGCTTCGAGCCGAAACGCCTCTGGGTTGTCTTCCAGCCCCACCAGCACAGCCGGACGCGCTTCCTCCTGAAAGATTTTGCGCGGGCCCTCGTCCTGGCCGATAAAGTCATTGTGCCGGACATCTACTTCGTCCGGGACAGCGAACTCGAGCGCCAGGCCGTCCGCAGCCAGGACCTGGTCGGGGAGATCCAGGGACTCGGGGCCGACGCGCTCTACATGGAATCCTTCGATTCGATTCGGCGGTACCTCGTCGAGAGTCTCGCCGCCGGCGACGTCCTGACGGTCATGGGGGCCGGCGACGTCTGGCGGCTGGGCGCGCCGGTCCTGGCGGACCTGGAGCGGGGTTCGGCTCCGACGCGAAAAGAGCCGACCGAGCGGGCCAACTTAGAGGGCACATGATGGATATCTTCAAAGGCCTTGAGCCAATCGTCCAGCGGGATTTTCCCCTCGGCGAAATGACGACGTTCGGCGTGGGCGGGCCGGCCGAGCACTTCGCCCGCCCGCGCAGCGAGAAAGAACTGCACGATCTGCTCACGCGGTGCGAGAAGCACGGCCTGGAGGTCCGCGCCATCGGCCGAGGGTCCAATATCCTCGTCCTGGACGAAGGCGTGCCGGGCGTCGTCGTTCAACTGGACCGCGACGGCTTCGGCGAGGTCATCATTGAGGACGACCTTGTCCGCGCCGGCGGCGCTGCCCTCATCCAGAAAGTGGTGCACGAGGCGGCACGGGCGCACCTCGCGGGGCTGGAGTGCCTCGTCGGCATCCCGGGCACGGTCGGCGGCGCCGTCCGGATGAACGCGGGCGGCATCTTCGGCGACATCGGCCGAAGCGTCGAACGCGTCAAGGTCACCGACGTTCACGGCGAAACGTTCTACCGCGAGCGGGAGGACATCGAGTTCGCCTACCGCTGGAGCAACATTTCCGCACGGTTCATCCTCGAGGCCGAGTTGCGCCTCCTGCCGGACAGCCCGCGCACGATCCTCGCCCGGATGAAAAAAATCTGGATGGCCAAACGCAACACTCAGCCCACCGGCGCCTCGAGCGCCGGCTGCACGTTCAAGAATCCCCGCGGCATGGCCGCCGGCGCGCTCATCGACCAGGCGGGCCTGAAAGGCGAGGCGGTCGCCGGGGCCGTCGTCTCCCACAAGCACGCCAACTACATCGTCGTCAAGGACCGCGCGAAGACGAAAGCCGCCGACATCTGGGCCCTCATCCAGAAGGTCCGCACGACGGTCAGGGAACGCATGGGCGTGGACCTGGAATTGGAGATAGAAGTTTGGCCGAAGCCGCCGCTGTGAAGGAGGCCCGGACCCCGATGAGACTCGAGCCGGGGACGCTGACCGTCGGCGTCCTGATGGGCGGGTGTTCGCGCGAACGGACCGTCAGCCTCGAGAGCGGCCGGATGGTGGCCGAATCGCTCCAGGCCCTCGGCCACGACGTCCGACCCTGCGACGTCCGGCCGGGCGACCTCACGCCGGACTTCGTCCGGGGCATGGACGTCGCGTTCCTGGCGCTGCACGGCGAATGGGGCGAGGACGGCCGGATCCAGGCGGAACTGGACCGTCTCGGCGTCTGCTACACGGGCAGCGGGCCCGAGGCGAGCCGCCTCGCCATGGACAAGCCGGCCTCCAAGCAGCGGTTCACCGAGGCCGGCGTCCCGACGCCCGCGTTTCGTCAGGCGGCGCCCGGCGACGAGGCATCCTTGCGCGAGGCGTTCGACGCGCTCGGCCCGGCGCTGGTCGTCAAGCCCGTCGCCGATGGGTCGAGCATCGACGTGGCGATGTGCGATTCGCTCGCGTCGGCGCGACGGGCCGCGCAGCCGGTCTGGGCCCGGGGCGAAAAGGCGCTCCTCGAACGCCGCATCGTCGGGCGCGAACTGACCGTCGGCATCGTGGGGCGCGACGCCCTGCCGGTCATCGAAATCCGCGTGCCGAAAGGATGGTACGACTACCAGGCCAAGTACGAATCGGACGACACCCAGTACGTTTTCGATCACGGTTTGCCGGCGGAGACGGAGGCGCGGGTCGTCGAGGTGGCGCTGGCCGCCCACGCTGCGCTCGGCTGCCGGGACCTTTCGCGCGTGGACCTGATTTTGCCGCCCGGCGGCGAGCCCCAGGTCCTCGAGGTCAACACGATCCCCGGTTTCACCGCGCACAGCCTGGTGCCGAAGGCGGCGGCGCGGGCGGGCCTCGCGTTCGGCCGGCTGTGCGAGCGCGTGGTCGCCCTGGCGCGCGAGCGGTGCCGGACGGCGCCGAAAACGTAGGAGACAAGCTTTGTTGGAGACATGCTTTTGTTTCCCCTCTCCCCTTGCGGGAGAGGGTAGGGTGAGGGGAATACCGGACGCTCCGTCATTCCCCCCTCACCCTTCCCTCTCCCCCCGGGGGGTGGAGAGGGATGTACTCAACAAAATGTAGGAGAGCGAGCGTGCCCCAACGCAGGAAAACGCAATACGGACGGCTCCCGAGCGGCGGGGGCGTCGGGCGGGCTATCCTGAAAGGCCTGCTGGCCGTCGGAGCGGCGGCGATCTTTTGCGGCGCCGTCGGCTACGGATTCGTGCGGATGGGCGAGGCCGTCCGCGCGGTCCCGGAGTACCAGGTCTCGCGCGACAGTCTGCGCCTCGTGGCCGGCCCGGAATGGATGACGCCCGCCATCCTCGCGGAACTCGACGTGACGCACGAGTTGCCCGAGCGCTTCAGCCTGCTCGACCCGACGATCGCGGCGCGCGTGGCGGGAGCCTACGAGCGGTGCGTGTGGGTCGAGCGCGTGGAATCGGTGGTGAAGCGCGACCCGCGCGTGGCCGGCAACGGTCCGCCGCTGGAGGTGCGTCTGAAGTTTCGCCGGCCGGTCGCGTTTGTCCAGGTCAGCGGCCGCGACGGTTTCTATCTGGTGGACGGCCGGGCGGTCCGCCTGCCGGGCGTCTATCGCGAGCCGCGATTGGGCGAGGTGCGGCTGCTGGTCATCATGGGCTGCCGCGAATCGCCGCCGGAGCCTGGCCGACGCTGGGCGACGCCCGCGCTCGAATCGGGCGTCCGGGTGGCGGATGCGGTGCAATCGCGACGCGAGAAGTTCGGCCTGACGACGGTGGACGTTTCGAACTTCGGCGGCCGGCGCAACCCGCGCGACACGGAGGTCGCGCTCTACACGGAAAACCACACGCGGATTAAGTGGGGCAAGGCGCCGACGCCCGAAGCCGAACGCCTCCAGGAAAAGTCGCCGGCCGAAAAAGTCGGATACCTCGATTTCGTGTACGACCGCCTCGAGGGGCGCGTGGACGGCGTCCTCGCGTACATCGACATTCCGAACGAGGCGATCGGACGCCGTTCGGCCCCCGACAGCAACCGCCTGCGGAGTTGACCGATGGCCGAGCGGCCTGTCACCGCGCCGCGCCCCAGCGACGGCCCGGCGCCCGTTCGCCGAAACCCCTCGCGGGTCCTCCTTCCGTTCGCCTGGTGCCTTTGGCTTCTGGTGTTTCTGGCCCCCGCGCTCCTGGTCGCGCCGCGCGTTGACGTTCGGCCTTTCTGGTTGACGGCCGGGGCCGCCCCCGCGGCGCTCCTGGTGGCGGTGGCGTTCTTCACCGTGGCCGTCTGGCCCTTCTGGCCCGCGCTGGCGGGCGCTTCGGGCGGCCTCTCGGGCCGGGCGTTCGCCCTCAGCCTCCTGGAATTCGTGATGCTTCTTGCCTTGGCCGTCCCGTTCGCGCTGGTGGCGTGGTCGGTGGGCGGCCGGACGCCGGCGGCGGGTCCGCTGGCGGCCGCGATCGGCACGCTCGCGGTTCTCGGCCTGGGGATTCGGGCGGCGTACCTGGGGATGGGCCCGGTCGGCGGGCGCTGGCTGGTGGCCGCGGCGATTCTCGCCTGCGCCGGCCCTTTGATGATCGCTTACGCCGCGGGCGAGACGCTCAACATGGATTTTCCACGCCTGTTGGAGATCAGTCCCGTGGTCAGCGTCCTGCGGCTCGGGGTGGACGGCTGGCCGGAAGGGACGTGGCGGATTTTTGCCGGCCTCATCCTCTGGCCGGCGGCGGGCGTCGTTCTTCTCCTCGGAGGCATTTCGGAGTCTCGCCAGCGCCGCCTCCGCGGCGAAGCGTTTTAGCACGGATACGCTGTGTTCTTAACCGCAGAGGGCGCAGAGAACGCAGAGAACAGAAGGGATTGGGGAACGGCCAAACCACTTCATACCCGCGCCTGCTGAGCCGGCCCTTCTTTGGTCTTGCGGTTGTTCCTCCGTCTTTCCTCTGCGCTCTCCGCGCTCCCGGCGCGCCGGGATAGCGTGGTAGAATTAGGCGAGGCCGGTCGGCGCCGCTGCCGCCCGGCGTTCCTCCGGCGGGCGCGTCTTCCATCGGCGATGGACCCAGAGGTACTGGTCCGGCGCCATCCGCACGAGGCGCTCGAGCGCCGACGTGAACCGCTGCGTGATCGCCATCGCGCCGTCCAGGCCTTTTTCGTACTCCGCTGGGTCGATGATGTCGGTGACGACCCCGCGGTAGTGAAACCGCGGCCCGGTGCGGTATGCGCCGCCGACGACGATCGGCACGCCCGACTCGAGCGCCAGGTAGGCGATGCTCTTATAGACGGACGCCTTGCGCCCGAAGTATTCGACGAAGAAGCCGCGCCGGCCGGCGTCCTGGTCGGCGGGGAACGCCAGGCGCGTCCCGGCATCGAGGTGCTCGAAGGCCTCCGGCGTCATGCCGTGCTTCGAGAGGATCCGCTGACCTGAGAACTCGCGGATCTTCTTCACGTGGCGGTCCAGGTAGGGATTGTCGAGCGGCCGGCCGACGGAGGTCGTGGGGAACCCCATGGCGGCCATTCCGTAGGCGCCCATCTCCCAGTTGCCGAAGTGGCCGCCGACGACGAGGCAAGGCCGGTTCGAGCACACCAGGTCGATAAACCGGTCGAGACCCGGCCCCATTTCGATGTGACGGAAGTAACTGTTGAACTGCATGAGGCGCGTGAGGCAGAGGAACTCGACGCCGACCATGATCATGTGCTCGAAGGATCGGCGGGCCATGTGCCAGATTGCCCGCGGGCCGGCGCCGGGGAAACTCGCGCGCAGGTTCGCAATGGCGACCCGCCGGTGCCGGCGGTCCACCAGGTACAAGAGGCGTCCCACCCACCGGGCCGTCGCCAGGTTCGCGTCGATCGGAAAACACTGAAGCAGCATCTCGGCGATGCGGAGGGCGGCGTACTGGCCCGCCCAAACGAGTTGCTGACGCAGGTGTGCCACCGTCTCCCCTTGCCGGACGATTACGAGCCGCGCGGCATTCCCGACCGGCCGCGATTGTAGGCGGACGGTTCGGCGATTACAATCATCCGTTGCTCGGAAAACAGAGCAATCGCAAAGTTTGGGAAACGTTGCTGTATGTGGCACAGCCGCCCTCCGTGGTGGTCTGGGTGGCATGGCCACGCTGTTCTGCGTGGCCATGCGTGTGGACTGCTTGCCCATGCCCACCCGGAACAGGGTGGGCATGCCACCCACGCCCGAGGGCGTGCGTGCCACATGGACTTTGCGATTGCCCTAGCCCGGAGAACCGCCCATGCCGCAGACGGATGCCAGCCTTTCGGATTTCGATTACCAGTTGCCGCCCGACCGCATCGCGCAGGAACCCGCTAGGCCGCGCGACGCAGCGCGCCTGCTCGTCCTGGACCGGGGGACGGGGGCGGTCGCGCACCGGCGCTTCGGCGAACTGCCGGACCTTCTGCGGCCGGACGACCTGGTGGTGCTGAATGAGGCGCGGGTGATCCCGGCGGCGTTCACCGCCCGCCGGGCGAGCGGCGCCCGCATCGAGGGCTGTTTCCTGCGGGCCCTGGAAGGCGGCGAGTGGGAAGTGCTCCTGAAGGGCCGAGGCCGTCTCCGCCCGCGCGAGACGCTCGGCCTCGTCGACGCCGCAGGCGACGTGCGGGCCGAGGTCGAACTCACGGAGCAGGGCGGGGGCGGCGTCTGGCGCGTCCGGCCGCGGGGCGACGTGGAGCCCCTGGCGCTCCTGGAGGCGATCGGTCGGCCGCCCCTGCCGCCCTATATCCGCCGCTCCGGGCCGGATGATCCGCGGCTGCGGCTGGATCGCGCGGACTACCAGACCGTCTATGCTCGGCGCGACGGGGCCGTCGCGGCCCCGACCGCCGGCCTCCACTTCACGCCGGCAGTCCTCGCGCGTCTGGCGGAGCGGGGCATCGAATCCGCGCGCGTGACGCTCGACGTGGGCCTCGGCACGTTTCAGCCCATCCGCGCGCTTCGGCTGGCGGAGCACCGGATGCACGAGGAACATTTTGAGATTTCGGCGGAGTCGGCCGCCTCGATTCACCGCGCCCGCGCCGCGGGTCGGCGCGTGGTCGCCGTCGGCACGACGACGGTCCGGGCGCTGGAGTCGGCGGCGGAAGGCGAGGGCGTCCGCGCCGCCTGCGAGTGGACCCGCCTGTTCATTTACCCGTCCTATCGGTTCCGCGTCGTAGGGGCGCTCGTGACGAACTTCCACCTGCCGCGCACGACGCTCCTGGCGCTGGTTTGCGCGTTCGCCGGCCGCGAACACATCCTGGCGGCCTACGCGGAGGCGATACGCGCCGGCTACCGTTTCTACAGTTACGGCGACGCGATGCTGATCCTCTGAGAGCCTGTGATGCACTGTTGAAAACATCCCTCTCCCGCAAGGGGAGAGGGAGAACAAAAGCAGGTTTTCAACAGAGCATTAGGCGCTCTAAGGTTGGCGCGCGGGCCATCAGGCGTCGTGGAGACCGAGGTAGAGGGGGCTGCGGACGGCGTTGAGGCGACGGCGACGCGCCAGATCGCGCAGTTCCTCGGCCGTGCGGGCGGCGAGGGGGCTGATCTCGACGGGGAACTTCGGCTCGCCGTCCGGGCCGCGGGGAACCTGGACGCCGGCCGATTCGAGGTCGGCGGCGGCGGCGCGGACCATGTCGCGGCGGGCGGTGGCGGGGCTGTCCTCGCCGTCGGCGTTCTTGACGGGGCTGAACTCGCGCGAGCGGTCGATCTGGAGGACCAGGGGGTTCCTGGCCCTGGGCAGGGCGTCGAAGATGAACATCTCGAACTTGATGCCGTTCGGTTGGCCGGGCGTACGCGGCCTGCCGCTCGCGTCCACATACGGGATTTTCTTCTCGGCGCGGTGGAAGGGGAGGGCGAACTCGGGCGAGGAGGTCAGCCGCTCGACGAACGAGCGCGCGAGGATGTGGATGGCGATGCTGCCGGCCTCGTAGCGCAACCGGCCGTCGGTCCCGGCGCGCCGGGACTCGGCCAGTTCGTCGGGCATGTCGCTGTACTCGACGACGACGAGGCGTCCGCCGCTCAGGCAGAAGTGGCCCAGTTTCTCGTGGGCGTCGCGTTTGCTGGCCATTTTGCTGGACATTTCGCTCCCGGCGTCGGCGTGGAACCCCAGGAAGACGGGGTCGAGCGGCGGCACGAGGGGATTATCGACCTGGAAGTAACTGATGTGCTCGATGCCGCGATCCGCCATGTCCTGGAGCGTGCCGGTCCGCACGAGGGCCCGCAGCGTTCCGCCGTGCCCGTCGGGGTTGCAGGCCAAGCGGTCGCGGTCCGCCAGGATGAGTTTCCCGTCGAAATCGACGGCGGGCATCATGCCCTGGACGAAGAACCGGACGTCGCCGCGGGGCAGGTTGAAGTAGTTGTGGGCCTCGAAGAAATCCCGCGTCTCGCGGTCGTTGGCGCGGCTGGTCATGATGTACCAGGGGATGGGGGCGCCGCTGGCCCGGCGGGTGGCGAGAATGGACTCCGCGAAAATCTGGAACAGCGTCCGCCCCGAGACCGGCCCGATCGGAAAGGCCCCTTTCGGGCCCTCGTATCCGAGGCGCGTCCCCTGGCCGCCCGCCACGGTGAGTACGGCCGCGCGGCCGGAGGCCAGGATCGTTTCCCCGAGGTCGCGCATCTCGCGGTGTCGGCGCCGGTCGGCTTCGCTCGCCGGCAGGGGGATAAAGGGCGCGGGCTGCAGGTCATTGGGCAACTCGAGGCCGCGGCTTCCTTCGAGGTGTTCGCGGACGATCCGACCGATTTCGTCGAAGTCCACCTCGGCGAGTTCCGCGAGCAGGCGCCGGCGGCCGGTGGCGTCGAGGTCGTCCCAGAACCGCAGGACGTGTTCCTGGCCGGCGTCGGCGACCTTTCGGCGAATGGCCGGCTCGTTGGGCGACCCGGCGCCTTCGTGGGCGGGTGTCGGCACAGGATTCCTTTCCCGTCGCAGGACCTCTGGAATCGCCACGCAGAAGCCTAGCACACCCCCCAGCCGGGAACAAGCGTTTTGGGCTGCAGAAACGGCCGGCGAAGGCCTCTTCGGACGCGAAAAGCGCCAAAAGGCCTTCCCGGCGGGTTGGGTTTGAGAAGATAGGCATTTTGGGTTTGACAGACTCTCGATTCACGGCAATAATGAGTGATAGAGGGGCGCCTGCGGACGGAGACGTACCGAAAAGACGTTTCTGTGGGGGCAAAGGGGCGAGAGGAGGTGGGCCGAGTAACAAGCATACCGCTTCTCAGACGTACCTGTCGTATTTGACGTTATTCCTATTTTCCCTTGGAGAGGCGCGACGCACGCGCCAACGGTTGGAGGATGAAAGTCATGACTCGACATAGAGCGTTTACGCTGGTCGAACTCCTGGTGGTCATTATGATCATCGGGATGCTCATCGGGATTCTGCTCCCCGCCGTCTTCGGCGCTCTGGATGAGGCGAAGAAGGCCCAGTGCGCGAACAATCTGAGCCAGATCGGCAAGGCATGCATGACGTATGCCTCGGCGAACCGGATGAAGTGGCCGGACGCTTTCACGGCGGGCTCGACGGAGTGGGACGAGGTCGGGAACACGCGGGATGATACGTACCTCCCGTCGGCAGATCCCAGCACGACGGACCCGGGCGACAACGGCAGCGACGTGGATTCGAATACGGCCTCGTTGTGGACGCTGATCGTCTCGGCCAACATGTCGCCGGAAGTCTTCGTCTGCCCGGCCCAGGGCCTGCATGCGCCCGAGACGCGGGTCACCGAAGATCTGTATACCCAGTTGCGCGACTTCGTCAACGAGTTAGCGGTCAGTTACTCGTATCAGAACGAGTTCAAAGCGTATCGGTTGACCTCGACCACGGGCCGGGCGTCCAGCATGGCCGTGGCAGCCGACGCCAATCCCCAGCGCCGCGATTTCATGACCACCGGCAGCGACGGCCTGACGGACCTGGCGCTCGACACGATGGGCTTCCAGGGCCAGGAAGAAAACATCCAGGAATGGAACAAGACGCTCGCCGGCGCCAACATCACGGACGCGTGGGAACTCAACAGCCCGAACCACAAGTTCAAAGGCCAGAACGTCCTGTACCTGGACGGCCACGTCGCGTGGTGGACGCATCCGTACGCCGGACCCAACTGGGACAACATCTGGGTCGCCCGTGACATCGCAGCGACCGACACGATCGAACCTAACGAACTCGGGACGCTCCAAGCGTACAACGATACGGCCTCCTACGACGGGACGGCCGAGACAGCGGCCAGCGGCGATTCGTTCCTCGTGCCGTAACGCGAGAACCGAAGCAGGCGCCTCCGGGCGATCCCGAGCCATTCGGGATCGCCCTTCTTTTCGAAGTGTTTTCACCGCAGAGGCGCAGAGAGCGCAGAGGAAGGACTGGGGAACAACAAGGCCGAAGTCGGCAGTTGTGGTGTTGTGTTGTTTGGTTGTTCCCCAATCCTTTCCGTTCTCTGCGCTCTCCGCGCCTCTGCGGTGAAATAGCCGTGTCGTGCTACGGGAGGCGGGCCTGAAAGAGGCGCATCCGGCGCGCGAGGGTCATCGCCTCGTACCGGCACATCTCGTGGCAGCAGAAACAGGCGATGCATCGGCGATAATCAATCACGGGCCCCGAGTCCGTCATCGCAATCGCCTCGACGGGGCACGCCTCCGCGCACGAACCGCACTTTACGCATTTCTTCATGCGCACCTTCGGCTGCGTCACGAGAATCATCGCCGCCAAGCGCGAGACGGCCGTCCCCAGGCCCATCCCGATGGCGGGGACCTTAAAGCGGGGAACCACCTCGAACGGTCCTTCGATTTGAATCTCCTCCAGGTCGATCGGCCCCAGGCCGCGCGCCGCGGCAATGCGAAGCATCGGGACGGTCGCCGGCCGAAGGCCCATCATCGCGGCCATACAAGAGTCGAGCGCGACCGCATTGTCGGACGCCACGATTCGCCCGACCTTCGTCGGCCGGCCGCCCGACGGCCCCTGGCCCTCCATGGCGACCACCGCGTCGAGAATGGAAAGGTCCGGCGGGCGGACACTGAAGACGTCGACGACGGCCCGGGCGAAGTTCTCGGGCCCCCGCGCCTCGCGGTGGAGCCGCGTCTTCTCGCCCCCCACCAGGTGGCCGAACGTGTTCTTCACCGCGCCGGTAATGCCCGTGGCGACGTGGGTCTTCATTTTGGGCAGGTTAATGACCAGGTCGGCCTCGAGGACTTCGCGCGAGAAGGCGAGCGTCTCAGCGAAGGCACTCTTGACGGCCGTCGCGACGGGCGAAGCGCCGAGGTTCACGTATCGCTCGCCGGCGGCCTCCAGGATGCCGGCGACGCGGGCGGCGTGCTCGTTCGAGCCGTAGGCCCGCATGCCGGAGTTGTCGCCGACGAGGACGCGGCCCGCGCCGCGGCGCTCCAGGGCCTCGACAGCCGCGCGCACGACGCTCGGATGCGTGCACACGTGGCGGTCCGGCTCGACGGCGCCGAGGATGTTCGGCTTGACGAGAACCGTCTTGCCGGCGACCTGGAGGGGAAACGCGTCGAAGGCGCGTTCGACGGCGTCGGCGACGCTGGCGTACTGGGCCTCGTAGATCGTGACGCGTGCCACAGTGATGCCTTTACCAGAGGGTAACCGCCCCTCTTGCGATTGTGTGGCACGGCGGGTCTTGCCCCGCCGTGTCCCGGCGCGCCGGGACGCACGGCCGGACGAGACCGGCCGTGCCACTCAGTATGGTGTCTGCGGACCTTTCTGATAACGGCGCTTGCTTCACCTCAGGACGAAGTATCCGTGACCCACCAGGTCGAACACCTTTTCCTCGACGACGGCGAGTTCGGCGCGGTCGAAGATGCTGCGCCAGGTCTCGGCATCGGCGATCGTCTGGTTCGTCAGGTCGTGGTAGAGGTGGTGTTCGAGGAAAGCGGTGGGCCGGCGTCGGAGTCTTTCGTGGGGCTGCTTGCAGAACTCGCCGACGTAGAAGAGGGCGCGGGGGAACTCGCCGCGAAGTTTCCGCAGGAGGCCGGCCACTTTCGCCCCGCCGTCGCCGAGGTACTCGTGGTAGGTGTCGACGGCGATGACGGCGTCGACGTCGGGCTGCTCGCCGGCAATCGCTTCGAGGCGGAACATGTCGGCCTCGCGGACTTCGATGCGCCCGGCGTGGGGCGACGCCGCGAGAACCTGCCGCGCGTACTCGACCGTCGGGCGGTCCAGGTCGATGCCGATCGCCCGGACCTCGGGCATCGTCTCGCAGAGGAAAAAGAGGAGCGCCAGGTCGCCGCACCCGAGGTCGAGGACGCGGCGGGCCCCGTGCCTGCGAAGCATGTCGGCGAGGACGGGGTAGGGGAGGGTCCGGCAGAGTTGGCCGCTCCCGCGCCCCACGTACTTGCCGAGACGCTGCACGTCGGCCGGATACTTGGCCTCGCCGCGCAGCATCGCCGGCAGGTTCGAGAGAATCTGCTCATAGGCATACGTCAACTCGAAGAATCCGCGAGGTTCGGCCATGAGGGCCTTGAGTTTCGGCATGGCGCGGGCGCGGCCGGCTTCGACGCGCACGAGGCCGAGGCCGTCCAGGTACTCCAGAACGCTCTCGAGGACGTGCGGCTCGAGGCCCCCCTCGCGGACGAGGTCCTCGACGCCGACCGACTCGGAGGCCAGCAGGCGGTCCAGGACGCCCGTCTCCAGGAGCGCCCAGAGGCACGAGCAGGCCGCGTAGCCGCGGACGTAGGGCAGGGCCTTGTCGAACCGGCGCTTGACCCGCAGCGCGCCGCCGAGGCCCAAGAGGCGGATAATCTCGATCGCCTGGATCATGAGCAGGCCCCCTGGCACTCGGCCTTCGGCGAAGCGTCGCCGGGCTCGGCCTCGAGGATCGTGTCGTCGTAGCACGCTCGGACGCGCTGGCCCGGCTCGAGGACGAGAAATTGCTGGGCGTCCCATCGCCCGTCCAGGCCGTCCTGGAGGAGCGCCAGGTCGCCCGCCACGCGCAAGAATTGCCAGCCTCGCTCGCGGCAAATTGCCTGCACTTTCTCGGCGAGGGCCGCGCCGCCGTCGAACTCAAACTCGATGAGCGCCCCGTGCGTGTAGTGCTGCTGCCAGGCCTGCATGAACTCCGTCAGGTATCGCGCGTTGTCTTCGCCGTACCGCGCGACGAGTTCCTCGTAGGTGGCCTGGCGGTCGGGCCCCAGGCCGCTGTTGGCCATCGGCTCGAACCCCGGCGCGCCGGGGCCGCCCGTCTTTTCGTGGCACTCGAGCCAACCGCGCGAGAACCAGTACGTGCCCGGGTGCTCGGCGAAGAGGCGGGCGTAGCGCTCTTTGGAGCCCAGCAGGAGCGTGATGCAGTCGTGGGCGCGCGGGAGGACGAGGCGCACCCGGCCGGCCCGCAGCCCCGCGAGCGCATTGTTGCACAGGCCGTAACCCAAGACCAGGGCGTCGAACCGCTCGGGGTCCGTCTGGTCGATGAGGGGCTGGAGGCGTCCGCGGCACAGGTCGCTGTTGTCGTGGAGACCCTGCTCGAGCAGCGTCACGTCGACTTCGTGCGCGGCGTGCGCGGCGCACCAGTAGATCTCCCGCCGAAGCACGTCGCACGCCGCCACGCGAAGGCGCATCACTCGCCCGTCCTTTCCGCGTGCGGGCCGAAACAGGCGCACACCGCGAAACCCCGGTCGAAATCCACGTCGTTGACGAGAAACTTGTGCTTGTACTGTTCGACGCGTCCGCTGCGGGCCTCGACGGCGTCGGCGTCGAATCGCTGCCACGCCCCGCGCGGGATCGTTTTCACGCGCACCGGCCCCAGCCGGCCGCTTGCCCGTTTTGTCTCGTACTCCATGTTAAGCGCCTGCAGGCGGGCGTCAACCTCCGAGGCCAGACGCCCCGCGCCGCCCGCGTCCACCTCGTCCTCCTCCACCAGGAGGCTGTAGTACGGGACGGCGTCCCAGGTGGGCGAGAGGCAGTAGTTTCGGACGGCCAGTTCGAGGCGCTCGATGGCCTCGTTCGCCGCCGTCGTCACCTGGAACTCCGTCAACTTTTCGCCCGTCAGGTTCGAGACGTGCTGGCCGCGGTTCAGAAAGCGGATGACGGGGGCCGGCCCGACGCGGTCCACCACCTCCACCACGTCGCCGAGGTGGTAGCGAAAGAGGCCGGCCGGGTTTGTCAGGATGAGGAAGTATTTTTGGCCGACTTCCGTCTCGTGGGCCAGAAGCGCCGGCGGGTCGGCCGAGTCCATCTCGGTCTCCGGGACGAACTCGTAGAAGGTTCCCGTGACTTCCAGGACGCCCGCGCTGCCTTCGGTCTGAAGCGGGATGGAGAACCGCCCCTCGGAGGCGACGAGGCCGATGTCGCGCGTGGGCGCGTCGCCCCAGTATCGCGGCATCTCGCGCAGGTACAGGTTCAGCGTCCCGCCTTTCCAGGTCCCGATGAGGGGAACCTCCCAGGCGTCCTTCGGGAAGAGGCGGCCGGAGGCGTCGGCGGCCGCGGCGAGAGTCCGCGCGCGGCGGGGGTCGGCCTTCAAGCGGCGCTCGATGCGCCGGCGCCGCGCGGGATCGAGCGCCACCTCGGCCGTCAGCGTCCCGTCCGCCAGGTCGCGCAGGAGTTCCTCCTTGCGTTCGTCCATCGCGTGCGCCAGGCCGAGGAGCGTGCTCGGATTGGCGGTGATCGGCAGGACGCGCCGGTGCTGGAGGCCGAGGCGGCAGGCGAGGTAGTACTTGCTCGCGGTGTCGCCGGCATAGGCGGCTTCGGGGGGCATGACGTAGACCCAGCGGACGGCGGGGTGCTGGGCCGCGGCCGTCAGGCCCGACATGGCCCCGGCCGGGATTCCCGCAGGGGTCGCCTGCTCGTCCATTCGGCTGGCGATCTGGAGGATGCGCGCGCCGAAGGCGTCGTAGTGGTCCTCGAGGGCGTGGACGCCCCAGATCTGCCAGCCCTCGCGGTAATCCTTCAGCAGCGCGTCGGTGACGGGAATCCTCTTGGGCGTTCCCGTCGTGCCGCTCGTCAGGGCGAACATGTGGACCCGCGTGCCGCGCTCGAAAAGCGCCTCCGTCTCGCCGCGCATCACGCGCTCGACGTAGGGAGCGACGCGTTCGTAGCCGGCGATGGGCAGGGCGGAGCGCAGGTCTTGGATGGTCCGCGCGCGGGCGAGTCCGAAGTCGCGTCCGAACGCCGTCTCCGCCGTCTGCTCCAGCAGCCGGCCCAGAAGCCTCGCCTGGACCTCCGGCGTCCGGCGGACGTTCTTCATCCAGCGTTGTACCTGGCGGTGGGCCTTCAGGCGCAAGGGCACCCATGCCAGACGCCTCAGTCGAATCGCGAGCGGGGTCGTCATGGGCAATCGCTCGTCGGGTTCCCGTTCCGAGTTGCGTCGCCGATCCCGGCGCGCCGGGAGTCGGCGGCGGTTTCGCCGGCCAGGTGGCGGTCGAAGAAGGAGGTGATCTTGTCGGCGTACGTTTTCGGGTCGGTGGCGACGGCCTGGTTGTGTTTGGCGTCGGGGCAGATCCAGATGTCCTTTTCGCCGGGCTTGAGGGCGTAGAGGGTCCGCGTCTGCTCCGGCCGGACATAGGTGTCCCGCTCGCCGGAGATGAAGAGGGTCGGAACCGACCGGAGGGCGGCGAGGGCTCGGCGCGTGCTGGGGTATCGGCATCGGCATTTCAGTTCGACGTAGAACAGGGTCATGGCCCGAAAGAAGCGGTAGACGAAGTCGGGGTGCGTGGCGCTGCCGACGCGCTCCGCAAAAATCTCCGCCCATCGCCTCATCAATTCCTCGATGCTGTAGTCCGTCGAGAAGGCTCCGTCGAGGACGAGACACCGGACGGCGGGGTTGAGGGCGGCGGCGATGGCGGCGACGCTGGCGCCGCGGCTGATGCCGAGGATGCCGACGCCCGTTCGCCGGATGTCCCGCCGCGTCTTCACGTACGCGATGGCCGCCAACACGTCGTTTACCTCCTGGTGGCTGGGCCAGTGTCGCGGCTCATAGTGTGGCGGCATGGAACTCTGGCCGTGGCCCCGAAAGTCGAACGTGAAGACGGTGTACCCGGCCTGGACGAGGGGCATGGCGTAGCGTCCGGCAGAGAGCATGTCGCTGGCGTACTCGTGGCAGAAGATGACGGTGCCGCGGTCTGCTACGCACGCCGGACGGTCGATGAACATGCCGCGCAGCGTATGGCCGTCGCGGCTCGGGAAACTCGTGATCTCGCCCTCGGGCGGTGTGTAATCGTTCAGGCTGGCCGTCATCGGAAGGGGGGTATCCAGGAACATGTTCACCGTCAGCCTCAGGTATCTCGCGAGCATCGAGAGGAAGGCGATGACGGCGGCCGTCGCCAGGCCGACCAGGAGCAGCGAGAGCCAGTGGTGGCTCAGCCAGCCGCCGTCGCCGGAGGCGGGCGCACCCTCGGCTGCCTCGAGCGCCAGCCACGCCGACCATGCCAGAACTTCTGCCACGGGGACTCTCCGCCGGAAACGCGTTCGGCCGGAGGGTATTTTACGGGATGAAGCGGCGGACGACCAGGGAATCATTCTGCCCGCCGAACCCGAACGAGTTCGACAGGCAGACCTCGACCTCGGCCTTGCGGGCCTGGTTGGGGACGTAGTCCAAGTCGCACTCGGGGTCGGGCGTGTCGAGGTTGATGGTGGGCGGGAGGATCTGGTCGCGGATCGCCAGGACGCAGGTCGCCAGTTCCGTCGCCCCCGCCGCTGCTATCAGGTGGCCGAGCATGCTTTTGACGCTCGACATCGGGACCTTCGGCGCCGCGTCGCCGAACACGAGTTTGACCGCCAGGGTCTCGACCTTGTCGTTCTCGGTCGTCCCTGTGCCGTGGGCGCTGATGTAGTCGATGGCTTCGGGTTCGACGCGTGCGTCCGCGAGGGCCATGCGCATCGCCGCCGCGGCGCCGCGGCCTTCGGGTTGAATGTCCGTCATGCGGTAGGCGTCGGCGCTCGTTCCGAAGCCGACCATTTCGGCGAGGATTCGGGCGCCGCGTTTCCGGGCCGCCTCGAGTTCCTCCAGGACCATGATGGTCGAACCTTCGCCGAGGACGAACCCGCCGCGGTCGCGGTCGAAGGGCCGGCTGGCGCGCCAGGGCTGGTCCTTCGGCTCGGTGGAGATGGCCGTCAGAAGGTTGAAGCCCATGACGCCGAGCGGGTGGATCATCGAGTGCGTGCCGCCCGCCAGCATCCGGTCGGCCCGGCCGTGGCGGATGAGGTCCATGGCTTCGCCGACGGCCTGGGTGCTGGCGGCGCAGGCCGTCAGGCACGAGTAGGCGGGGCCGGCCAGTCCGTATTCGGCCGCCAGGTGGTTGGCGGGCATGTTGGGTTCCTGTTCGAGTTCCCTGAGGCCGTCATAGACGCGGAGGCCGAACTCGGCGAACGGGACAATGTTGACGCGGCCGTCGTCCTGCGTGCCGCGGGCGATCGAGGCCACCAAGTTGTCGAAATCCAGGATTCCCTCGCCGCTGCCCATGTAGATGCCGAAACGATCCCGATCGACGTCCTTTGCCGCCAGCCCCGCGTCCTCGAAGGCCATCCGTGCGGCGGCCATGGCGAACCGCACGTTCCGTCCCGCTTTGGCGTAGGGCGCCGGGTCTTTCACGTACCGCGCGAGGTCGAAGTCGGTGACCTGGGCGGCAAACGTGGTCGGGAACGTCGAGGCGTCGAAGAGGCGGATCGGTCCGATGCCGCTCTTGCCGGCCAGGAGGCCCTGCCACGTCTCCTCCAGCGTCAGGCCGAGCGGCGTGACGCTTCCGATGCCCGTGATGACAACGCGTCGTTTCATGGTTCGCTCGCATCCACAACGTTATTTCAACGCAGAGAACGCAGAGAACGCAGAGAAAAAGCAAACAAGATGCTAAATATATTGTTGTTTGTCTTTTCCCTATCTTTCATCCTTGTCGTTCTCTGCGTCCTCTGCGCTCTCTGCGTTGAAAACACAGCATGGCAGCATCACCGATTGATGCGGACGACGGCGGCGGCGGCCTGGCCGCCGATGGCCAGCGTCGTCGCCAGGACGACGTCCTTGGCCAGCGGCTGGGGCGCGCCGATCACGAGTTTCAATTTCACAGCCGGGTCCGGCCGGTCGCAGTTGAGGATAGGCGGCACGTCGGCGGCCTTGAGGAACATCAGGGCGGCCAAATCCGCCAATCCGCTGGCGGCCCCCATGTTCCCCGTGACGCCTTTGGTGGCGGTGACGGGGACCGTCGCGGCCGCGTCGCCGAGCGCCGCCGCCAGGCCCGCCGCCTCGCTGCGGTCCTGCGGCTCATAAGCAGCGCCGTGGGCCAGGACGGCGCCGAGGTCTGCGGGCTTTAAGCCGGCGTCGGCCAGTGCCGCGCGGACGGCCGTGGCCGTGGCCCGGCCGTCGGCGTCGCACGTGTTGATGCCCGCGGTCGTCGTGCCGGCGCCGGTCCCCAGGACTTCGCCGTAAATCCGGGCCCCGCGTTTTTCGGCGACCTCGATGGGCTCAATCATGAAGACGGCGGCGCCTTCGGCGGCGACCTGGCCGGTCCGGCCGGCGTCGAAAGGCCGGCTCGCGGAGGCCGGCTGCTCGTTCGCCGTCGCCAGCCGACCCAGGAGCGAGTAGCGGATGAGGAGGAGGGGACTGATGCGGCTCTCGGCGCCGCCGGCGAGCATCCAGTCGGCCGACCCGCGCCGGATGATCCGCACCGCCTCGTCGAGGGCCAGGAGGCCCCCCGCGTCGCTCGTCGTCAGGGAATTGCTCGGACCCTGGGCGTCCCACAGGACGCCGGTGTGGCAGGTGTGCATGTTCGGGAGGTACTTGAGCAGCCAGAGGGGGAACATCTGCGGGATGCCGTGCGTCCCCCACCCCTTCAGGGAGAAGCCGCCGTCCGCGCTCGCCGCGCGGATCGGGCCCGCCAGGTCTTCCGGTTCCGTCGGCATGAAGTTCGTGCCGAAGACCATCCCGATCCGCGTGTGGTCGATGGTCGGCAGGACCGGTTCGCCGGCCTTTTCGTCGCCCACCGGGAGCCCGGAGTCGAGGAAGGCCTGGTTGGCGGCGGCGACGGCCATCTGGATGTCGCGGGCCATGACCTTGGCGTTCTTCCGCAGGTAGCGTTTCTGGTCCTTGCGGACGCCGTCGGCCATGTCGAACTCGGGCACGACGCCGGCCACGCGGCTGGGGTACCCGGAGGGGTCGAAGTGGTCGGGCGTGCGGACGGCGCTTCGGCCATCGCGAATCGCGTGGGCCAGCGCCTCGACGCCGACCCCCGCCGGCGTCAGCGCCCCGAGTCCCGTGATGACGATCCTCCGGTCCAACGCGCCCTCCGTCTCAATCGGCGTTCGGCGGCCGGCCGCCGAGATGATTCAAGTGGCGCATCCGAAGCAGGCGGATAAAATCCTCGTTGAACACGAAGTTCGCTTCGCCCGTCTCGACGGGGGCGCGCGACTGGTCCAGGTGGGCGAACATCATCTCGATTTCGGCCACCGGTTGGCCGTTCCGCGTGATCTTGCCCGCGATGCTGGCGCCCTCCGGCCGGACCTCGCCGACGACCTCGACCTCGAGGCGGATCTGGTCGCCCGGGACGACGTGCGCGTGGAACGTCGCGCGCATCACCTTCGCCAGGATGACCTTCTCCTTGAAACCGAACACCTCGCCTACCAGCACGCCGCCCGTCTGGGCCATCCCTTCGATCATCAGGGTCGGCGGATGGATGGGGTATCCCGGGAAATGGTCGTGGACGTGCTCCTCGGCCAGGGAGACGTTCTTGACGGCGACGGCGCGCCGGCCGCTTTCAAACTCGACGATCTTGTCGATCCAGATCCAGCGCATCGGTTCTCCGTTTCCGCCCGGGGGTGTGTGAAGACCGAGCCCGGCCGCGCCCGCTCCTTCGGTTCCCCTCCCGAGGCTTCCTGCCGGAACCCTTTCGGGGAACCAGAGTCCATCGGGGGCCGCGCGAGCGGCTGGGCTCGCCTCCTCTTGTCCCGCGGCGCTTACGCGCCTTGGCTGTCGAGTTTCAACTCGATGTACCGGACGATCATGTCGACCGTAAACAGGTCGGCGATGTCCTGCACGTTCGGATTCTTTTCGAACTGCGTCAGGTCGGCGTGAGGCATCCGGGCCTTCAGTTCGGCCAGCCCCTTTTCCGTCAGCCGGTTGTCCTGGACGAATTCCTCGCTCGACAAAATGTTGTCCGGGAACAGGTCGCCGCGAGGTATCTTGATGTTGAACGCCTTCTCGAGCCGGAAGACGATGTCCAGGTAGTCGATGCTCTCGGCCCCCAGGTCGGGGCCGATCTTGGCGGTTCCGACCACCTCGTCTTCGTCCACGCCCAGGGCCTCGACCAGGGCCTCGCGGACCTTCTCGGTGATCGCGTCGCGACTCAAAGCCATCGTCTCTCGCCTCCTCGTTTGTGTGCGTCCTCGCGCCCGCCGGCTCGTCAGCCCGTCGCCGACCCCATGCCCGCCGCCAGCGCCTGAGGACCTCCGATCAATCGAAACCGTTCCCTTAGATGCTCGCGCAGCGGCTCGTCCACGGCCGCGCGGCCCGGGTCTTCGTCCGCCACGTTCAGGTGCTCCAGTTCCAGGCGGGCCTGGATGGCCATCTGGCCCTCGCATCGGCCCTCGGCCTTAAAGCGGCTTTCCGTCGCCCCGATCTCCAGGGCCGTCACTTTCATCACCAACTGCCCGCCCGGCCGGACGAAACTGCCGTACCGCACGTTCTTCGCCTCCCGCAGGAGCACCAGCGTCTTGGCGAAGTCCGTGCTTGCCCGCACCAGCCACGCCGCCGACTGCACCAACGCCTCCAGCATCATCACGCCCGGCAGGACCGGGTACGCCGGAAAATGGTCCGCCAGGTACTCCTCCGCCAGCGTCAGGTTCTTCACCCCGACGATCCTCTTGTGGGGTTCGAGTTCCAGTATTCGATCTACGAGGTAAAAGCGCATTGTCGTCTCGGTCGCGTTATTCTATCGGGGCCCGTCGGCCGCGGGCAAAACCTTTTTGCCCCGCCGCCCAACGCCCCGGGATGAGTCCCGAACGCCCCGGGATGAGCCCCGACAAAGTCGGGGCGAATCCCGGGGATGCTGTTACGATTCCCCGGGGATGCCGTCACCGCCCAGACGCCAAAAAGGACGCGGAACCTAGCAGAACCCCGCGCCGACTGCAAGCCAAAAACCGCCACGCCGACCCTAATCGCCCCCCTCGGCCGCCAGGCGGTTCAGCGCCTCGAGGCCGCGCTCGAGCGTCCGCCGGTCGGCCGCGTACGAGATGCGGAAATGCGTGTCGCGCTGGCTGAACACGCCGCCCGGAATGACGAGCACGCCCGCGCGAACCGCCCGCTCGGCGAACTCCGTCCCGCTCCCGCCGGGCGCCTCCGGAAAGAGGTAGAACGCCCCCTGAGGTTTCTCGACGCGGAACCGGTCCTTAAGGCCCTCGTAAACGAAATCGCGCCGCTCGCGGAACGCCGCCACCTGCTCCGACGGGTCCGCGTCGAACGCCTCCACCGCCGCCCACTGAAACGGCGCGGGGGCGCACACGAACGTGTACTGCTGGAGCGTCGTCATCGCGTGGATGATCTCGGCCGGCCCCGTCGCATAGCCGAGCCTCCAGCCTGTCATGGCGTGGCTCTTCGAGAAGCCGCGCAGCAAAATCACGCGGTCGTCCATCGGCCAGGCGCTCGCCGCCGGACCGTCGTACACAAAGTCCCGGTAGATTTCGTCGGCCAGCACGAGGAGGTTGTGCCGACGCGCCACCTCCATCGCCGACCCCAGTTCCTCTTTCGAGTACACGGCCCCGGTGGGGTTCGCGGGGCTTGCGAGGAGGAGCATCCGCGTGCGGTCCGTGACAGCCGACTCCAGCCGGTCCGCCCTCAGGCGCCAGTCGGGGTAGGTGTCGACGAACACCGGCACGGCGCCGATGAGGCGCACGAGATGCTTGTACATGACGAAATAGGGATCGGGGACGATCGCCTCGTCGCCCGGATTGAGCGTGGCCAGCACCGCCAGGAGAATTCCGCCCGACACGCCGCTCGTCACAAGGACGGGCGAGTCGAACGAGCCGAACTCCGACCGGAGAGCCTCCGCGATCCGCGACCGCAGCGACGCCTCGCCCTGCGTCACGGTGTACTTGTTCCGCCCCGACTCGATGGCCTCGATCGCCCGCCGCTTGCACGCCTCCGGCACGTCGAAGTCCGGCTGGCCGATGCTCAGGTTGATCGGGTCGGGGAGCCTCGCCGCCAGATCGAACACCTTGCGGATGCCCGAGGCGTCCACCAGGCTCATGCGCTGGGCAAGAAGCGACCGCTTTCCCGCCACACGCGCTCCTTCGGAAGTGATCCCCGTCTCGCCCCCGCGCGCCGTTAACGCCCCATCTTGAGCGAAGCGAAAGGTGGGGATTACGCCCGCCCTACGCCCCGCCCTTCCCCTTCGGTTTGGCCGCCGCCGCTGGTTCCGCCGCCGGCGCAGCGCCCTCCGCGGGAGCGACGCCCTCGACCGGGACACCCTCGACCGGCTTCGTCGCGGCCTTGTGCTTCTTCGTGATGATCTTCCGGTGGGCTACCTTCGGCAGACCGAACACCGTCCGCCCTTCCGGCCAACGCTCTTCTTCCTTCAGGGCGTCGACACGCTCCGCCCGCGAAAGGACGTTCCGATGCCGAGCCAAGGCGCCCTGGCTCTTCAGGCTCTTATCCAAAGACATACCGACGACTCCTTCTCAGGGGACGGTGACGAAGTACGGATTCGTCGTTGCCGGCCATCCCGTCTTCTGCTCGAACTCCTTCAACGCCTCCACCACCTTCTTCTCGAACGCCGTCGCCGTCTCGTCGTCTATCTTCGCGAGGCGCTCGCGGCTGTAGAGGATGAAATATCCTCCCCGCGCCACAAGGTCCGTCTCGACTCCCCGGCTCGCGAGCAGCGTCCGCAACTGGTCCGTGTACTCCGACCGCGAGACCTCCAGCCGCGCAATCCGCAGGCGGAACTTCCCTTGCTCCGCGGGCCCCGCCGCCTCGCCGACGCCGGCCCCTTCGCCTGCTTCTGCGCCGGCCCCTTCGCCAACGCCCGCGCCGGTCGCTTCCTCTCGCCGCCCGACGAGGCCTTCGTTCACCGGACCCCGGCCGACATCTTCCATCGTCGGTCGCGGCTCGACGTTCGGCGGCACTGGCTGTCTACGCGACCGCGTTCCCCACAAGTAAAAAAGCACGCACAGGCACGCCACCGTCACCGCCGCCACGACGATCCAATACACCGTCAGGCTCACGCGGATCGGCGCCGCCGCCGACGGCCCGCCGACGGGCCCGGCCGGCCGGGCAGGGAC
>JBAUDW010000071.1:0-64787 GCA_049678285.1 Phycisphaerae bacterium
ATTCGTTCGCGGCAGTGCGGCGGAGCGGGCCGGACAACTGAAGTTCGGCGACATCATCCTTTCGGTGGCCGGCCAACATACTCCCAAGCCAACCGACCTGACGGCTGCCGTCCAGGCGTGCCATGCCGGGGAAACCGTTGAGATCGAGATCGTCCGCGACGGGCACACCTTGGTGGTCAAGCAGTTGCTGGGTGTAATGTCGCCGTAAGGCTGCGCGACTATGCGCCGGCACCGTACGAGAAGGTCGGCAGGTCGGTCGTCGCGAGGCCGGCAAGGCACTGGGCGACCGGACCGAAGCGGAATCGTCCGAGAAGCCACGAAAGTTTTGCGGCCGTCCGGCACAAGTTTACGCGGTGCCGCCAGCAGGTCAGGCGGCCCATCGGCAGGACAGGCTGGTCAGGATCAAGTTCCCACGGATGGAGGTAGAGAATGCCAGGCTGGTTTGCGCGCTGGGCTCGGCGCAGCGCCGCTGCCACCACGCGAACCGGCAGCAGGCGCAGGTATCCGCCGCCGCCGACGGGCCAGTTGACCGACACCAGGCGCATCGTCAGGAGAGGGACCTCCAGCAGGCTGCCGCCGGCGGGCCCGCGGGCCCGGTGGACCCACCGCGGCGCGTCGGGCACTCCGTAACGGTCGTGATGGATGGGAAAAACGGAGGAGTCGTACTGGAACCCCGCGCCGGCGAGCACGTCGATCGCCCAGGCCGTCCGGTGCGTGATGGAAAACGTGGGTGCGCGATACCCGACGACCGGCCGACCAACAATGTCCTCCAGCAGGGCGCGGCTTTCCAGGACATCCTGCCGGAAACCGTCCGCACCAAGACGCCCCACCATTTGGTGTCGCATCCCGTGCGAAGCGATTTCGTGTCCCGCGTCTGCGATCCGGCGCACCAGGCCGCGATGGCGCTGAGCGACCCATCCGAGCACGAAGAAAGTAGCCGAGGCGCCGCCATCGGACAGCATCGCCAGAATACGGTCCGTGACGGGTTCCAGGCGGCTGGGAATGGATTCCCACTGCTCCTGCTTGACACAGCGGGAAGCCGCTTCGACCTGGAAGTACTCCTCCACGTCGAAACTGAGCATGTGGACCGTGCCGCCCGCGGCGCGCCAGTCGCCCTCCTCGTGGGCGGGACGGGTCATGGTTTGGACCGTTCCATAGCGGCGAGGGCCTGGCGGGCTCCCTCGGCCGCCGCCAGGGTACTCGCCGAGAGGGTCGCGCCGTCGGCCCTGAGTTTGTCAGACAGGGCAACGGCGGCCTGCAAGTGCCAGCGGGCGAAGTCCGCCTGCTTGGCTGCCATCTCCGCCTGGCCGAGGTGAAAATGCACCTCGGGCGAGGCGGGCAGTCCCTTGACGGCCCGGTACAGCGATTGGATCGCCTCGTCGTTACGGCCCTGCAAGTGGGCAATCCAACCCAGCGTGTCACGGAAACCCGGCATGTCCGGCGCCGCCTTGACGGCCGCTTCCGCCCACTGCCTCGCCTCGGCCAATTTCGCCGTATCTTTGGGATACAGGCACGACACAATATAGGCCGAGTTGTTGGCGGCAATGGGGTTCTGGGTGGCATCCCAGACCTGGCGGTACAGGGGCAGGGCATCGGCGGGATGGCCGGCCTGTTCCAGGGCCAGGGCCAAGCCAAGCATGGAGTCGGTGTTGTCCTTCTCTGCTTGCACGACCGACTGCCAGATTTCAACGGCCCTGGCGTAGTCTTTCTGTTCGATGGCCAGCGTTGCCTGCGCGGCGCGTGCCAGCAGGCAATCGGCGGGTTGGAGGACCTTGAGCAGTTCTTGCGAGGCAGCGGCATCGGGCCTGGTCTGGAGGGCGATTGCGGCGGCCCACTGGCAGGTGGGTCGTGCACTAAGTATCTGCATAGCCCATGCGCGGGCCAGCAGGGGCATGCCGAACTCGGCGGCTAGCGACGCCTTGAGCAGGGCGGCGGCCTCATCGGGCGACTTGGGGTTGCGTTTGGCCGAGGCCGTCAGTTCGTCTGACACCTGACGCCCGATGTTGCCGGCGCCCCTGACAGTGGCGGACCCGGCCGTGGCCTCGTCCATGGCGCCGGCCACCAGTGCCGCCAGGATCCTGTGAGACGGATTGAGCGACTGCGGCGGCTTCATCTGCGACAAGGTCTGCTGGATGCGGTCCAGGCGGTCCTTCCAGGGCGCCACGGGTTGCCCCGTCTGTGCGGTGACGAGGAGACCCAGAAGTGCCTCGTAAGGCGCGGCGGCGCCGACCTCGGGCAGCAGGGGCTTGGCGGAGTCGGGCTTCTGGGCCAGGGCAAGCAGGATGGCCGCCCGCCGCCACCGCGGGTCGGTGGACACCTGAGCGGACTGAGCGGCCAGGTCGGCGGCGGCGGGCAGGTCGCCCGTCGCGAGCATGGCTTGGAGCGCCATGCCGCGGACCTCATCGGGCATGAGGCTGCCCGGCGACCGTCGGGCCGAGAATTCGCCGAAAACCTTGAGGGCGTCCGCCGGCCGGTTCGCCCGCAGCAGGATATCCATCTGCTGAACGGCAAGGGCCGAAGAGTCGGGCTTGACTTTCTGCGCCTGAAGCAGGACGGCGAGTTTGGCATCGTCCGTGTCTTCCAGGTTTGCCGCCACCTGCTGTGCGGCGACGTACTGCGGCGCATATTCGGCAATGGAGCCGAGCGCCTTGCGGGCGCGGTCTTTGCGTCCGAGGACCGCAAAGGCCTGACCGAGCGCCAATTGCAGTCGCGGATCGGTACCGCGGCCCAACTCGGCCAATTGCTCAAACGTATCCGCGGCCTGGGCCGCCAAGCCCCACTGCGCCAGCATCGTGCCGCGCTCCGACAAGGCCCCCAGCCGGCCGGTCTCGCCGAGGCCTTCCAGCAGTTTCAGCGTGGCCATGGCCTCCTGGGGGTTGCCTGCTGCATCGAGGATTCGCGCCAGGGCGGCGTACGCCCGCAGGTTCCCGGGCTGCCGCTCGATGGCCTGGCGGTAGCAGTCGATCGCTTCGGCCAGTCTGCCCGCGGCGGTCAGGATGTCGGCCCGGACCAGGCAGGGCCGGGCGTCGTTGGGCAAGAGTTTGCCCATCTCATCGCACACGGCCATGGCCTTGTCGGTCTGCGGCATGCGTGCGTAGAGAGCGGCTATGCGTTCGAGGGTGGCGGCGTCGGCGTCTTTGACCGCCTGGCGGACCATGTCGGCGAGAATGGCATCGGCTTCCTTGACGCGGCCAGCGGCGGTGAGCAGCGTTGCCTTGTAGTAGAGGGCCCGCGACCGGCTGGTGGGGGTGCCGGTCACCTGGTCCAGTTCGATTGTCGCCTGGTCCAGATGCCCTGCGCGTGCCAGCGACTGGGCGCGGAAGAGGCGGGCGAGGTTGCGCGCGTCCTCCGAGGTGTCCTGCCGGCTGGCCACGCGACCGTACGCTTCGGCTGCCGCCTCATATTGCCCGCGGCTATCGTACAGCCACCCTACCGCCAGGTTGATCTGGTCGCGTTTGGCGCCGGGGATGGCCGCCAAGGCGGTTTCCACGGCGTCGGGCTTCAGGGTCCGGCCCATGATGTTGGCTAATTGGAAATAGATCGGTAGCTTGTCCGGCATCTGCTTGAGCACCGCCGTCCACTGCTCGATGCACTTGTCGTCCTGCCCCAGCATCTTGTAGGCCTGGCCCAGCAGAAGGCGGGCGTCGGCGTCGGTCGGCCGCTCCTTAAGTTGCTCCAGGCAGACATCGACGCACTTTTCAGGCTGGCCGCTGCCGAGCATGGCCTGGGCCATGGCAAGGCCGGCGGGCGCGCCTGGGCCGGCCTGCGGCAGCATCTCCTGGCCGCGCGCCAGCCGAATGAGGTTGGTCAGTCGCAGCGCAGCGGCGTTGGCCGGATTGCGGTCGAGGATGGCCTGGCACTCGGCCAGGCAGTCGTCGGGCAGCCCGGCCTCGTACAAGGCGGCGGCAAGGGCTTCCCGCGAGGCCAGGTTGCGGTCGTCAAGGCGAATGGCGGCGCGGTACTGCTCAACGGCTTGAAGCGGCCGGCCCGTCAGGACAAAGAACCGGCCCAGTTCCATGGGAACGCGTGCGTCCTTGGGGCTTCGCGCCCGTTCTTCCGTCAGCATCCGCTCGGCCTCCGACACCCGCCCCAGCATGGCTTTGGCGCGGGCCACGGCCAGCCGTCCGGCGACCGTGGGGGGGGTGCATGCGGCGGCCTTTTCCAGCGTGGCCTTGGCGGCATCGGGGTTCTCACCCAGCAGCCGGTACCCCTCGTGAACGGCCAGGAGAACTTCGGGTCTCGCGGCATCGTCCTTCACGGCGGTTTTCAGGGCCGTCCTTGCCAGGTTGACCTGGTTCGTGGCCTTCGCGGTGTGGACATAGAGCGTCAGGGCCGTCACACGGCTCGGCGCCCCTGCATCGGGGTCGGCTCGGACGGCGTTATAATAGGCCCTGGCTTCGGAGAAAGCCTCGGGCGCGAAGCCGTCGGACAGGAGCGATTCCGCCAGGTACCGGTGGGCCTCGGCGTAGAAGGGATCGGACCTCGCGGACTGTCTTTCGATTTCCGTCACCGCCCGCATGGCCTCGCGCGCGGGCTCCTGCTTTCCCGTCTCATGGGCCGCTAAACCGTAATAGTACTGAACGGCGGGCCAGCGGGGGACCGCCGTCCTCAACGAATACAGTTCCCGCTCGGCTTCGGCCCACTTGTTTTGGAACGACAGGACGCGGGCCCGCATGAACCGCGCGCTGACTCGCTGGTCGGCGTCGGGCTTTGAGTCAAGGACCTGGGTGCAGAGTTCCATGGCCCGGTCGATGTCACCGGCTCGCACGGCAACCTCGGCCCGGGCGAGTTTGGCGTCGGCGTCGGCGGGGTGTTTTTCGAGGATGGCGTCTAGCCTTACGATGGCCGACTGGAGGCGGCGGGCCTCCTCGGCAGGGTCGGCGGACTCGTCCACGCCGCGGAACTCGGCCCGGATGAGCCTGACGGCGGCGGCCGGCGGCGGATCCTCCAGGGCCAGGATCGCCTCGCGGGCGGCCGCCAGGGCCGTCCGGTCGCCGCGATCCACACACAGGTCGACCAGCGCCCGGGCCGCCTGGGCGCGATTCGGGTCCTTCTTGACAACGGGCAGCAGGGTGTCGGTCGCCTGGCGGAGCAGCCGGTCGGCCTCGACCCGCGCTTCCTCGGCCGCCTTGTGCTTGGCGGCCTTGGCGGCGGCGTCGCCCGCCGTCGCAGCCACCTGGGACTCTTTCTCCAGCCGGTCGCAAAGCAGTTGCTGGGCGGCGCCCATCTGCATCAGATTGAGGCCGATCGCCTGTTGCACATCGAGCGCACTCGTCTCGTCCGGCGCGCGAACCCCGGCCAGGTAGTCGTTGGCCTGCCTCAACCCCGCGACAGCCCCGACGAGGACCGAGGTCTGGCGGATCTCGTCTTCCGACACCAGGGCCCTGCGGGCCGGCATGGCGTAAGTCTCAGCCACGGCCAGCGGGACCGTTACGCCCGGCGGGTTATGTCTAGCGGCCTCTGCCAGCGCGTCGCGGGCCTCGGCGTACTGGCCTTTACCGCTCAGAGCCATGGCCTTGGCGTAGTAGGAGCGCCAGTTCATCTCTTCCTTGGCCACCGCGGACTCGGCCAATTCCAAGGCCCGGTTGTATTCCTTGGCGCGCATCGCCAGTTCCGACCGGGCGAGCAACTTCTCGACCGTATTGCGATGCAGGTACCACAGGGTGCCCCCCGTCACGGCCCCGAGGAAGCCCACGATGATGAGGACCAGCACGACGCGCCGCATGGGTATTCCCTCCTTCAGTCTACCGTAATGCCGCATCCAGGTACGGAATGGCGGCGGCCATCATCGCCGCGCACCGCCGGCGGGCCGCCTCCTCATCCGCATCGTCGCCCACGGCCGTGGACACCCGAATAAGGGCGCCGCTGGCGTTGCGGCCCAAGAGGCCGTTGGCGAAGATGACGAGTTGCTGCTTCCAGAAACTGGGCGTGTAATCGTCGCCGCACTTGTATACATACAGATGATACTCGCGGCGCCGGTCCGACGTGGTCAGCAGCAGCCGGCCGGGCACGTCGCCCCGGCCGGGCACGTCGCGGACCACCACGCCACGGCTCTCAACAACGCTTTCGCCAAAGCACACCTCCGGCGGGTGCGTGCCCTTGCGGTTGTCCTTGCTGAAGATGACGCAGAAGTCAATCGGCGTGGCGCCTGCCGCCTGGTACCGGCGGTACAGGTAGTCGGTCGTCTCCAGGATGGTCAGCGTGTTGTCATCCAGGGCCAGGTCGAAGCCGTAAAGGCGGCGGCCGTCCACTTCGATCGTCCTGGGCAGCGACTTGCCGGCCATGTCCTGGTTCCAGACGGACACGACGCGGACGTTGAGGGCCCATGCCGCGCCGGCGCCGGCCAAGACCACTATCACCGCCACCCAGCCAGCCCGGCAGCCCACGGCGCGGGTCAGGCGCGGCCACTGGTCTTCGTCCTCGGGGTCTCGGAGCACGCCGTGGAACAAGGGCAACACGACCGCGGGCCGGCCGGCCAGCCGACGGGCCGCCAACACCAGCCGCTCGATGCTGAACATCAGCCAGAAGGCCAGCACGTAGATCAAGAGGCCCGAAAGGTCGTGGTACCAGCCCGCGGCCGTCTTCTCGTCCCAGACGTCGGCCACCACGATCAGGCTGACGATCCGGATCGAGTTGCTGACCACCGCCACCGGGACGCTCATGGCAAAGAGCCCCAGCCGCCACGCGCCCCGCAGTTTGCTGACGTAGGCGTAGATGGCCCCGAACGCCAGCAGGCTGACGATCGTCCGCAGGCCGTTGCACACGTTGGCGATCACCAGCGTCTTGTCGCCCTGGAGCAGGACCTCGTTGGGCCGGTCCCTGGCGCGTTCGACCACGACGCCGATGAGGTTGGCCCCGGCCACGCCGATGTCGGCCGCCCGCATCTTCAGCCACAGATTCAGGTTGGCTATCATCACCTCCGGCAACGGCACCATGAAAGCGAGCAACACCAGCGGGAACCACAGCCTCCTCAGGGCGGTGGCTCCCCACAGCAGCAGCACCAGGCCCGCCAGCACGCCGATCAGGCTGAACCCGCTGACAAAATTCACCCGTGCAAAACACGCCGCCAGGTGCACCAACAGGCTGCCCGCCAGCACGACCGTGCCCGCGACGCGCTTCGGCTCCAGCGGAATCCGCGTGTGACGCACCAGCAGGACCATCATGATCAGGCTGACCACGGGCACGAGCGGGCCGTGGGTATAATAACTCTCGCCTCCCACAAGCCGGTCGTACAGGCCCAGGTTGGCGTGGCGCCACGCCGGGAACCACCGGATCCACATCTCGGCAAAGGTGTTGGCGTAGGCCGCGACCAGCCCGGCGGCCAGCAGAAGCCACGCGGCTGCCAGGAATCGCGTCGGGCGGTTCGTCGGGCTATTAGTCGTGGGGTCGCTTCTCATAAAATGGCTCGGGCCCTGATGGATGCGCGGCAGCATTGTAGCATCAAGCCCGTCCTCTGTCCACGGGTTGCAGCGTCACGCCGCGTGAAGTTGCGTTGCGGCACTATCCCAGTATCGGCACTTTCCCAATGCGGATTGACCGGGACTGGCTGTTCTTTCAATTGCTTGGCCGGCGCCTGCGGCACGGCCGCTCTGGATGTGGGCTGCCTTAGCGCGGGCGGACTCTGAACCCCTCCCCATTGTCTAGACCAAAATCCGGGCCGTTTTAGGTGGACTCATCGCCCCGCTGAGGGCGGCTGGACCTCCGGGAGCCCGGAGGGCGACCGGAGGTCCAGCCGCCACGCCCGCCGCCTCCCTGCCGACCAGTCCCACCGCCTCGTTCGCTGCGGCCGCCAGCCCGTACACCTCCGCCGGTGTCCGGTACGATAGCGACTGGTGCGGCCGCTCGTGGTTGTAGAATCCGAAGTACCGCCCGAGGCCCAGCCGCCCCTCCGCCGGCGTCTGGTAGTCCTTCAGGTACACGTCCTCGTACTTGACCGTCCGCCACAGACGCTCGACGAAGATGTTGTCGAACGCCCGGCCCCGACCGTCCATGCTGACGGCAATCCCCGACGCCTCCACGAGGCCCGTCCAGGCCTCGCTCGTGAACTGGCTCCCCTGGTCGGTGTTGATGATGCTGGGCCGACGCCCCGTCCGGAGCGCCGCCTCCAACGCCGCCACACAGAACGCCGCCTCCAACGTCACCGACATCTCCCACGCCACCACGTACCGTGAATACCAGTCCAGGATCGCCACCAGGTACGCCCAGCCCTGATACAGCGGCAGGTACGTAATGTCCGCCGCCCAGACCTGGTCCGGTCGCACGACCGCCACGTCCCGCAACAGGTACGGATAGGTCTTGGCGCCCTCCTGGGGCACGCTCAGGCCCCGTTTGCGCCTCGGATAGATCGCCTCCAGGCCCATCCTCCGCAAGAGGCGCCGCACCCGCTTGGGGTTGACGCGGTGGCCCTCGCGTCGCAGCCACTCGGTCATCTTGGCCACTCCGTAAAACGGCGTCCGCGTGTACTGCTCGTCCAGCAGCCGCATCAGGTGCGCGTTGGCGACGTCCTCGCCCTGCGGCCGGTAGTAGAGGCTGCTGCGGGCCAGGCCCAGCAGGTCGCACTGCCGGCGGACGGAAATCGCGGGATGTCCCGGCTCGATGGCCATCCGCTTCGCCTCAACCCCCAAGGCCTGATTTTTTTTTCACCCAGTCCAACTCGACCTTCAACTGCCCGATCTGGCGGTACAGTTCCGCCACCAGGATCTCCTGCTCCTCGGACCGGCGGTCCCGCCGCCGCGCAAAGACCTCCGGCAACGCCGCCAGGAGCTGCCGCTTCCACTGCGTGATCTGGCTCGGATGGACCTGGTACTGACTCGCCAGTTCGGCCAGCGTCCGGTCCCCCTTCGCCGCCTCCAGGGCCACCCGCGCCTTCAGGTCCGCCCCGAACGTCCGCCTCGCTCGTCCCATCGATTCGCCTCCCGGCCTTCTCTTCGGCCAGGCGACGAACCCACCTTAACCGCGCGCCCAGTTTTTGGGGAGCATCATACTCTTCGGAATTCCGTCCGGCAAGCCCCCGCCGAACAAGAACATGCTTCACTGAATACACGTGTAGTATATAATCTGGCCTTTCGCAGGTTTTCATGGCTTTGCGGAACGCAAGGGAGCCGGAAATGCCCTTTTCCCGCGGTTTTCCCCGGCTTCTTGCCATCGGGCTAATTTTGCGTTCTCCCCCTTGCGCCCATGGCTCAGGGCAAAATTAGAATCACCCCGATCCCCCGCAAAATAAGCGTATTTCGTGTTCCAGAATCTGCGAAAGGCCAGATATAATCCGTCCGGCAGGATCATAAAAAAGGCCGCCAGAGCAAAGGGCTTACGATGAGATGCTCCGTGGCAGCGTCCGATGGTAAGATAGGGGGGATACGACGATGAGGTATGTTCTATTGCAGCAGGCGCCGCAAATTTTTGGAGGAATCCACTTGACAACCCCGTAATTATGGAGTATGCTTCTTTTTGGAAGTTTGTAAAAGGGGGTGGATCAGCAGGTTTCCTTGGTCGGGGCGTGCTGATCCACCCGGGACGACGCGCGAGCGAAACGTTTCGCACGCGCCTTATAGCATTATCATAGGCGCGCGTCGTCTCCGGAATCAAGTAAAAATCTGGGCGGGCCGTGCAAGCAGCACGGTCCAAGCGGGAGACGACGCGATGCCGGAACCGGTCACTATCATAGGCTTCGGGGCGGGGTTCCTCGCCTTGACGAGCCATCTGGCCCGTCGCTACTTTGACGTCGCCAAGGAAGTCGCCGACATCGTCCTCGGATTCCTCGCCCTTGTGCTGAGCCTCCCCGTGTTGATCGTTTGCGCCGCCATTATCAAACTGTCGCGTTCCGGCCCCGTCCTTTACCGGCAGCAGCGCGTCGGGAAAAACGGTCGGCTGTTCAAGATGTACAAGTTGCGGACGATGTACGCCAATGCCGAGTCGGCCACCGGCGCCGTGTGGGCGGCCCGCGGCGACCCGCGCGTCCTGCCGGCCTGCCGCTGGATGCGCCGTAGCCACGTCGACGAACTCCCGCAACTCATCAACGTGATCCGCGGCGACATGTCGCTGGTGGGGCCCAGGCCGGAACGGCCGGAAATCCTCAGCCAACTCGAAAAAACTTACCCCGGCGTCCGCAAGCGGCTGGCGGTCCGGCCCGGCATCACGGGCTTGGCGCAAGTCCGCAACGGCTACGATACGAGCGTCGAGGCCTTCCGCGCCAAACTGGAGGCTGACCTCGAATACATCGAGCAGCGGAACTGGAGCACCGAACTCCGGATCCTGGCAGCCACCATGGGCAAACTGCACGACCGCACGGCCCGTTAGCCGCACGGCCGCTTGAACAAAGGTGCTGCAACAGAAACTACACAGGATCGGAATGAACGCCACAACGAGGGCAGTACTCGGCCTTGTGGACCTGGCCATTATCTTCATCCTCTAAGGAGGGAGAGTATTATGATGTGCCGACAGGGAATTATCCTGGTAATCGCGGTGACCTTCCTGGCCAGCCTGGCCGGGACGGGGCAGGCCGTGACGGTCCCCCTGACGGACCCCACTTACATCCCGCACGATGATGTGCTGGCCTGGAACTGGCAGATCCTCGAGTTGAGCGGCGCCCTTGCAGCCGTACCGCACAGTCCCAGCGGCAACACCGTATGGCTGCGGATGTTCACGGGCGGCAATACCAACGCCACACCCAACGCCTCCCCCGTCTTTACGCCGGTGAAACTGGGCAACACCGATCTGAACCCGACGCAGAGCGCCCAGTACTGGTTCGGCCTGCATTATGACAACCAGGATGTCGTCGATAATGTTCTGACTGCCGGCCAGGTGCTAGGCGTGATCCAGGGGCTGGACGGCCCGACCGCCGTGTGTCCGGTGTTCCTCTTCGACCAGAACCAGTCCGGGGGCGCTTTCGGCAACCCCATCCCGGAGGGATGGCCGACCGACCCCACGGCCCCCAACTACCCCAAGGACGACGCCATCTGGCTGCGGGGCCGCGTGATCCTGGTTCCGCCGAGCGCGATTCCCGGCGGCCTCGGCGCCCTGAATGGCTTGACGGCGACCCAGGTGAACGCACTGATCGACCCCCTGGTCCAGCCGGCGGTGCCCGGCATTCCCAACCCGCCCGGCCCGTACGACTACATGCCCTCCGTCGACCCGGTTTCAGGCGTCGTCACGTTCTATTACCGGGATACGGTGTTCAGCGATTTCCCGGATGCCGCCGGCAACGCTTCGCATCCCACCTGGACGAACAACTGGGCCTACGCGCCAGGACTGTACGATCCGACGCTCTTTCTGCCGCTGCCTCCGGACTATTTTTCTCCAGAGGCGCTGTTAGAGTTGCCGGTCGACAACAACGGGCAGGGCGCGTTCGCCGACTGGGGCGGCTACTTCCCCCGGTTGGACCTGAGCCTGTATTCGGATTACGCCTTCTTCGTTGAACTCCAGTCGCGCTACAACAACGACGGGTTCGAAGAGTTGTACATCGTGGGCGGCCTGCCCCGGCGGCAGCCCATTCCCGAGCCGGTGACGATGGCCGGCCTTCTGCTCGGTATCGGCGGGCTGGTGACGTACGTGCGGAAGCGCCGGACAGCCTGACTGGCGCTCAGCAGCAAGAAAAGGAGGTGGGTTGAACAGAAGAGCGCCAAACACTACGACGCCTGTCCAGGTCAGATGACGGCTGCCGACTGATCAGGACAGGGGGAAGGATTGGGACCTGTGCGGTGGCCGAAAAGCGGTTTCCGAGGGGTAAGTCGGATCCGAAACTATTTAGGAGATCGAATCATGAGGTACTGCAAATTGCTTTTGATGTGCGGCATGGTGCTCGCCTTGAGCAGCCCGGTGTGGGCGCTTTCCACAACCATTCCGTTCCAGACGGCCTACGTCGGGCCGGTATCATGGCACTTCTCCGACTGGGATGAGGGGCGCGTGTACACGGGGTTGCTCGCGGACAACCAAACGCCGGTTACGGTAGGCCAAGTCTATGCGCCGGGCGACCTTCAGTCTATTGCTCCCAAAGGGCCTGCAGGGGTCGGGGATGCCTGGGGTATCATGCGCGTTGAAACCATTTACAACGCGACGTTGACCGGTCCCAACTCCATGACCATCGGCAGCACGCTACTGTATGGTTATGGCGACAGTGGGACAGAACTCGCGGGCATTTTCTACGGCCGGCAAGATGACCAGATCATCTTCAACGCGGATGGGTCGCAGACCATCTACTCGGACCCATTGGGTTACTTCGGTGACCGAGTCGACCTGTACATTCAGCCGGTCGGAACGGCGGCTAACTGGGATACGGGTATGGCTGGTCCGGGCGCGTCTGGAGCGGTGGGCGTATACCCCGGTATCGGTGACGATCCTGATTCCACGTTGGTTCTGACCGGTTACATCACGCCGGGCTTCTTGAATGGCGGTCTTGACGGCGTGTTTTCGAACTTCACGCCGGCTGGCAATACGGGCGAAGGCACATACGGACTCTACCTCACATGGGATGGCGGAACGGATCTGAATCGGTTCGGCTCCCCGGCCTGGCCGGGCATTTTCCCGTTCTTTGGCGGGCCGGGTGCTCCATTCGATGCCGATGCTCGTCTCAAGGGCACGATCTCGCCCACCATTTACCCGTTAGCCGACCCGTGGCTGGTGAACACGTCCGATCCGGCGTTCATGTATGTCGCCGTTCCCGAGCCTGTGACGATGGCCGGCATGCTCCTGGGTATCGGTTGCCTGGGCAGTTACCTCCGCAAGCGTCGTTAACCGCTTGCCTGAAGGGCCGTACCGCTGTATTCGGTTGTGCATAAAGGGCTGCTCGGGGCGTCCTGCGGCCGAAAGGCCGGGGAGTGCGCCCTCAGTCTTTTTGCAGGGGGGCTGCCGCTGAGGCGGGGCAGGACCGTCGCTTCTCCTTCGGGACAGGAGGGGGTGCCGGCGCACGAGCGGCTCGGCACCCCATCTGGGGCGAAGCACCAGATCGTCTCTCCTGCCCCTGTGGTTCGGTATCCTCGTGGGAACGGGGGGCTCCCTTCGATCTCGCGGATCTGGCAAAGGGGTTACTACCGGGGCCTTTCCATGGTATGATAGCACACGATGAAAACCGCTTTAGTAACGGGCGCAAGTTCGGGCATCGGAGCCGCCTGTGCTGTTGCGTTGGCGGACAAGGGATTCCGGGTGTGCCTGACCGCCAGGAGGGGGGATCGCCTTGAAAGGCTCGCCGCACAGATCAACGCTCACCACGGACCTGACCGGGCGATGTACGTCGCCGGCGACGTGACCGACGAGGATGCTCGAAAAGAGACGTTGGGTTCCCTGCTGTCCCGATGGGGCCGCATCGATGTTCTCGTGAATAACGCAGGCATAGTCGTAGGTGGCGCGGTCGAAGAGTTGCCTCTCCCCTCCGTACGGAGGCAGTTCGAAGTGAATACCATTGCCTGCCTCGCGTGGATGCAGAGCGTGGGCCCGATCATGCGCCAACAACGGTCAGGCCGGATCATCAACATGAGTTCAATATCGGGGTGTATCGCCTTCCCCTGTTCAGGGGCTTACGCGGCTGCCAAGTTTGCGCTCGAAGCCCTGAGCGATGCCGCTCGAGTCGAGTACAAGCCCTGGGGGGTGGATATCATCGTCATTGAGCCTGGCTCGGTGGTGACGGAGATCTGGGAAAGGGGCCAGGTGCTGGCAGAGTCCTCTCTTCCGAATTGGGAATCGAGCCCCTTTAGAGGTCTCTATGCAGCCGAGCGTGAACATGCTCGGCAAATGATGGAGGGCAGGGGCCCAGGTCCCGAGATCGTGGCACGCGTGGTATGCCGTGCAGCCACGACAAAGCGGCCCAAGGCCCGCTACCGAGTTTCGAGAGAGGCTTGGCTCTTGAGTATCCTGGCAATTATGCCAACGCATCTGAGGGACTGGGTCATCCGGCGTCTCTATGGAGTTGGGCGCGATACCCGCGCAGAGGGCCCGTGAGGCAAGGTGTTCAGTCCCACGAGATCACCCATTTTGAGATGGGGCCAAAGGAAAGACCTCCCAAGTGCCGAGTTTGCAGGTGGTTAGATGCACCAGGCACGGAAGGGAGGTCGTCATGCGAAAGCAAAGTCTTCTGATGAAAGTGTCGGCCCGTTTGGAGACGTTTCTGAAGCCAATTTTGGCGGAGGTGGACAAGGTTCGCCGGCGGTTCGTTCGGCAGGCTGTCACGGGGATTCTGACCAGCCGGTCGCTGGTGGTGACCGAGATGGCCCGCCGGATCCACGACGGCACCGCGGCGCTCGATTACACCGCCAAACGCCTCTGCCGCGAACTGGTGGCCGAGACGTGGCACCTGCCGACGCTCCAACAGCGCCACCTTGACGCGGTCGCCTCCTGGGTCGGCGAGGAGACACCCATCGCCGTGGACCTGACGGACCTGGCCAAGCCGCGTGGGCGGCAGTTCGAGTACCTGGCCCTCGTACGCGACGGCGACCAGGATCGACTGCAGCCCGGCTACTGGTGTCTGGAAGCCTACACGGCCGATGGCGAGGAACCGCTGCCGCTTGTTCTGCAGCCGTTCAGCGTCCAGGACCCGCGGACGCCGAGTCAGAACCTCGTCATCTTGGCGGCCCTGGAGCAGTTGCGTCAGACGTTTGCCAACCGCGGACTGTACCTCTTTGACCGCGGCTTCGATGCCGGAGAGATCCTCAACGCCTTGCTGGATAAAGGGATGCGCTTCCTGGTGCGGCTCCGCGGCGACCGCCATCTGGTCCTGGACCATGGCGTCCGGTTGCCCGCTCGCGACATCGCCGATCGGCTGGCGACGGCGAACGTGGCATGGCGTTGGCGACCGGCCTCTTGCCGGCTCGATGCGCACTGGATCGGGTACCTGCCGGCCCGCCTGCCCGGACGCCCGGAGCCGCTGACGCTGGTCGTCGCCCTCTTCCCTGGACCGGACGGGGGGATGATGATGCTCCTGACGAATCGGGCGGTCGCGTCCGCCCCACAGGCCGAGCACACGCTCCGGCTCTATGCCCACCGGTGGAAGGCCGAGGAGGGCATCCGGGTCCTGAAGCAGGAGGTCGGCCTGGAGGGGTTCCGCATCCGATGCCTGGAAGCCATCCGGCGTCTGGTCTTCCTCGCCCTTCTGGCGATCGCGTTCCTGGTGTCGATCAGCGAAAAGACCCTCAGCCTCGCCGAGCAGATCATCCGACGCGGTCAGCCGCTCCGCCGCGCCCGCGGCATGATCCTCTACCGCCTCGCTCGCGGCATACGCTATCTCTTCACACACCTATCCCCACCCAACCTCGCCGCACTCAGGAGATTCCAAAATGGGTGATCTCGAGGTTTAGTCCCCCCTGTTGCTCTTGGCGCGGAACCCCGTTGGGTTGTGTTTCTCTGAGGCGAGCGGACACAGGCATCAGGGAAAATCGCCCTTTTTCAGGGGGTGTTCTCGCTGGCCCCGCAATATGGTGGAAGGAGTCGCCTTGGTGTCGAACCACGGCCAGCCACGCCTATAACACGTTGTCACCAAATGGTTTACATCGAGTGTACCCCGCATCTGGTTGCCCACATCAGGAGACGGAGGATTTGACAAGGAGGGCAGTATGCGTAGTCTTAAGTTCAGCAAGAAGGCCTGTGGGGGGTTGCGGAGTACAAAGGAGGATTGCGATGGTGTCACCCGTTCGATGTGGGACCGTATTGGATCGGCCTCGTGGTGTGGAAGTTGTCACCAAAGGGGGCGAGCAATCGCAACAGAAGGCCCGGGAAAGTCGACGCATGGCACTGCTCAAACGGATGGGCCTATTTGGCACGGACACCAAGGGGGCTGTCATTCGGCGAGCCATTTCAGTGGAAGACCTTGCCGCGGCCTATCGCTTGGTTCATGACGCTTTTGTCGAGAAGGGGTACATCCAACCTCAACCTGCAGGCCTGCGACTCCGCGTGACCGAAGCCCTGCCGCAGACCGCGACCTTCATCGCCGAGGCTGGCCCAAGGGTAGTGGGCGTTCAAAGTATCGCGGTGGACTCAGACGAGTTTGGCCTTCCTTCGGACGGGGCATTTCGCAGCGAGATCGATGCCCTTCGGATCGGCGGAAGAAGGGTATGTGAAGCCACGAATCAGGCGGTCGCAGCGGATTACAGGAAGACGGCCGTGCCGACCGAACTGATGCGCTGCATGTTCGCGCATGCCCTGGCCATCGGCTGCGATGAACTGATCACTGCGGTTAGCCCTGGGCACGCGCGGTTCTTCGGGCTCCTTGGGTTTGAACAGATAAGTTCCGTGCGCAGTTACTCCACCGAACTCGACGACCCCGTTGTGGTCATGCGCGTCAATGTTTACGATCTGGTCAAGTGGGCTGCGAGGGCACAGGAAGACCAGGACGACGGGGCGCTTTTCGTCAGGTCCCGGTGCTTGGAGGACAATCCGTACTGCCGGCAGGTAAAAAACTGGGCAGCGGAAGCGGCAAAAACTTTCGCCGATCCTGCGGCCCTGCACAGACTCTTCGTGGCTCAGGGCAATCTCCTGAGGAATTGCTCGGCGGAAGAGCTCGCGGCCATCTGCCGACAGTGGGGTTTTGAGGTCTTTGACCAGGTATGCGGCGCCGAGCAGGTGCTCGCGACCGTATAAGACCTCTCCTGGACCCAGGTCTGTGGAGACATGGGAGGAGATTCTGCGGAACAGGTGATGGATCTGGCGCTCGCTTGAGTGCTGTGTCCACGGCTGCCGCACGAGAAGAGGGGAGGTCGTGAGAATGGATCGGGGTGCGATTGTCAATCGGGGGGAGCGGCGAAGGCTGGCCGCCGACGAGGGCCCGGTTTCCCCCGCGGCCGAAAAGCGAGAGAAGCGCTTGGCGCTTCTGATGCGGCTTGGCTTTTTTGGGTCCGATACCCGGTCCGCCGTCATCACGCGGGCCGTGACCGTGGACGAACTCGAGGCCGCCTATCGGCTCGCGCACGACTGCTTCGTGGAGCGAGGCTGTATCGAGCCGGCGCCGAGCGGCCTGCGGATGCGCTTGTGGGAGGCCCTTCCGGAGATGGCCACCTTTGTGGCCACGGTCGACGGCCAGGTCGTCGGTGTGCAGAGCCTCGTGACGAACAGCCCCGGACTCGGCCTGCCCTCGGACGTGGCCTTCCGCGACGAGATCGATGTGCTGAGGATGGGTCCGTGGCCCACGCGCTCCGGCAGCGGTCGCATCATCTGCGAGGCCACCAACCAGGCCATTGCGCCGGCCTACCGCCACAGTGCCGTCGCCACCGAGTTGATGCGGTGCCTGTTCGCACACGCCCTGATGGTTGGGTGCGGCGAACTCATCACGGCCGTCAGTCCCGGCCACAGCAGGTTCTACGAGTTGCTCGGGTTCGAGACGATCAGCACCGTCTGCAGTGGCTCGGTCCACAGCGACGCGCCCGCCGTGCTCATGCGGGCGAACGTCACCGACCTGGTCGATCGCGCGTCCGAGGCCGACGACAATAGCGACGGCGCCACCCTCTTCATCAAGTGCCGGTGCCTTGCCAGCAATCCCTACCGCGAGAAGGTCCGTCAGTGGGATGCCGAGGCCCAGGCCGTCTTCGCCGACCCGGAGGGGCTCCGCCGTCTCTTCGTGGAGGCGGGCGGCTTGCTGAGCCGGTGCAGCGAGGAGGAGCGCGAGGCGGTCTGCCAGTCCTGGGGCGCCGACGTTTTCGCGGCGGTGTGCTGGGCTGGCGCGGCCGAAGTCGGCCGCGCGTAGAAGCCTGTTGCGGCAACGCTACTCCGCTGCTTCGGGCCTGGCCGAAGAACCGCGGGCCTCGTATTGCCGCGCTTCATCCAGGTACGCAAACTTCCGCTCATAGTCCGGGCTCATGCCGCTGCGGAAATCCTCGTAGGGCTCGCACCTGACCTCGACCGGCGCACCCGTGTAGCGGGCAAGAGCCTCGGCATATCGGTCGGCCAGAGAGGGCGCCGAGCGGATTCCCGGCACCAGTTGAACCCGCAGCAGGGCCCGTTGCGGCCCGGGCCGCAGTCGGAAGTTCCCCGTGGCTTGCCGCGCTAATTCTGGATCGGCGTACAGGGCTTCCTTGACTTCCTCGGGATACACGCGCCGGTCGCCCGCCTGGGCGCACTGGCCACGGCCGCAGACCATCAGGGTCGGGGTGGCGTCGAGTTCGCTGGCCGTCAGGCCGGCCCGGCGGGCCGCCTCTCGGAGGCCGTCGCTCGACTCCAGCCGCCGAACCTCATCGCCCGTCACGTAGCGGATGAGTGGAACCCGCCGCGCGCCGTCGAGCGTCGAGACCACGAGCTGGCTGTTGTCCAGCACCTCCACGAAGATCCACTCCGGATCGTAGGCGAAGATCATGGGTACGCAACGGGTCCCCGCCCCCAGGATGGCCTCGCGCAGAGGCGCATCGCGGTGCAGCACGCGCCTCAGGGCGATCAGCGGACCCGTCTCCCAGAAGAGGTTCAGCCCCAGTTCTGCCACGCCCATGCTCGAGAGGATCCGCCCGGTCTCAGGTCGGGCGAAGTTGATGCCCAGGAGGCCCTCCAGGTAGATTCGCGCGTTCTCGGCCAGCGGCTCCTCGCCCACCACCACGTGGACCAGCCGCCGCTGCCAGTCCACCTTCTGGCGCTCGCCCAGTTCCACGAGGCACTTGATGAAGGCCGTCTCGCCGACGAGGACGATCTGCTCGTAATCCTCGCCGAAGGCCTTGACCAGGGCCACGACCATGTCCTCGCGGACGCTCGTCTCGGCCAGGGTGCAGGCCTGCGTATACACCTTCACCCCCATGGGCAGGCAGTTGATGAGGAGGGTCGACTTGCTGCGGACGCCCAGGAAGAAGTCCAGCGCGTCGTCCACGCGGCGGACGGCCTCATCGGCGTTCTCCGCATCATACATGCCGAACGCAAACTGGCCCGAGTGGCCCGACGACGTGAGGACCCAGGCGGGCTTGCCCAGGCGGCCGCCCCGGCACAGCGCTGCCAGCGGAAAACGTCCGAACGTGCCAGCCTTGTCCACCAGCGGCACGTACTGTCGGAACGCGTCGATGCTTGTGATCTTGGCTGGGTCCACGCCCGCCTCCGCCAAGATGTCGCGATAGGCCGGGACCTCGCGCGCGGTCCGTTGGAAAGCGGCGATGATGGGGGGAACCGCGCTCGCGCCTAGCCCCAGGAGCCGCGGTTCGCTCTGCCGGCGGAGTTCATCGGCCGAGACCTCGCGCAAAGCCTCATCGGGTCTGACCGACGGCTGATGCTCCGCCGACGCCGGCGTTTTCTTTTCTGGTTTGATTCGCGGCATGTTGCGCCCTCGCACCTTAGGGGAAGGTGCTTGCCGCAGGTGCGCATGCTTAGGGGTGTTGAAACTCTGCCTCTGGTTGTGGAATCGGTAGTGCTCCGTTGGCTACTTCGTCATCGCCTGGCACTTGACTCCAGCAATTCAGCCGGGATTCCCCAGATGACCTCCGCCCGGCCCACTGCCGGGCGATCTGACACGCATTATACTGCCCCCTGGGCTGAAGCGCCGCTCGCGGCGGTCGGCCGCGGATCGTGCTTCCGCCTCTCCCGGACGACGTGGGTCGTAATTACCTCCGACGCCGCGGGGTCCGACGCGGGGCAATCCAGGACCATGAGCAGGGCCTGCGCCAGTTCCGCGATGCTCAGAGGGAAGGTCAGGTAGGCGGCAAGACCCAGTTCGCGGCATCGGGCGACGTCGCCTCGCCGGCCCGCGTGGGTCACGAGGACGATCGCGGGCCGGCCGTAATCGGGTTTGCCCGTGATCGTCGCCGCAAGGTCGAAGACGTTGCCGCCGGGCGTCGTCGCGTCGAGGAGCACGAACCGCCGCGGCCGCCCATCGGCCCGCGCCTGCTGCAGCGCCGCAAAGGCGGCTCCGGCATCCGCCACCGCCACGCTCTCCATTCTAAGGCGTCCGAGCATCGTGACAAGCGATTCTCGGATGTCGCTCTGGCCGTTCACCACAAGGGCACGCAGGCGCGAGAGCCGCGACAGGTCGCACGGCGCAAGCGGGGCCTCCGCCTCCTGCCGCAAACCAAGCCGGATGGTGAAGTGGAACGTGCTCCCCCGGCCGGACTCGCTTTCGACCGTGATGCGGCCGCCCATGAGTGCCACTAGTTGCGATGCGATGGCCAATCCGATGCCGCAGCCCCCGTGGGTCCGCGTGGCCGAGCCGTCCACCTGCCGGAACGCCTCGAAGACCTTGGCTTGGGCCTCCTTCGGTATCCCGATGCCCGTGTCGGTGACCGTGAACTGCACCTCGGCCTTCGCGGCATCCTCGGACACCAGGGCGGCATGCACCCGGACCTCGCCCGTCTCGGTGAACTTGATGGCGTTGCTCAGGAGCGTGCCGAGCACCTGCCGCAAGCGGCCGGGGTCGCCTACGACCTCGTCCGGCACATCGGGGTCCGCGTCGCACCGCAGGGTCAGTTGCTTGCGGTCGGCCTGGGGCCGGAAGCGGACGGTGACGTCGCCGATGCAGTCCCGCAGGCGGAAGCCCTGCGGGTCGAGGCTCAGGCGCCGCGCGTGAATCCGCGACAGGTCGAGCAGGTCGTTGAGAAGGTCCAGAAGCGAATGGCCGGCGGCCCGGACCTTCTCGAGGTACCGCCGCTGCTTCGGCGCCGGGTCCGTCTCCAGGAGAAGGTCGGTCATGCCCAGGATCGTGTTCATGGGCGTGCGGACCTCGTGGCTGATGTTCGACAGGAACTCGTTCCGCAGGGCCTTGGCGCTGTGGGCCATGACGGCCAGTTCCCGCGCCCGCTTGCGGGCGCTTTTAAGGTCCTGGGTGATAACGGCCAGGCGGGAGCGGGCCTCATCCGCCTCGGCGCGGGTCCGCTTCAGGCGCCGGCGAAGCCACAGGGCCAGCCCGATGGCTGCCGCCAGGAGAATCAGGCAGGTGGGTACGAGCCAACTCGGCCCCACACCAGGGCCGGCGTCCAGGGCGAGCCGCAGGCCCGCCGGGTCCTCGCTGACGCGCGCAGACAACGACGCCCCGCCCGCCGCCCCCAGCGGCCAGGGGCGGGCTCGTCCCGACGCGATCATCGGAAGTGGCGACATCCTGGGGAGCTCCTTTGGCATGACATTATCGCCCCCCCACCCGTCGTGTCAGCGATTCGCCCCGACAAGCATGGTGGCCGGGTGGGCATGGCGCCGGGCAGTGTCGGCATTTGCCTTACCCCTTCGCCAGCCTGGTCATCCTTGGGTGTTATCGACGCCCGGGGCCGGGCGACTTGAGTCGGCAGAATCCGCTGGCCCTCCCCCACCCGTCGTGTCAGTTACGAGAGGAGTGCGGCAGAGATCGCTGCAGCCTACTCGCCGAAGTGCGGGGGAGCGGCGGCAGACCCCGGTCGGGACTGGGGGACAGAGATCACCGGCCGCTCCCGTGGCCGGCTCATGCCTCTGTTACAGGCGCATTACCTCGTCGCCCGCTATTTTTGCTGGACATGCCGCGGCGAGGCACCGATATTCCGGGGGCAGGGCGCGAGTTCGGAGTACTACCAGGCGAAGGTTGCCGAGGATCGGCTGCGCGGCACAGGCCCGCAACTGGCGTTCGCGTTTGAAAGCGTGGACGGCAACAACCAGATGGTCGAACGGCTTTTAGACAAGGGGAAGACCGCAGCCTTGTTCTATGTCGAAACCAGTGCGACCGCCTACGGGTACTTCATTGCCACAACCCATCGGTTCCGAAAACCGTTGCCAATTTCGTGTTCAAGGCCCGCAATCTTGCCGATATAGGGCACTAGGCTGTCTCCCTGCGTAGGAGAGGGTTGCATCCTGGCGATTTTAGGCTATACTATTCGATGTCACGGACCGTAAGAACGGCCCCAGGTCGCATTCCGCGATCAGCGGCTCTTGTTGGAGGGCGTAGAATGACAACAGCCAACCGTTGCCTGGGTGTTCTGATCGGCTGCTTGCTGGGGGCCGCGGCTATGGGCTGCGGCGGCAACAACGAGCGTCTGAAGGCGTTCCTCCAGGAACCGCGTTCGCCCGTTTCGGGGAGCGAATACCGCGTCCTTCCGCCGGATGTCATCCTCATTAACTCCATCTATGTGTCGGACATCAACAACTTCAAGGTGGAAGTGCGTCCGGACGGGAAGATCAACCTGCCCTTGCTCGGGGAGGTCACCGTAGCCGGCAACACGCCGCGGGAGATCGAGGCGGTCCTCAAGGCCAGGTCACGCGAATTTTACGAGGAAGTCGATGCGACGGTCCAAGTCACCGAGTTCCGGTCCCAGAAGATTTACGTGTTCGGCCAAGTGGCTCGCCCGGGCCCCCTGCCTTGGACCGGCACCGACACGGTCATTGACGTCCTGGCCCAGGTGCAGCCCACGCCGCTGGCCTGGCCGGAGCGGATCCGGGTGATTCGCGGGAAACCTCCGATCCGGGGAGGGTACTTGCGGCCCTCCAAGGAAGACCAGGAAGACCAGGCCGAGAAGAGCGATCCTGAGGAAGACGCGCCGGCGCCGTCGACCGAGGAGTTCCCCGTGGCCAAGGAGGGCGAGGACAAGCAGGAGAAGCCCTTGACGGTCGAGGAAGCCACGAAGATGGCGGCAGAGGCCGCCAGGGCAGCGGAGGCCGGCGACGGGTCGGATGCCCACATGATGAAGGTTAACATGATGAACATGGTTGAGAAGGGGGATTTCTCACAGAATGTGCTCCTGAAGGCCGGCGACGTCGTTTATGTCCCGCCGAACCCGCTGGCGGCCTTCGGACTGGCCATGCAGCAGGTGTTGTTGGGGATTCAGCCGGCGGCATCGACGATTCAAGCGCCGGCCAGCGCGGCATATAGCGTGAAGTCGGTTCAGAACTTTGGTAGCTCGAAGCAGATACCTTAGCGGGAGGCGTTCGATAGCCGAAATGACCGTGCAAGCAACTCCGCGAGGCTTCCCGCGGTAGTCCTCCGGCGCCGGAGACCGTCAGCACGCCGGCTGGTGGCACACACGAAATCCCCGGTGAGCAGCCGCTAGCGAGAAAAATGATGGCCGAAGAGACACAGAAAAAGACACCGCGGGACCTCCTGAGGGCGGTTTTTCGCCACCGCCTGCTCTTTATGTCGAGCGCGGCGCTGTTTGCGTTTGCCATCCTCGTAGGCGCCTGCTGGTGGCCGCTGAAGTATACGGCCATCGCCAAGCTCGCGCGCCGGTCCGACCCGGCGTCCGAGGACCTCGTTCGCGGCAGGAGCGAATCGTTCGATGCCCTGAAGATGACCCTTCAGCACGAACTTGTCGGCACTAATGCCGTCGAGGCCGCCGCGGAGGAACTGGAGAAAAAGCGGCTCCTTCCGGCGCTGCCGCGCGGCCAGGACGGCAAACTGACGACCGAGGGCAGGATGTTGCGCCAGGAAGTCGTGCGCAATCTCTCCGCCGACCTGAAGGTCATCTTTGAGGTGCGATCCAAGGAAGTGGACCTGGTCTCCGTTTCCTTCACGGACCCGGACCCGCGACTGGCGCAGGAACTGCCGAACACACTGATCACCAACTACATCGACCGCATCAGCGAACAGATCGTCACCAACCTGACGTCCAGCCGCGACTTCCTCCAGACCAAGGTCGACGAGGCCAACACGCGTCTCGCGGAACTCACGCGGAAGCGGATCGACTTCGAAACCAAGTATGCGGGCATGTTGCCGGACAACCCGGGGGCGCTCCAGCAGGAAATTCAGCGCATCGCGACCGACACGGACACCGTCCGGCGCCAGCAGGCGCTGGCCAAGCAGAAACTGGACCAGATCAGGGTCATCCTGGGGCGCTCCGCGGCCCCCGAGGACGACGGGTCCGCTGCGGCGCCCGAGGGCGTCGGGTCCGCTACGGAGTCCGCCCTGTCCGCCGAGCGAGAATACAAAGACGCAACGCAGGATTTGGCCCGCCTCCAGGACCAGCAGCAGCAATACCAGCGGTCGCTCGACGAGTCGCGGACGCTGCTGCACATGACGGAAAAGCACCCGCGCGTCGTGGCGCTGCGGAAGCAGATCGACGCCCTCGACAAGCGGATCACGGAATTCAAGGTCCTCCGGTTGCCCGACCTCGAGAAGCGCCTGCGCGAAAGTCGGGCCCGCTTGCGGGCCGCGTACGGCGATTCCATCCTCGACCCCTCCCGTCAGCGCAACCAGGAAATGCTTCAGGCCAATCTTACGATCCAGGAAACGACAGCCCAGTCCGAGTATCAGATGGCGACCAACGAACTGGAACGCCTCCAGGCCCGCCAAGTCGCCCTCCAGAACATCATGAACAACTACGGTCCCGTGCGGCAGGAGTACCTGGGAATGATCAAGGAGGTGACCGACCAGCAGGCCGAGGTCGACAGGTGGCAGAAGCGGCGGACGGAAGTGCAGATGGCCCTGGCCGCCGAGGCCGCCAAGCACCGGACCCACCTGACCCAGGTGGAGTTGGCGCAGGAGCAGTTCAAGCCGTCGTCGCCCAAACTTCTTTACGTGCTGGCACTGGCCATCGTGGGCGGGCTGGCGTTCGGCGGGGGTCTGGTGTTCTTGACCAACACGGTGGACCGGTCCATCACGACCACCGAGGAGGCGACGGCCCATTTCGGCCTGCCGGTGCTGGGCAGCATAGGCGAGATTATGACCGCCCCGCAGAGGGCGCGCCGGAAGATGATCCGCTGGGGGCTGGGTCCCGTGGCGGCGGTGGTGGTGGCGCTGGCGATAGGGGCGGCGGCCCTGAACATCGCCCTGTGGCTGAACAGCCGCGAGCAGTACAGCCAGTGGCGGGCCTCACCCGTGCGGTTCGTGGTGTCCAAGATCGGCGACTCGCTGGCCGGCAAGATCTGAGATGAATTATGTATCTTGATTTCTACAATTTGCGTGAGTTCCCGTTCGCCATCACGTGCGACGACCGCTTCTTCTACGAAAGCACCGTCCACGCCGAGACCCTGGCCAACATGATGTACACCGTCCAGCAGCGCAAGGGCATGGTCCTGGTGACCGGCGAGGTGGGGGCGGGAAAGACCTTCGTCGGCAACATGCTCGGTTCGCGCCTGGGCGTCGGATGCCAGACCGTCCTGATCAGCAATCCGCCGCAATCCAGCAAGCAACTCCTCAGCACCCTGGCACGGCGCCTGGGCATGAACGTGCGCGCCAGCACCGACAAGGCGAGCCTCGTGGAAGAACTGGAGCGGTACCTGGTGGGCCTTAACAGCCGCGGCCGTCTTGTGGCGCTTATCTTCGACGAGGCCCAGGACCTGTCGCCGGCCAGCCTCGAGGAACTCCGCCTGCTGTGGAACTGGGAGCAGGGGGGCCGGCGCCTCATCCAGATTGTCCTCATCGGCCAGCCGGAACTGAGGCAGCGGTTGCTGGAACCGAAGTGGGAGGCGCTGCGCCAGCGTGTTGTTCTAAGTTACCACCTTCAGCATCTTTCGCCAGCGGACACCCCTTCCTATATCGCTCACCGCCTCCGCGTGGCCGGCGGCGACGCGTGTTCGGCCCAGTTCACGGCTTCGGCCTTGACCGACATCCATGCCGCCACCGACGGCATTCCCAGGCTGATCAACATTCTCTGCGACAATGCCCTGCTGGTGGGCTACGCCAAGGAGGTCCACTGCATCGACAGTCCGATCATCGCCGAGGTTGTCCGTGACATGACTTGTTGGGGCCTTCGCACGCCGTCCCCGGTACCGCAAGCCGCGCCCGCCAGCGGGCAGGAGTAGACTGTGGCCAACGTGTGGGATGCGATGAAGAAGCACCAAGCCGAGCAGGCGGCAGCAGCGCCGCTGGCGACCGCCACGTCGCCGCAGGACGCGCCGGGTACGGCCGCGCCGGCGCAGGAGACGGTGCCGGCCACCGCGGCCGCAACGCAGGTGCCCGCGCCGGTCGGCGGCCCCGCGACTCTCGACGGCTATGCCCCGGAACTGTGCGCCCACTACGAGCGCGGCGGGGCGATAGCCGAAGACTTCCGCGGACTTCGCACCAGCCTGCTGGCCCGGTACTCCGACGAACGGTTCTGCGTTCTCGTCACGTCGGCCGAGAAGGGTGAAGGCAAAACGGTGGCCTGCCTCAACCTGGCGTTGGTGCTGGCCGAACGCCAGGAACGCCGCACCGTGGTCGTCGATTGCGACCTCCGCGCCCGCCGCGTGGCCAAACTGATGCGCATAGCCAACGCCCCCGGCGTTGCCGACCTGCTACGCGGCGCGGCCCGCGTCGAGGACGTCCTGCGCAAGACAGCCTACCCAAACCTGTTTGTGATCCCCGCGGGCGAGGCCGGCAAGGGCGAGGTGGGCGACCTGCTGCACCGCCCGGAACTGCAAGAGACTTTCAACGCCCTGCGTCGGCAGTACGACTACGTGCTCCTCGACACGCCGCCCGTGGTCGTCGCCCCCGACGCCTGCATGCTGGGCCCCGCCGTGACCGACGCACTCGTAATTGTTCGTATGTACAAGACACGCCGCGAGACGGTCGATAGCGCCATCAGCCTCCTGCACGGGGCCAACATCAAGCCGGTGGGCGTGGTGCTGACGCATCGCCGATACTACATACCCAAGGTGCTCTACTACCACACGTAGGCGACTTCCGCTCGGCGCGTCCCCGGGGCCAAGAGCCTATCCGAATAACCGGGTTGTGACGAGGTCTTCGCAGTCGGCCGCAGTAGACACGGTTGTTCGGATAGGCTCTAAGGCCGGACTTAAGGCGTGCAGACCATCACCGCATCTTCACGTGCCCTGCCAGTCTCCACTGCCGGTGCTGGAAGGCCTGGAACCCTTGATGAATGTGGTCACAAACGGGTCGTACAGAAAGGCCCCGCCGATGCCGCTGACAATCGGAATGAGCACCGAGGCCATGTCTGCCCCGCGACTGTGAAGAAACAGTTGGCCTGCCTCCAACCCGATCGCAATCGCTGCCGTAACCGATGCGGCCAATGCAATCGCAAGGCGTCGGCCTGCCAGTCCCCCTGCCAGGCTCTTCAGGAGCATGCCGATTACAACAAAAACAATAAACTCGCGGGCCACAGTGGCCGCGGCACTGACCTCCGTCTGGTGGTAGAGGTACGTCAGCGGGGCACGAATGGCATGCTGGAGGTGTGCTCCCAACCCCCCCGGCGGCCATTCAAACCCAAACGGGCGCCACTTGTACCATACACAGGCCCCCAGCCAGGCACTGAGCGCCGTTGCTTTGATCCACCAGCCGTGCCGCGTCCAGAATGCGGTCTCCGTGAGGCCCGGCCGCGCCTCCGGGCCGAAATGGCGGCCCGCCCAGGCGCCCGCGGCCACACCGACGGTCCCCAGGACGACATCCGTTGCACTGGCAAAGCGAGAGGCGATGAAGATCTGCAGGAACTCGATTCCTGTCGCAAACAGGACCCCGTAGCCAACGACCAGCCATGGACGGCGTCTCGTGGCCGAAAACAGGAGGGCCAACAAGTAGCCGATGGGCATCATCATCGCTACTGTCGACAGGATTGCGTACAGATCAAGCCCATGAAGATCGGCAAACGGCACGAAGTGGATCTGGCCGTTCTTGAGCCTGTGGTAGATCTCCTCCGGCCGGATGATGATATCCATGGGAAGCAACTGGTACAGGAAGAGTCCCACGGCGTAGCCCGCGAGGATCTTGACCGCGCGCCTGCCCTGTACGTGCTCCTGCCACAGGCTGTGGCCCCAGCAAGTCACCACGCTCCCGGCCAGGAACCACACCGCGATGCCGATGGCGTTGCCGATGCACTGGGCGAGGATGTCGCTGAACGCCGTGGTTCGCACCAGGCAGAAGAGCTGCGAGAACTCAACGCCCGCGCTCAAGAGCCCGCCGCCTATCATCAGGCCGACGGCCGCCAGCCATCGGGCGCGGCGCATGTTTTCCCGCGTCAGGACACCCATGCCGAAAAAGCCAAGCGGCACACCGATGAGCACGTTGGCGGCGAAGTCCGTCCGGGAAAAGTGAATCAGGGTCGAGGGCCAGCGGCTCAGGAAATCGGCCCAGGCGTCCCCGAGAGTCCTGCTCCTGAATTCCAGGGGTACAAGACTCCCGTAGATCAGAAAAGCCGCATAGAAGAGGAGCAGGAGACGGTACCCTCGCCCGGACACCTTGTACGGACACACCCTACTCACGCCGCGGGGTTCCGCCGCGCCCGCCAGGAGAGGCCGCTGTCCGGCCGCGACTACCGCGCGGCGGAACGGTTGAAGCATCAGGGCCACGAGCTGGCCGTAAGCGAGGGTGAACACGGCCGCTACGTAGACCAGCGTCCATCGAAGAAGGAATGCGGCCTTGGGAAGGTTCGTTTGCCGCTCCGGCCCCAGAAGGAACCGCACCGCCGGAAAAGTAATGCCGTACTTCGTCAACTGCGGTACCAATGCCGCGTCCAGCAGCAACCAGCCGAGGAAGGCCAGGATCGGTGTGGCAACCAAGGCGAGGAGACAGGAGCCGGCCCTTGGGCTCCGCCACGTATGGGCGACGACCGAGGCGTTCAGCCCGAGGAGGAGCACCAACACCATGAGGAACGCATCTCCGGGATAGGGATCATCCCGAATCAGCTCCGTCAGGTTGTCCGTGCAGGCCCACTCGATGACCACGAAATGCACCAGCAGCAGCAAGGGAAGGTTGGTGAAGAGCAGCCCCAGGCCTGTCTGAATGCCTGCGTACGTCCCTGACCGGGACGCTGTGCCGACAGCGGCACTTGCGGCGATCAGGATGATCGCGGAGCCGCCGTACTGGGCCAGGAAACGGCATATATACTCCCAGTCCCAGCCCCATCGCAGCACCGGCGATCCGAGGATATCGTCGATGCTTTCGGTCGTGACCGACAGCCGGAGGAGCACCCACGCGACGAGCGCGACCATCGCTGCCCAGACGGGGGTTCCAAGCGACCACCGGGGGTTCTTCAGGAACAGTCCCGCCACCCACGCAGGCGCAAATCCGCCGAACAGGAGAAGGGCAGCAAAGAGGACTGCCGATACGTCGGCGTGCCCGGGAGGGAAGAGTTCGCGAACGTTGTAAGGAACCCCCGGAATGCGGACGAGCACCCAACTGGCGATGGAGAGGGCCGCCAGGCCGATCAGTGCCAGGATAACCGCCGGTTTCCGGCTAAAACGATCAGGCGCTCCGGCCATCTGCTCACGGTCCATTGTGTTTTCGATCCAGGCGGCAAACGAAGCGGCCGCATCGAACGGCCGCGAGTACAGGCGTCAACTCAAAGTACCTCATCGGCCGGCCGGATTCAAGGTGCGACGGCCGCTCTGCCGAGAAAATCGTCCGGATCTTGGCCAGCGGGGCCGATGCCTGAGGACGGCGAAGGGTGCCGGTAGCCGGAGCCAAGGTCGTGCATTGGAGGTGCACGTTGACAGTTCCGGGCAAGGCGGGCACGCCGGAGAGGACCAAGGCCCGGCGCATGCTGTCAGCATGAAGTCACATACCGCTGGATGGGCCCTCTACCGTGTGGGTTCAACAGGTTGTGTACCTGGTTGGCACCGAGGGCATGCCGACGCGGGCAATGGGGTATCGAAGCCAGATATCTGCTTGGCCCAGCGCATAAGGGGGCCAAACTCCGACGCATCGCGCCGGAGTAACCATCCAAGGCCTTCGCCGAATCCGGGTGCAGGCCCCTTTCATAAAATGACGATAAGCAACAGCGGTCGCGTTGCTCTTTGGCATCTGAGCGTGTCCCCAAAAGCTGGGCGCGGGTTTAAGGTGGAATCGTCTCCGGGTAGAATAGGGCGGCACGAGCAGCCGAGGAGACGATCGGATGGCAGGGAAACGCAGACGGTTTTCGGCGGAGTTCAAGGCCCGGGTCGTTCGAGCGGCGCTCCGGGAAGACAAGACGCTGGCGGAGTTGGCTGGCGCGTTCGAGGTGCATCCGAACCAGATCACCGAGTGGAAGCGTCAGGTGCTGGAGGCCATGCCGGATCTGTTTGGTCGTCGCAAGCAGGCCGACGCGAAGTCGGCCGAGGAGCACGAGGCTCGGCTGTACCAGCAGGTCGGTCAGCTCCAGGTGGAACTGGAGTGGCTGAAAAAAAAAGCTCGGCAGCTTGGCATGGACGTCTGAGGCGAAGCGAATGATGGTCGAACGCGACAATCCGAACATCCCTGTCGTCCGGCAGTGCGAGTTGCTGACGCTGTCGCGCAGCAGCCTGTACTACCGCCCCGCTCGCGACGAGGAGGCCGAGGCCTTCGAGTGTCGGGTCTTGAACGCCATCGACGAGTTGTACACGGCCCGTCCGCACCTGGGGCGGTACGGCATGACCGACGCCCTGGCCCAGGAGCGACAACTCGAGGTGAACCCCAAGCGGGTGCGTCGGCTGATGAAGATGCTGGGGTTGGAAGCGGTCTATCCTCGGCCGCGGCGGAACACGTCGCAGGCCAGTGCCGAGCACCCGAAGTACCCATACCTGCTGCGGAACGTGGAGGTTAGCGCCGTGGATCAGGTCTGGTGCGCGGACCTCACGTACATCCGGCTTCATCGAGGCTTTGCCTACCTGGTGGCGGTGATGGACTGGTTCAGCCGCTGCGTGCTGGCGTGGGAGTTGAGTAACACGCTGGACGCGAACTTCTGCGTGGAGGCCTTGGCGCGGGCCTTGGCTTCGGGCCGGCGGCCGGCGATCTTCAACACCGACCAGGGCAGCCAGTTTACGAGCGAGGCCTTCACGACGGTGCTGATGGAGGCGGGGATCGCCATCAGTATGGACGGGGTGGGCCGGGCGTTCGACAACATCATGGTCGAGCGGCTGTGGCGGACGGTGAAGTACGAGGAGGTGTACCTGCGGGACTACGAGACGCCGGCGGAGGCCCGCTTGGGGCTGGGTCGGTACTTCAGGTACTACAACCATCAGCGGCGACACAGGAGCCTGGATCGGCGGACCCCGGCCAGCGTGTATGGCTTGGCCGAGCCGGCCACGGTCCAGCGGGCTCTTGTGCGGCTGGTGAGAAGCGATAGAATCGAGACACCTGCCTTCGCCAAGGCTTCGGCGGGCAGGGGCGGCGGGCGTTCCGTCGCCGCGAATGCTGCTGTCGCTCCGGTCGCCCTCCGGGCTCCCTCCGCGACAGCAGCGGGAACGTTACCCATGGCGACGGTTCCACCTTATTCCAGGCTGGAAACTGTCCAGCGCATGGGGACAAGCTAAATCCTCGGCGGATTCGCCGGTTTGCATTGGGGGGGATTATGAGTTATACTACCGCGTGCTTGCGGCGGTTTTCGCTCGCATATGCTCCCTACGCCATGCGGCAGGGCCGGTGCGTGGGAGTCTGGGTTTGCACCCATGCGTTGCGGCGTTGTCGCTGTCCATCACGCAACCGAGCCATAGGGCTCCGAGGCACCGTAACTCGCGTTCTTCAAGTGGGGCAGCTTGGATGAGGCAGGAAAGCCCGACCGCCGCGATGGGGGTGTCTATATGCGCTGGTGCTGGCGTGCGGCACCGCCAGGGCGCCTTGCTGGGCCGGGAATGGCTGAATGCGGGCGATATCTGTTACCGATGAAACGATTGCTGTTCATCGCCCATCGCGTGCCGTATCCTCCCGACAAAGGGGAGCGTGTACGCGCATTTCATGAAATTGTTGCGCTCGCGGAGCACTTCAGCATTACGCTAGCCGCTTTGGCGCATTCTGACGGTAATGTCGCCGCTGCATCGGAGCTTGGCCGCTGGTGCGAGAAGGTCCTGACGGGCCGCGCTGGGGGGCGCATGGGCATCATGCGCGGCGCGCTCTCTGTGGCGGCCGGCAAGAGCGCCACGGAGGGCTTCTTCAAGAACAACCGGCTGTTGCGCACACTGGTGGAGGAGGCCGACAAGCAGCCGTTCGACATTGTCTTTGGTAACTCCTCAAGCACCTTGCCCTATGTGCTGGCCGTCCCGGCGAAAGCGCGGGTGATAGACTTGGTCGATGTCGATAGTGCCAAGTGGAATTTCTATGCCCATGCCGCCTGGTGGCCCAAGAGCGTCCTGTACCGGATGGAGGCCCGCGGCGTCGGCGCCCTCGAGCGGCGGGCCGTCGAGACGTGCGATGCGGTGCTCCTCGTAAGCGAAGCCGAGGTCGCAGCGCTCAGCCTCACGAGTGACAAGGTCACGGCTATTGGCAACGGCGTGGACACGGACTTCTTCAAACCGGATGGCACTGTGCCGCAACAGGCCACTGCTCTCGTGTTCACGGGAACCATGGATTACCGGCCAAACGTGGAAGGCGTCTGCTGGTTCGTACGGGAAGTCTGGCCGGAGTTGAAACGCCGCGCGCCCGAACTGACCTTCACCATCGTGGGGCGCGACCCGTCGCGGGCCGTTCGCAAACTCTCGGAGGTGCCTGGCGTGCGCGTTACGGGCGCGGTTCGCGACGTGCGGCCGTACCTAACCGCAGCCACGGCCGCCGTCGTGCCGCTTCGCATCGCGCGGGGCGTCCAGAACAAGATTCTCGAGGCGATGGCCATGGGCCGCGCGGTCGTCGCATCCCCTCAGGCGATTGAGGGCCTTGACGTGAATGTCGGCGAGGAGGTTCTTTGTGCCGAATCGCCGGATGAGTGGGTCGCTGTCGTCCTGGGCCTGCTTTCGGCCGGCGGTCGCCGCGAACGTCTGGGCCAAGCCGCTCGTAAGCGCGTCGTCTCTGATTACAGTTGGGCCTCGCGGATGATGCCACTGGTGTCGCTCTGCACCGACCTGGCGGGCGCAAGCGAACCCGCGCAGGGAGCACCGCGGCAAACGGACCGTGATGCCGCAAGGTTGCGACATGTGGGCGGCCTCGCCGAGCCGCTCCAGGGGGCGACGCCATGACGCCCCGCGTGAACAAAGCAGCCTGGATCGTGACCGCGATTTACACAGCCCTTCTGACAACGGCAAGCCTCTTGCCATCGGGTCAAGGCCCGCTCGGCGGCTGGGACGCGTCCATTTCGCCCGACTTGCAGGACGCCCTGCACCTTCTAGCCTACGCCGGGCTTGTGGTCTTATGGACCCTCTTCTATTCCACACGGTCTCCCCTGAGCACCCGCTCGATCCTTGCCGTCACTTGTGCGTGCGTGGCCTTCGGCGCCGCAATGGAACTGGCCCAATCCGTCATCCCCGGCCGGACGTGTTCGCTGAACGACGGCCTGGTGAACCTTGTCGGCGTCATCCTGGGTTACCTTGCACTCGTTGCGTGGCGGCGTTTCCGTCCGGTCGGGCCGGCTGTGTGTCAAAGCGGACCGGCGGCACAGGAGTCGGCGAGGTGTGCGGAGCAATGATCGAAGGCCGGACCATCCTGTGTTTCGCCAGCGGCTACGACGCGCCGCCGACCAGCAAGCACCACGTGATGCACTTGCTGGCCGAGCGGAACACCGTGCTCTGGGTCAACTACCACGCCTCCCGTGCGCCCACGGCCAGTGCATCGGACCTTCGTTACATGGCCCGGAAGGTAGGCCAGATCCTCCGGGGCATCACGAACCCGCGCAAGAACCTGTACGTGCTGACGCCACCTGTCCTGCCGCTGCCGGGTAGTGCGATAGCCAAACGCATCAACCGTCGCCTGCTCATCGCAAGGATTCGGTCGGCGCTGAGGCGCGTGGGGCACGGCCCCGTGCAGGTCTGGTCGTTCACGCCTGACATCTCGTACCTCCTGGGCCATTTCGGCGAAGAGAAGGTCGTCTATTACTGTGTCGACGATCACGCCTCGTTCTCGGGATACGATGCGGAGCAGGTAAGGCGCGACGAGGCCGATCTGTGCCGGAAGGCCAACTTGGTGGTGACGACTTCGCACGCCCTCCAGGAGGCCAAGGCCCCGTTGAATCCCAACACGATCCTGGTGACCCACGGCGTCGATTACGAACATTTCTCGAAGGCCGTGACCGAGGACCTGGCCGTGCCGGAGGACATTAAGGACATACCGCACCCGATTCTGGGCTTCTTCGGCCTCATCCGCGACTGGGTGGACCTGGACCTCCTTGCCGAGGTCTGCCGCCTGCGGCCGGACTGGCATGTCGTTCTCATCGGCGACTCGACGGTGAACCTGGCGCCGTACCGGGGCATCCCGAACATGCATTTCCTCGGCCGCCGGCCGTACGCGGACCTGCCGGCCTACTGCAAGGCATTCGACGTTGGCCTGATCCCGTTCAGGATGAATGAGTTGACCAAGGCCGTCAACCCCATCAAACTGAAAGAATACCTGGCGGCGGGGCTGCCGGTGGTCTCGACGCCCCTGCCCGAGGTGCGGCTTTACGATCATCTGGTCGAAGTGGTGGAGGATGCCCGGGCTTTCGCCGCCTCGGTCGAGTCATGCCTGGCGCGGGGCGCGGATGTCCGGAGCGAACGCTCACGCTCCATGGCGTCCGAGACTTGGGCCGAGAAGGTGAGTTTCATCTGCTCGCATCTTCAGCGCGCGGCCGTGGCCGGCCTCGCGAGAGGAACGCCATGAGCAGCGCGCGAGTCCACGCCCGCAATCTGCTCGCCAACTGGACGGCTCACGGCGCCAACCTGGTGGTGCTGTTCTTCCTCTCGCCGTTCATCGTTCACACGCTCGGCAAGACGGAGTACGGCATATGGAGCCTGCTGACGGTCCTGACGGGGTACCTGGGCGTCTTCGACCTGGGCGTCCGCGCCAGCACAGGGCGCTACGTCATCCTGTACCTTGGGCAAGGCGACCACGAGAAGCTCGACCAGACGGTCCGGACGGGTCTGGGCTTCTTCAGCGTCGCGGGGCTGCTGATCATCCTGGCGAGCGTCGTCGTCGGCATCGGGTTCCCCACGTTCTTCCCGTCGTCACCGGCGGAGTACCATGCCCAAGTCGGGGTGCTCCTGCCCATCCTGGCCGTCAACATCTGGCTCTCCGTCGTCGGCGCCATTTTCGGGAGCGTCCTGATGGCCCACGACCGGTTCGATCTGATGCGGACTGTGGACCTCACTGTCCTTGCCGTCCGCACCGGCGGCACGGTGGCGGCCCTGCTCCTGGGGTACGGCATCGTGGGGCTGGCCCTGGCGACGGTGGCCTGCGGCGTGCTGGCGGTAGCGGGGAACTACATCCTGGCGCGGCGGATCTATCCGCGCCTCCGCGTCTGGCCCCTGACGCTCGTCCGGGCGCGGCTGCGCGAACTGTTCGGCTACGGCATTGCGGCCTTCATCTCGAACGTGGCCGTCAAGATCATCGGCCAGACGGACCTGATCATTGTCGGCGCGCTCATCAGCGTGGGGGCCGTGACGGTCTACTCCGTCGGAGCCATGCTGGTCTACTATTCCTGGACTTTTCTGGGCCACATCGGTTCGACTCTCTTCCCTCCTGTGCAGCGTGCGGCAAGCACGGGGGACTACGAGTCGGTCCGATGGTACTACCTTCGCCAAGTCCGCTTGGGGTTCGTTTTCGGCGTGCCCGCCTACATCGGGTTCATCATGTTCGGGGAACCGTTTATCCGGCTCTGGATGGAAGACGCCACGTTCCCTGCAACTGCGGTCCACCAAGCCGCCGTCGTTATGACCATTCTGAGCCTGTCGAAACTGTTCTCCCTATCGTCCATCGGGGCCACGACGCTACTCGCGGCCACCGGCCATATCCGCTACAGCGCCACCGTCAAGGTCTTAGAGGCGGTGCTGAACCTGGGGCTTTCCGTCTTCTTCGTGCTTGTGAGTGATTGGGGCCTGGCCGGCGTCGCGGCCGGCACGTTGGTCGCCCGCGTGTTGGTCAGCGCCGTTCTCCTTCCCTGGCGGGCGAACCGCGCGGTCAAGACCCGGGCAATGAGATTCCTGGGGGTCCTCGGCCTGGGGCTGGTGGCAGGGGGGGGGTTCGCCGGATGGTGCTTCCTGATGCGGTCTGTGATTCCGGGCGGGTCGTGGGCGATGTTCTGGGTCCAGGTGGCCCTGGCCCTGCTGGGCTACATGCCGATGGCGTTTTCCCTATTGGTGCCGCCGGCGGATAGAAACCGCTTCCTCCGCCTCCTCAAAGTTGTCCGCACCCGGCGTACGGAGTGATGCCGTGGCCCGTGAGGCAGAAGTCTCTGAAGACGGGAGCCGACCATGAAGATCGCGGGTTGCTTCGCGCAGAAAGGTATCGGCTGCCCGGCAAAGACGGGTGCTGTGACTCCTGCATTCTTCTAGGGGTTTGGAGTAGGCTTCCGGCACAAGGATCCGCCCGATGAGCACGTTCCAGCGTCTCCACCGCAAGGGCCAATTCATGCTGGGCCCACCGTCGTTCTCCAGCGCACACGGGTGGAACACCCTTCAGATCGATGCCGACCTGCTGCTGGCGGCGCATCCCGACGTTCCCCTCTCCCACACCAAGAAAGGCCACACGTCTTTGACATGCCTCGGGAATCTCTTGGACCCGAGGGCTCCGGAAAACACCAACAGCGATATCCTGAACCGCCTCTGCGACCAGGTATCGCAAAGCGGGCAGCTTGATGATCTTCTTCGACTGACCGACGGCCTCTTCGGGCGATGGGCGATCATTGCCGCATGCGGCTCGGACGCCATCCTGATGCACGATGCCGCGGGGCAACGGCAAGTCCACTACGTGCGCCACGAGGGGAAAATGTATTGCGCCTCGCAGGCGGGCGCGATCGCGGAACGTCTGGGTTTTGCGCCCGACCCGGAGGCGATCCGATGGCGGGAGCATATGCGGGACCATCTCGGCGAGGTGTTCCACCACCAGTTCTGGTGGCCGGGGAACCGGAGCATGTTCGCGGAAGTCCGGCGGTTGCTTCCCAACCACGTCCTCAGGCTGCGCACAGGGGAGGCGTGCCGCTTCTTCGGCCAGGGAAGCCTTGAACGCCGATCGCTGGACGAGGCGGTCCGGGTGGGGGCCGAGCTGATGCAGGGCGCCCTCCAGAGTGCGCGACACCGCGGTCCCCTGGCAATTTCGTGTTCGGCCGGCTGGGACTCGCGAGCGATGATGGCCGCTTCGCTGCCGCTCCGCAACGACGTCCTGTACTTCTCGCGGCGGTTCTACTATCGGAGTCTCCGCCATCGGGACCTCGCAATCCCAAGGAGGCTCCTTGCCAGGGCCGATATCCGGCATCGCATCCTGAACATGCCACCGGCCGTCACCGACGAATTCGCCTCCATCTACCGGGCCAGCGTCGACGCGCCGCACGAGGACTGGGCCCTGATGGCCGAGGGCCTCGCCCGAATCCTTCCCGCCGACACGCTGATCGTCGTGGGCAACGTGTCGGAAACGTGCCGGCACCAATACCGGCACGGCGGCCCAGTGACGCACGTGACGCCGGAGGTGCTGGCCCAAAGGACGGGCATGCAGCCCGATCCGTTCGCCCTGGAGGCCTTCGGGGACTGGCTGGATGCGGCGCGTTTTGGGGAGTCCTTCCATCCGTTCGATATGTGCCAATGGGAGCAACGCTCGGGCAGCTGGGCGGCCGAGATGAACGGCGAGGTCGCGATCGCGCATGAACAGATCTCCGCCTACAATTGCCGCGAGCTGCTCGCGACGCTGCTGTCGGTCGACGAACTGTATCGCCGCGGCCCGGACCACGAACTGTATCAGCGGCTCATCACACACATGTGGCCGGACGGCCTGTCGGAGCCCATCAATCCTCCCATGGCGCCGCCTTCGTTCCTCGAGAGGGGGCTGGACAGGGCAAAATCGCTCGTTCGCCGAGTGCTCCCCGGGCACGCCGCAGGGCTGGCCAAAAGGTTCCTAAGGCGTTCCCGCGGCGTCTGACGACGAGGCACGACTTCTGCACCCGAAAGGGCGGAAATGAAGATTGCGGTTTGTTTCGCACGCCAGAGCATCGACGGTGAAGACGCCGTCCGCCGCATGACGGAAGCCATGCGCCTCAGCGACGAACAGGCGTGCCAGACATTCAAAGTCGCCGGTGGGGCGCTGGGGTGCGTGACGACCTCCGATGCCCGCGGCGCGGTGCCGCTGATGCGCCGCAGCGCCAGCGGAAACCTGTTGCTCATCGCGGGCGTGCCTGTGGACCTGGAGGGGTCGCTCGACGAGCGCCTGGAGACCGTCGTCAAGGGAGACCACGCGCGGGCGGTGGCCAATCTGACGGCGCTGGACGGGGCCTTCGCCGCCCTCTTTTGGGACGCGTCCAACGAGCGGTTGGTGGCCGTGACGGATCCGATGGGTATGCAACCTCTGTACATGTTCCGTAGCAACGGGATGCTCCTTCTTGCGACGGAACTGAAGGCCTTTCCTGCGAGCAACCACGTCGCGGTTGAGATGGACCCGGTAGGATGGGGCGCCTTTATTTCGTTGGGGTTCGCCGTCGGCCCGGCGACGCAACTGGCGGGCGTGGTCCGGGTCGAGCCAGCCAACATCATGACCTACAGCGTGCCCGAGGACCGCCTGGAGACACAGGCATACTGGCGCTGGCCGCCCCCTCGTCCCGAAACGAACCTGGAGGATGTGGATACCGGTCATCTGCTGAATCTGCTGCAGCAGGAACTCCGGGCGTATGCCTCGCATTCGAGCCGCGGCACGGTGCTGCTCAGCGGCGGGTTCGATTCGCGGCTTCTCCTGGCGCTGTTACGGAAAACCGGCATGAACCCCGGCGCCTTGATCGTGAGGCACCCCGGGGAGCTTGGCGGAGCGGACGGACAGTACGCTCGGCGGGTGGCCAAGCGGCTCAACTTGGGGGACTTTGTCGTCGCACATCCGCCCAAACGCTTCTACACATCCCCCGGCTACGTGAAATATCTTGTCATGAGCGAAGTGGCGACGCCGAGCCTTCGCCTGTTCATCGCCCAGGTGCCGCAATTTCTGAGCCCCGGCATGGGAGCCATCTGGGAAGGCGTTGCGCCGGGGTTCGTCTTCGCGCCAGCCGTCCCGTTCCCCGGAGGCTTCGACACCTATTGCAGGATTCGGTGTCGTTTGGGGGGTTCCGACCAATGGCGCGTGGCAGGTCGAGTCTTCGCCCGCAAGGACCTGTACGAAGCCTTTGAGGCCGCACTGCGCGAGGAAACGGGCCGATATCGCGACGACGAGTTCGGCGTAGCCGAATTCCAGGCGAAGAACCAGATGCGCCGTCGACTGGCCGTCAACCCGCTCGTCGCGTGCGCCAACATCGTCCTCCCTTTCACGCCCGGGCTGAGCCGCGCGCTATGGGAAGAGGTTGTGGGGCTGCCGTTTCACGTCAGGGACCACAAGCGGCTTTACCTCCGCGTCTTCCGGGAACACTTCCCGGAAGCTCTCCGCGTGCCGATCTGCTCGGGGGCAAGCCTGTACAGCGAGCGCACTTTCACGCCGGGCCTGTGGGCGCGGCGGACGTTCGACTGGCTCGGGCGACGCTGCGCGTACTACAGCCGGCGACTGGGGCGGGTGCCCGGCATCGGGCCGGTATTTCGGACCCTGGACTGGGCGCCGCAAACCAACGAACTGGTCACAGGCGTCGTCCGGTCGATCGACCTCGACCATTCAGACCTCAACGCCGACGTTGTGCGGACCGTCCAGACGAGCCATCCGCCCTATGACTGGGATGTGAGGCTCGCCCGCTCCTTGCTCTTCTACTGGCAGACGTGGCGGTGGATCATGCAAGGCCGGCTCACCACGTGGAATGCAGAAACCTTCTTGCACGAACAGGTGCAGAGCGCCCAGAGGGACAAGGCGTGAAACTTGATCCGCAACCCGTTCCGGCTTGGCCGAAACTGGCCTGGGTGGCCACGTTGCGACCCGGTGCCGATAAGATTACCATCTACCACGGGCCCTGTGTTGAAACCAGCCGCGACTGGTGCGCGGAGGCCGTCTGGGCGGGGGAATACGCGCGCGGCGACTTCGACCGGACGGACCTGGTTTTCGGGAGCGGCCTGAGGCGCCGCGAACACAGGGTGGTCTTTGTCAGCGCCGGCACGACCCTCGACCGCTTGTGGTACCATCGCGGAACCGATGCCTGGCATGTAGCCAACTCGCTGCCTGCGCTCCTGGCGGTGGCCGGAACTTCCCTCGCCGGGATCCCCGCGGACTATGCCCGCGACGTGGACACCATCGGGCAGGGACTGACCGGCTACAAGCGGCGACTGCCCGCGGCGACCGGCGAACTGTACGTCCAGTACTTCCACAATCTCGTCTGGGACGGCCAAAGCCTGGGCGAGGCGGAGAAACCCGACACCGCTCCGCGCTTCGACACTTTCGAAACCTACGCTGCTTATCTGAGAGACACCGCCGAGCAGTTGGCAACCAACATGAACAATCGCGCCCGAGCGCACGCCGTGACGCCGCTGGTCACCGTCTCCCAGGGATATGATTCCTCCGCGGCAGCCGTCGTGGCTCGCCTCGCGGGTTGCCGGCAGTCGGTCACCATCCGGCAGTCGACGAGTCTGTGGCGGGGATCGGACTCCGGCGAGGAGGTGGCACACCACCTGGGCCTGGATTGCGCGACGTACGACCGGACCGCCCGCCAGTACCCGCTTGAGGAGGCAATCTGGGCGGTGGCAGGACGGGCCAGCATCCTCAATTGGACGCTCTTCGACTACCCCCAGCCGCTGTGCTTGTTTTTCACGGGCTCGTACGGTGACAAGATGTGGAGCCGCAAGCGCCGGGAATACCGCGACCCGTTCCAGGGGACAAGCCTCTCGCACGGCGGTATCGGAGAGTTTCGCCTCGTTCGGGGCGTCTTCCACTGCCCGGTGCCGTTCTGGGGTATGCGGCACATACACGAGTTACAGGAAACCTCCTTCTCCGAGGTCATGCAGCCTTGGTCGGTGGGCGGCAACTACGACCGCCCGATAGCCCGGCGGCTGGTCGAAGAGGCTGGTGTGCCCCGCACGGCGTTCGGACAGCGCAAGAAGAACACCTCGCACGACGCGGCGCTGCTCTGGCCATATACGCCCGAAACCGCGGCGTCCTTTCGCCATTTCTTGGCCGCGCGCGGCCTGCCGGCACCAGGGCCGACCCGTGTGTGGCTGCGACGGCGTACGAACTCGCTTGCTCACCTGGTCGAAGCAAACGTATTGCGGCCATTCACCGCAGCATTGCGCCACCGGCAGGAACAAGCCACGTATGCGGCTGCGGACGTACTATTCCACTGGGCGAATGCCGAACTGACGAAGCGATACAAGGCAGGCCTCCGGGACATCGAGCAGCCACTGCCATGACCAAGATCTGCGGACTGGTGTCGGAAGACCCCGACCTTCGCGTGCCGAAGGTCCTGGACCGGATGTACGACGCGTCCTGGCACTCGGGCTACGTGCGCCGGGAGGTCTGGTCGGAGGGGCCGGTCGGGCTGGGCCACTTCAGCCTGGGCGCCGTCAACACCGAGCCGCAGCCGCTCCACGACGAGGCCCTCGGCGCGGCGATTGTTTACTGCGGCAAGATTTTCGACTACGACCGCCACAGGGCCCGACTGCGGAAGTCCGGCGTCCGATTCGCACTCCCCGACAACGACGCCGAATTCTTCCTGCACCTCCTCGCCGCCTCGGGGACCGAGCACCTTGCGGAACTGAACGGCATCTTCTCGCTGGCCCTGTGGAACGCGGCCGACCGATCGGTCACGCTGATCAACGACCGGTACGGGTTTCGCCCGCTCTACTACTATCACGATGCGGCGCGAGGCGTGTTGGCCTTCGCTTCGGACCTCAGGGCCATCCTGGCGACAGGCCTGCCGCCGCTGCGGGTGAACTGGCCGGCCGTCAACACGTTCCGCCACTACGGCCACCTGCTGGGCGAGGAGACGCTGTTCGAGGGCATCCGTCGCCTGCCGTCGGCGGGCGTTCTGACCTTCGAGGACAATCAGGTCCGCCTCGAGCGCTACTGGTGGCTCCGGGACCTCCCGGTGCGCGAGGGCATGTCGCTCGACGAGGCCGTGGACGGCTGCGTGACGCTTTTCCAGCAGGCCATCCGCCGGCGCCTGAACGCCACGCCGGCCCGGCACATCGTGACGCTGAGCGGCGGGCAGGACTCGCGGCACATTGCGGCCGAACTGAAACGGCAGCAGGTCGAGTTCACGGCCTACACCACCACGGGGTTCAAGCCGATGCTGGCGGACAAGGTGCTCGCCGCCGCCGCGGCAGACGCCCTGGGCGTGCCGCACGTGTATGTGCCGCTGCCCAGGCAGGGCGTCCTGACGCACTACTGGCCTCGTGCCCACGCCCTCATGGACTACGAGGTCGACCTGCACCAGGCGATCCTGCCGCTCGTGGACGCCCTGCCCGCCGAGCCCCACGTCAACTTCGACGGCATTGTGGGCGACGTCTGTCTGGCCAGCCTGTTCCTAAACGAGCACGACTACCGGTTGGCCCGGGAGGGCCGCCTGGACGAGTTGACTCGCCAGGCGCTCGAGGCGGGGCGGAGTCCGCCGATCTTCCACCCGTCGATCGCGCGGCACCTGGACGAGGGGCTCCTTTACGACATCATTCTGGCCCAGTTCCAGGTGTTCGAGGGCCACCCGAACCTGATTACGTTTACGTACATGTCCGGGCGCACGACGCGCGCCATTCCGCTCTTCGCCTTCAAACTCGTGGCCGAGAAGGCCGAGACTTTCTACCCGTACGCCGACAACGATTTTCTCGAGTTCGCCATGAGCATCCCGCCGGAACACAAACTGGACCGCCGGCTGCACCGGCGCATTCTGGACCGGGCGTATCCCGAGTTGCGCGGGGTGCCGACGACCAAGGAGATCGACCCCAGGAACTACGTGCGCGACGAGATCAACTATCACGGGCAGCGATGCCGGTTCCTGCGCCAGGGTCTGTGGCAGATGCTGCGGGGCCGGCCGTGGGTCTATGACCGCCGGCGGGCACTGCCCCGGCTCCTGCTGGACGTGGCCGTTTCGTCGCTAGGGCGAGTCCGACAGTCCTTCCTCTGCAACTACGCCAACATGGTCCTGGTCCAGTGGTTCATGCGGTACTTCCCCGATGGCGTTGACTGATCGGGCAACCGCACCGCCGCGGCGGGGGGCCGGCGCCTCTGGTCACGGGCGAACTTTGCGCAGCAACGTGCGCAGGCGGTCGAGCCGCGCCCCGAAGCTCGAAATCACGCGGCTGCCGGCGGGTTGGGCGACGACGGTGGACCCGAACTGGCTCTTGAACCGGAAGAGGCCGGTTTCGTCGGCCCTTGCCCCGCCCAGGCTCAAGGTACGGATGCCCTGGCTCTTGTACCACTGGATCTGCGTCCAGACCTGCTGCACGGGCGCAAAGCACTTGTAGCCCGCCTCCGAGGAGCCGGCGACCAGGCCGGAGGCCCAATTGTTGAACCATCCGCACAGGATGGCGCTGACGGGGGCGCCGTCCAGGTAGGTGACGAACACGTCGGCCCGCCCGCTCTCGAGCAGTTGCCGCTGAGCCAACCGGAACCGTTCGAGCCGGGCCGCCGTCTGCGCCCCGCGGCGGGTCATCGACTCCTCGTGAAACTCGAAGACCCGCTGGACGGCGTCTTCCGTGTTTTCGCGCCGGGTGACGGCCCCCCGGTCCTCCGCCCGGCGGCACGCGCGGCGGCGGGCACTGAGAAACCCCGACCAGATCTCCTCCAGCCCTCGCGTCAGGTCGACGTAAAACTCCGACCGTTCCAGCAGACCGTATCCGAGGGCCCCCAGGGCGGCGGCGCTGTGAGGCGAGCCGTACGACGCCGTGGTGACGTGGAAGACGCCCCGCCGCCGCAACTCGCCCTCGATCCGCCCCAGGGCCGCCTCCTCGGCCGCCGCATCCCCCCCTGCCATCGCCGGCAGCGACGGAAACTCCGCACGCTTGCAGTACCGACTGAAGGGCCACAACCTGGAGCACGACAGCGCGCCGGCGGCCACTCCGATGCACCCCCCCGCCTCGTCCAGCACCTTGATGAACAAGGGCAGGCTGTCGCTGCGGGTTGCGGCGAACATAGCGTGGGCGTGGCAATGGAAATAGGTGCCCCCCGCGCGCGTGGCCAGGTCGTCCCATGTCTCCGGCTCGACCTGGTCCAGGAACTCGACCGAGTGCACGTTCATTCAGAGGTCCCTCGCCGTACGGGGCGGGCCTTTGGGCCGCCACGAACCTACAGTTTTGAGACGTCATTCGCAACGCGGACCTTCGACCAGCGAAGGTCACCCGCCAGACGCGTCCGCACGTAACACTTGCCGAACCACCGCACGAGGCGCACGCGCCCGCGATCTTCGTATCCCAGTTTCTGGTGCAGCCCAAGGGACGCGACGTTGTCGGTCAGCACGAGCGACCAGATGCGCCGGCGGCCCGCCTTCCACGCGGCCTGTTCGGCAAAGCGCATGCCCCGCGTCGCCAGCCCGCGCCGTCGGCACCGCTCGGGCACCTCGACGCGGCGGATGCTGACGTCGTCCGGCCCCACCCGGTCGCCCAGCGCCCGGAGGTCCAGCCCGTCGTGCGAGAGCCACGCGGAAAACATCAGGCCCGGCTCGGCGCCGGCCGAGACGCCGACGACGGTGATGTCCCTTCCCTGAAATTGCTCTTTGAGGAGCCGTTCGGCCTGCGCGTCCGTCAGGTGGTCTATCTGGCGCGAAATCCACGGAATGTCTTCGGGGCCGGCCACGCGAAATTCAACGTCCACCTGTAGGGCGCCGGCGACCTCCTCGCCCAGGACCTTGCGGAAGACCACATACTCCCATCGCCGCCAAGCCAGACTCCGGACACGCCGGAGGACGGCCGCGGGTCCCTCCTGGGCCAGCAGCCGCCAGGCCTTGGCCAACAATGTGAGCGGGTTGCGCATTCGAGAGCACTCACGCTTCCCGGTGGGCGGCACGGGCGCCATCTCCTGCCTGCAGTAACATCGGCCGCGTGGCGACGGCGCTTGCGGCCAATATCCCCCCGATGATACAATTCGTGGGAAAGCCGTGCAAGGATAGCCGATAAAGCGATGGCAATCGTGTCTCTACCGGCCGTCCCTGGGGGCCCTCGCACCGTGACCCCCGGTGTCCCGGGGCTTTGCATCGGGCGCCTGCGCCATGGTCAATGGATCCAGTTCTTTTCACGCTCTGTGTATCGGTTTGGCCTCTGCCGATCCGTCCTGGCGCTCCCTGTTGGACAGCGAAGGCCTGCCTTGGCAGGTTGTTGCCGACAAGTCGACGGGCCCACTTCCCGAGGTGATTATTGTGCCCTGGGGCGCCGACGCGGCGACGCGGCGGTTCTGCGGCCGTCTGGCGGCGCAGGGAAGCGCGATCGTCACGGAGCAGCGGAGGCCCGAAGGGGTTCCCGCGGCGGGTCCACAGCGCCGGTCCTTTCCGTACCACCGCGACGACTTCTCGGGCCTGCGGAGTCCCGACCTCCCGGGGGCGGTGCAGGTCGAGCACGGCCGCTGCGGGGCAGGGCAGTATTACCTTCTGCCATTCCGTCTTGGCGAGGTGTGGCCGTCGCGCCGGACCGGCAAGAAATACATCGTCGTCGACCCCGGGCGGGAGGTTCGCCTCTGGCACCGCCAGGCGTGGGTCGTCAAGAAGAACGTCCGCCGAGTGGTCGTGGAGGTGGTCCGGAGCGCGTTCTTCGGCCGCGGCCTGCCGGTCGTCCACCAATGGTACTGGCCCGGGGAGAGCCGGTCGGTGTTCTGCATGCGCGCCGACCTGGACGGCGGGCCGCGCGAGAACCTCGCCCGTTACCTCGATGCCATCAAGCCATATGCCCGGTCGGCTTCGGTCTTCGTTTGCGCCCTCCGCTGCCTGCACGAGACGGACCTCGTCCGGCAAGCGGCCCGGGATGGCGTGGAACTGGGCAACCATACGTATTCGCACATGGTGTTTCCCGACGCGGTGACGAACCGGGTTGACCTGGCTCGCGCCGACCGGTATCTTGCGACGCTGGGCGTCGCCCCCCAGGGGCTGGCGGCACCGGCCTATTTCTGGCATCGCTCAATGTACCCGCCTCTTACGGCACGCGGGTACCGGTACGCGTGTTGCTTCGGCCTGGATCACGACAACCTTCCGTACTACCCGGTGGTGCGCGGCCGCGTCGGGCCCATCCTGGAGATCCCTTTCCACTGCCTCGGCGACTTCTTTCCGAAGTTCGATATTCCCCTGGACGGCGAGGCGAGCCGACGCTTCTTTGCCGGGCTGATCGCCAAGAAGCACGCGGCCGGAGAAGCAATCAACCTGTACGGACACGCGGATATGGACGGCCGGTTGGGCTCGGCCCCAGGCCTGACGCGCTTTCTGTGCGAGCAGGCGCTGGGGTTGCCTAACGTCTGGACCGGTCACCTGGCGGACCTGGCTGCGTGGTGGCGGAGGCGACAGGAATCCGAGTTGGACCCCTGGTTTGACACGGACCGGGAGCGGCTTGTATGTCACACACGTCCCGGGGGAAGCGCCGGCCGAGGCGACCCCATGCTGAGCGTTCATCTTCCGGACGGGTCGTGGCGGCTGATTGGTCCTGATGCGTGTCGTGAGCCCGGAGTTGACGTGCGAGCAGTTCGCGCCCTCGCTCCATTGCGTCAGCCGGAGCCCGCGGACGTGGGCGAGGTGGTTCGGGTCGAGGAATCATTGACGCTGGCCGGCCGCTTGCGCAATCGTCGGGTGGCGCTGAAGCGTTTGGCCAGGGCTTACGCGAACGTCTACTGCCGCCGGGCAGTAACCGAGGATGGCCCATGAACATGCTGCACGTGTCTGCGCTGCCCGTCTGGTCGATGGGGGGCAAGGGAGGCATGCCCTCGCTCCACGAGACGATCCGCGGCCACGTCGCGAGCGGCCACGGAATCACCCTCCTGCTGCCCCGCTACAACCTGATGTCGGACGACCTGGAGCCGGTCCAGGTGCCGCTTGGCATCGGCGCCGAGGTCCACGTCGTGCCGTGTCTGTGGCTGCCGGCCCTTAAGCGGGCCAGGGCCGCAGGCCGATATCTGGGGAAGGGAGGCGAGTTGCCGTACCCCCTCCGCTGGCTGCTCAACCTGGCAACCATGTTCCTGCTGACGGCCAGCTTGGTCTGGGCGGCCCTCAGGCTGAGGCATCGGGCAAGAAGGCGCTTCGACCTCGTGTACGCGCACAACCAGTATGCGGCGATGGCCGGATGGCTGATCGCCTGCATCCTGAAGGTGCCCAACGTGACCCGTCTCTACGGAACGTTCCTGGCAGATCTCATGAGAAGGCCACTGGTGTGGTTGCGCTACCCCGTGGCCGCGGCCGGCTACCTTGTCCCCCACGACTTGCTGATCTGCGCGAACGACGGAACGCGCGGCGACGAGGTCGCGCGGCAGCTGGGCATCGACCTCAAGCGTTTCCGATTCTGGCAGAACGGCGTCGACAGGCCCGTTTCCCTTCCCGGGGACAGCCGCCATGCCCTTACGGACAAGGCCCCGGTCAATCTGCGGTGCGACAGCAGGTGGATCATCAGTTGCTCCCGACTGGCAAACTGGAAGCGGGTCGATCGTATCATCCGCGCGCTGCGGATCTGCCGATGTAAGGGCTGTGACGCGCAACTGCTGATCGTGGGGGACGGTCCCGAGGCGGACAGGCTGAAATCCCTGGCCGCGGAGCAGGGAGTGGCCCGCGACGTCGTGTGGTTCGGGACCGTGGCGCACCGGGAGGTGTGGTGCCTCATGGGACTGTCCGACGTCTTCGTGATCGCCAACGACGTGACGAACCGCTGCAACCCTCTTTACGAGGCCATCTGCATGGGCTTGCCGGTCGTGTCCGTGTTCGACCCCAGTACGCAGGACCTGCTCAAGGATGGCGAGAACGCCTTGCTGGCGGACCGCGAAGACGAAGCCCGACTTGGCGAGCAGATGTACAGGGCCTGCACAGACGCCGACCGCGCGGCGCGAATGAGAGAGGCGCAGCGCCAGCGCGCCGATACGTTCTGGACCTGGGAAGCGCGCATGGAGGCGGAGGCCGCGGAACTCGCGAGGCTCGTTCGCCGCCGCCACGCCGCCTCTGGAAGCAAAAGCCCCGGCCGCGACACAAGGCAGCCCGCGCGCGGGGGGCAGGAACAAGGCTCCCGCTGGCCGGGGTACCGCAACCATGCCAGTTAAGACTCTCCTGTTTCTGGGAGGCTTCGCCGCTGTCGCCGTCGCGACGTTCTTCCACCCCCTGATCGGCGTCCTCGGTTACGCGGCAAACTACTGCATCGGCCCGGAGCGGCAATGGTGGGCGGCCGCCGTCAAGGACTGGGGCCTCCGGTACTCATTCACCCTGGCGGCCCTGACTGCGGTAAGCGCGCTCATCCACCGGCGAAAGTTGAACTACGGCAAGGTCCTGCTGGTGCGACACGAGAAACTCCTGCTCCTGTTCCTCGGAGCTGTGTGGCTGGCCTACCTGCTGGCGGCGCCCACCGAGGGACGATACAGCACCGTCGACCCTCCCGCCGTCAAGATGGTCAAGGTGATGATCTTTGTCCTCATGCTGACCCACATCGTCACGACCAGACAGAGGCTGGATGCATTCCTTTGGGCGTTGGTCGTTGGCGCGATGGTCCTGGGAATCCAGGCCTGGACGACGCCCCGGTCCCAGTTCCTCCAAGGGCGACTTCAGGGCATCGGCGGCCCGGACTTCACGGACGCGAACTTCCTTGCGGCGTACCTGGCGGCCATGTTGCCGCTGATCGGGGTGATATTCCTTCGCACGACGTGGCCCGGGAAGGTCCTGTGCCTGGGGTCAGGTGTCTTCGTCACCAACGCCATCATCCTCACCCGCAGTCGCGGCGCGCTGGTCGGGCTCGCCGGAGGCCTGCTGACGGCCGTGCTCCTCGCGCCCAGGAAGTACCGTGCCAAGATCCTCATTGGCCTGGTGGTGGCCGGCATCGGCGGCTACGCGCTCACGGATCCGCAGTTCATCCAACGCGCCGCCACCATCACGCGCGACAGCGAGGAACGCGACCGTGCCTCGCAGAGCCGGCTGGAGATCTGGGAGGGCGGCGTGGCAATGTTCCAGGATCATCCGATGGGCGTCGGCCCTGGAAATTTCTACCAGAACATCGGCCGCTACTCCCCCGTCAACGCCGGCAAGGACGCCCACAACACGTTCGTCCGCTGTTTCACCGAGTTGGGGTTCCTCGGCATCGCCATTTTCCTCGCCCTGCTGGGTAACGCGGCAATTACCCTTATACGCATGATAAGACGCTCAAGGAGGCTTCCCGCGGAGGAGGGAAGGTACCTCCTGCTGGCAGCCTATGCGATCGCCGTCAGCCTCGCCACTTTCGTCACGAGCGGCCTGACGGTGAGTTTCGTATACACGGAGGCCACCTGGTGGCTGCTGGCCCTGCCCGTCTGTCTGGAGCGTGCCGTCGCGAACCTCGAGGCCGAGGTCGTGCCCGTCTTGCCGGGCCGGAGGGGCCCTGCCCGCGCGCGAGTCGCCGCCTCCGCAGGAAGCCGCCCTTCGACCGGCCGAGGCCGGCCGAGGGCCCGCGGCCAGTCCACGGGACCCTACATGAGCCGAACCGAACCCCTGGGGGCATCCGCGCCACGTGCCGCGACGCCGGCCGACACCGCCCGGCACGAGCCGGCGCCTGACGCTCGCCGTGTGGCGATCCTCACCTCTGAACTGGGCGCCGGCGGCGCCGAGGCGGTCATTGTCCACCTGGCCGCGGGCCTGAAGACGCAGGGCGTCGAAGCGGTCGTCTGTTGCCTCCAAAGCAAGGGCGTCCGGGCAGCCGAGTTGGAGTCGCGCGGCGTGCCTGTCCATGCCCTCGAGAGCGCCCGGGGGTACGACCTCGGTGCCCTGATAGGTCTCCGGCGCTTCCTGAACACGTTCAGGCCCGATGTCGTGAGTGTTCATGACCGGTGGAGCCTGCCCTACGCCGCCCTGGTCTCTCTCGCCGGATGCCGGTGGCCGATTGTTTTCACGTCGCACGGCCTCATGTTTGGCGAACCCGAACGAGGCCGATGGCGGTACCGACTGGCGGCCCGACGTGTCTCGGCCGTGACCGCGGTGTCTCGCGAAGTGGCCGACCGTCATACCCGCTACTTCGGCTGGTCTGTCGAGCCCGAGATCGTGCCAAACGGAGTGCCGCCCCAGAGGCGCTGCCCGGACCAGCGCCGCAGAATACGCGGTGAACTCGGGATCGCCAACGGGACCTTCGTGTTCCTGGCGGCCGGAAACGCCCGACCCGAGAAGGCGTTCGAGGACCTGCTCCGTGCCGCGGCGGACCTGGGCGGCTCAGGCGCCCCGCGGGACTGGGCGGTCCTGGTGGCCGGGCGGATCGCCGAGACCGACTACTGCCGGAACCTTCTCGCTCTTCACCAGCGTCTCGGCCTGACGCGGGTCGTCCGGTTCCTGGGTTTCCGGGACGACCTTGGGGCCCTGTACTCGGCCGCCGACGCCTTCGTGCTGTCCAGCCGGAGCGAGGGACTCCCCCTGGTCGTGCTCGAAGCCATGATGGCAGGTCTGCCGGTGATTGCCACTCGCGTCGGCGGCGTACCTCATGCGGTACAGGATGGCGGGGAACTGGTCGACCCGGCCCGCCCCGATCAACTCGGCCAGGCCATGCGCCGCCTCCTTGAGACGCCTCACCGGGCGGAAGCGATGGGCCTCCGGGCAAGCCAGAGGGCCATGAGCGAGTACAGTCTGGACCGGATGGTCACGCGCTACCGGGCGGTCTTTGACCGCGTCGTCTCATGCCACGGGCACAAGCGAAGGCACGGCTAGAAGCGTCGCATGCACATTCTGTCCTTCTCATATTGCTTTCCGCGACACCAGGACCCGACCTGGGGGGTGTTTGTCCTCCAGCGGCTGGCGGCCCTGGCGCGCCTGGTCGACCTCGAGGTCGCCAGTCCCGTGCCGGTGTTCCCGCTCCTGAGTCGCCTGCGCGGCCGCCTGCCCGCGCCCACCGAGGAGCACGCGGGCCTTCCTGTCCATTATCCGCGGTTCCTCTACGTCCCGGGCATCCTCAAGTCCATGGACACCCGCCTGTACGCGCGCGGCCTGCGCGGGTGGCTGCGGGAGTATCTGCGGAAGCGGCCGGTCGACCTGCTGGACGCGCATTTTATCTGGCCCGACGGCGTGGGGGTTTCGCGCCTTGCCTGGCAGGCGGGGCTTCCCTACACGATTACCCTCCGGGGCAAGATCTACCCGTGCCTTGAAGACCGCCGCATGAAGCGGCAGTGCGCGGAGGCCCTACGACACGCGGCCGCCGTCATCAGCGTCAGCACGCCGATGGCGTTTGTTGCGGCCGACCTCGGCGCCCCGCCGGAGCGGATCCACGTGATCCCGAATGGAGTGGACACAGAGGTCTTCTCGCCGAAGGACAAGGCCTGGGCGCGCGGCGAACTCGGGCTGCCGCTCGAAGGCCGGCTCCTCGTGACCGTTGGCCACCTGAAACCAAGCAAAGGCCACGGCGAGGTGGTTCAGGCCCTGGCCGGACTGCCGCGCGACATTCGCCTGGTGATCGTCGGCGGGGAAGCCCAGAGCGGCTATCGGCGCGAGTTGATGGCTCTGGCCAGCCGCCTGGGAGTGGCAGACCGCGTCTTGCTCACCGGGAAACAGCCCTACGAGCGGATCCCGCTCTACTTCAGCGCCGCGGACCTGAGTGTCCTGGCATCCTACCGCGAAGGATGCCCGAACGTGGTACTCGAAAGCCTCGCGTGCGGGACGCCCGTTGTCGCCACGCGGGTAGGGGCCGTCCCGGACCTCTTGACACCGGGCCGGAATGGTGCCATCGTACCTGTCGGCGACGCGGAGGCCTTGGCAGGGGCCCTCAGGGACACCCTTGCGGGGGTATGGCCGCCCGACGCGGTCAGCCGATCCCCGGCGGTCCGTTCGTGGGACGAGGTGGCCGAGCGCGTCCGCCGGGTCTTCGCCGCGGTCGTGTGACGCCACCCAAAGGGGCTTGCATGCTCAAGGCCGTCGCGAAGCGTCTTGTCGGGGCTCGGCTGTGGCGCGCGGCCCGGCTGGGTCGTGAGACGCTCCGCTGCTACCGGAAGTACCTGTTCGGCAACGGCGCCGCCGACCCGCCGCGCCGCCTCGCCTATGAGGTCACCTATTCGTGCAACGCCCGGTGCCTCATGTGTCCCCTGTACGGCGAGCACCGCGACGGGCAGCGCCGGGCCGACGAGACGCCCGAGGCGCGCGAACTGACGACCGAGGAAGCCAGACATCTGCTGGAGGAATGCCGCGACCTCGGCGTCAGGCACGTCACGTTTACGGGGGGCGAGCCCTTCCTCCGTAGAGACCTGGCCGAACTGGTGACCGCCGCCGCTGCACTCGGCATTGAGACCGGGGTGATTACCAACGGCAGCCTGTTGAACGCGCAGCGGGCCTCGGAAATCGTCGCCGCGGGCCTCCACCAACTGCACATTTCGGTCGACGGCCCCGCGGAGGTCCACGACGGCATTCGGCGCGTCCCCGGCATGTTCGCGCGCATCGACCGGAACATCGGTTCCCTTCGCGCGGCCCAGAAGGAACTCAAACGGCGCAACCCGCAGGTCACCATCGGGTGCACCGTGTCGGCCCTGAACCAGGACCGGCTGGACGAGATCGTCGATGCAGCGGCCCGATGGCAGACGCCCCTGAGCCTCCTGCCGATCTTCTACTCGACGCCCGCCCAGGACGACGCGACGCGCCGGATGGTCCGAATGGCCGAGGGCAAGCCGGAAGACTGGCACCTCCCTTCCCGCGTCCGCGAGGTGGACGTCGAGGCGCTGGCGGCGTCGCTGGCCCGCACCCGCCGGGCCGCCCGGCAGCGCGGCGTCGAAGTGGAGTTGGGCATCGAGACCCGCGATGACATCCGCCGCCGCTACTACCGCCCGTGGTACGCCGACAACAACAAGTGCCTCTATCCCTGGCACACGGTTCGACTAAGCCCTGACGGCGAGGTCTACCCCTGCTCGATCATGGTGCCGATGGGCAACGTGCGAAGCCGATCGCTGGCCGCCATCTGGAATGGCGAGACCTATAAGGCCTTTCGGCGCCGGCTCCGGGGCGTAGGCCTCTTCCCCAAGTGCGCCAAGTGCTGCGCCCTGAACAAACATGACCTGATCTGCGGGTGGCTGCCCCGTTTTGTGTGGGGGGCGCCGCCGGGCTTCCGCGGACGTCCGGCAGCCGGGCGAGGTCGGGACCCGTCGGGCATCGGGGGCCCGTTTTGAGGTCGATCAAGCCGCAACTGAAAGGGCCGACGCGCGGCGAGCCGCCATCGCGCCGCGTCCTGGCCATCGTCGGCGACTCACAGGTCGGCCTGTGGGTGGTGCGGAGCCTCGGGCGCCGCGGCCTAGCGGCGCCGGCCGTTTGTCACAGCGAGCGCGGCCTGTCGGCGCACAGCCGCTACGGGTGCGGCGCGTGGCAGATCGAGTCGCGGCCGGGCGACGCGGGCTTCGCCGACGAGATCGAAGGGCTCGTCCGCCAGACCGGGGCCGGGTCGATCCTGGCCATCGCCGAGTCGTATCACCGGGCCCTCATCGCCTGCCGCGACCGGTTCGAGCCCGACGTCCACGTCTTCAGTCCGCCGGCTGATTGCTTTGCAAAGGCCTGCGACAAGGAGTATATGTACGACCAGGCGCGGCGGCTCGGCATCCCCGTCGCGCGCGGCACGACACTCATCAGGTTGATGACCGACCCGGCTGGCGAATCGCTGCAGTACCCCCTGGTCCTGCGCACGCGCAACCAGAACGCCGACGCGGGCGTCGCGCCCTGGAAGGCCGCCTACGCCGAGGACGCCGCGCAACTTCGCGAACTCCACGAGGCCATCCGCCCCAGCGCCGCAAACGTCCTCGTCCAGGAGTACCGTCCGGGCGTTGAGGACCACGTGCAGATCCTCATGCACCGGGGCGAGCCGTTCATGGTCGGCGAGTACATCGGCGAGCATCACATGCCTCTGGCGGGCGGCGTGACGGTCCAGCGCATCACTTGCCGGCACAAGGACCTCATCCGCGACGCCGTGCGGCTGCTTCAGGCCATCGGCTGGGAGGGCATCGCGGGCGTCCAGTTCCACTACGACCCCCAGACGGGCAAGTACATCTTCCTGGAGATCAACCCGCGGTTCATCGGCGGCCTCCCCACCGTTATCATGGCGGGTTTCGACGCGCCCTTCCTCCTCTGGCAGAGCCACTTCGAGCCCCAAGAGATGAAGCCGACCCCGTACCGGCTGGGGCTGCGGACCCGAATCCTGGGCGGCGACGCCAACTGGATGCTTGCGATGATCCGGGGCGACCCCCTTCCACCGGGCCAGAAGCGATTGAGCAAGGCCTCCGCTGTCGCCCGGTTCCTCTGGAACTGCGGCCCGTGGACGCGCGACGACACCTTCTGGTGGCGCGACCCCAAGCCGTTCTGGGTGGACCTGCGGTCGATGGCCCGGAAACTTCGCGAGCGGTCGGTCGACCTCATCGGGAACCCCGAGGCCCGGGAGCCCCAGCGATGAAGCCGGGAGTCTACCTCACCGTCGACGTCGAATGCAGCATGGGCGGTGCGTGGGCAAATCCGGCGCTGCGGCCGGTGCCCCCCAGCCGCGCCATGATGGGCGAGTACGGCCAGCGGCGGCTCGGCGTGCCGCTCATCACCGAGATCCTGAACCGCTGCGGCCTGGCGGCCACGTTCTTCGTCGAGGCGTTCGCAGAAGAGCAGGGCTACCCGGGCCAGACGGAGCCCGTCTGCCAGTACCTGGTGGACCGCGGCCAGGACGTGCAACTGCACATCCATCCCAATCACAAGCATTACGGGCAGAAGCAGAAGGGCCTGCCGTACGTGTTTACCGACGACTTCTCCGCCGTCAGCCCCCAGGAGCAGCTGGACCTGCTCGTAGAAGGGGTCGCGCGGCTGGCCCGCTGGACCGGCCGGCCGCCAGTGGCCTTCCGGGCCGGGAACATGGCTGCCTCGGAGGAGACGCTCAAACTGCTCCCCCAGGTGGGCATCCGGATCGATTCGAGTTACGCCTTCCCGTTCGCCGGAGGCCAGTGCCGCTTCAGCCCCGCCGACCCGTACAACGGGTCCCGATGGTACGGCGGAGTTCTGGAGCTGGCGCTCTCGGGGTTCCGCCTGCCGCGCCTGCCGGGCGAGGGCTGCGCCAAGCCGCTGGACATCGTGGGCGTCTCGTTCGAGGAGTGCCGCGAGGCCATCCGCCTTATCTGCAGCGCGGGGGCCGATGCGGTCCTCATCCTGCACAGTTTCAGCCTGTTCAAGGTTCGCAACGTGCAGTACGACAGCGGGCGGATGAACTGGATCGTGGCGCGGCGCCTGCGGCGGCTCTGCGAGTGGCTGGCGGCCTACGCCAAGGAGTTCCCGACGTATACCTTCTCACGGTTGAGCCGTGCGATTGCCGATAATCAGCACGAGACCAGGGCCGTCCCCCCGCCGCGGCTGTCGGGGGCGCGGGCCCTCGTGCGCAAGGCCATCCAAGTATACAACACTCTGTATTGGACTTGAACCTCAGCAGGCGGCGCTACGAGGCGCCGGGGGGTGGATGCATGCTGCCAGTCGTTGCCCGAACGTTCGCCAGGATTCAGGAGCGGCTCCTGGGTCGGCGGACCTTCGCCATCCTCAAGGAACTCGAGGAGAGCCAGTGGTGGCCGCGCGACCGGATCGCGGCGCTGCAGCTGGATCGTCTACGGGACCTTGCGGCGTCGGCCTACGAGCACACGCCGTACTGGCGCGCGCTGATGAATGAGCGGGGGATTTCGCCGGGCGACCTGCAGACGCTGGACGACCTGCGGCGGTTTCCGCTGCTGGAGAAGTCAACGCTCCGCGACCAGCGTGAGAACATGGTCTGGCGCAAGGAGGGCCGCCGGGTCAAACTCGTCCGCACCAGCGGCTCGACGAACGAGGCCCTCCAGTTCTATACGAGTTCCAGCCGCGAGGCCGCGATCAATGCGGCCCGCATCCGCGGCCACCGCTGGATCGGCATCAACAAGGGAGACAAGGAAGTGTACTTCTGGGGCTCGCCCGTCGAACTCCACGCCCAAGACCGCATCAAGCGCCTGCGCGACTGGCTCGTGAACGAGCCGCTCAGCGACGGCTTCGAGATCACCGAGGAGCGGGCCGTACGGTACATCGAAGACTGGAAATGCTGGCGCCCGAAGTGCATTTTCGGCTACCCGAACACTTTCCTGCTGACCGTCCAGATGGCCGAGAAGGTCGGCATCGACCTGAAGGAGGTCGGGCGTCGCGGCACGCGGCTCCTGTGCACCACGTCGGAAATGCTGGGCGAGGTGAACCGGCGGATCATCGGCGAGGCCTTCGGCCTGCCGGTCTACGACTCGTTCGGCCTGCGCGAGGCCGCCCTGGTGGGCCACGAGTGCGACCGCTTCACCATGCACACCACCGACGAGCACGTCATCCTAGAGACGATCGACCCGCAGACGCTGGAGCCGACCGGCGGCGAGGGGGAACTCGTCGTCACGAGTCTCATCAGCCGCGTGATGCCCATCATCCGCTACCGCACCGGGGACATCGTGACGCTGTCGAATGAACCGTGTGCGTGCGGCCGGTCGCTGAGGAGCCTGGTCGTGAGCGGCGGGCGGATCGCCGACTTCGTGGTCACCCGCCAGGGCAAGTGGGTGGCTGGGTACTTCCTCATCTATATTTGCCGGAGCGTACCGGGGATCGTCAAGTTCCAGGCGGTCCAGGACCGCGTGGGCGAGGTCCGCGTCTCGCTGGTGACCGACGCGCAGTTCCCGGCCGATGGCGTGGAGCGGGTCAAGGCGGCCGTGCAGGCGCGCCTGGCGAGCGACGACGAGATCTTTGTTGAATGCGTCGACGACATCTGGCCCGCGCCGTCCGGCAAGTACCGGCCCGTCATCGGCAACCTAGCCGAGGCGTTGCGCAAGCGCGGCCGGTACGAGCCTTGAGGTAGCGGCGAGCTCGCCAGTTTCGCGGTTCCATTACTCCTGGGGAATGCGGCTCGCGCGCGATGCCGATCACGCCTGAGCGCTGTGCAGATAGCCCCTCAGGCCGCCCCGAATTGGCCGCGCCGCCCGGTTCAACAGCCATGCCACAGCAAGCACGCACGCAAGCGAGGCAAGGTAATCCAGGGAGCGGTAGCCCGTCACGCGCAGGTAGAGGTAAGGGTGCAGGAAGTAGATCTCGATGACAATGCCGGAGACCCATTGCAGCGGATTGAGCACCCGGATGGGCAGCCTGGCATCCTTCAACGACAACACCGCGCACACCGAGATGGCGATGATGAGACACGGGTTGAGCACGCCCACATCGAAGGCCATGTTCAGCCCAAGCATCACGGCCGCCAACAACCCCGCCGCAATAGCACCGAGGACAGGGCGGACGCGCACGCCCGTCCGCTGCACGAAGACGCCGAAGACGAAACTCCATGCCGTAAGCCACAGGGCATGCCCCATGGTCGCGTAGCGGTTCAGCAAAAGGGCGACCATAAGGGCCGCACCCGCCGTGATGCCAAGCGCCGCGCGCGACCGGCCCACACGCCTCAGAATAGGGTACGCGCAGTAGAACAGCAGCAGCAGCGTGAAGAACCACAGCCCGCGGCCAAAGGGGCTCGGGTTGCCAAGCCCGAACCAGTTGAGGAAGCCATTCAGCCCCAGCACATTGACAAGCGTCTGCCAGGTCCAGATGCCCGGCCTCTGCTGCACGATGAAGAGCACCAGCAGAAAGGCGTTGATGACAAGCAGGTCAGGCACCAGCCGGTGCAGTTTCCTCTCCCAGAACGGTCCAAACCTGAAACTGTCGTGGTACTTAGCCGACGTGAAATAGGCTGACGAAAAACCGAAAACAAAGAGCCCTATCGAGACCGCGACCCAGAAGAAACCGATGCCGGTCCCAAAGTGGCCCGTGAAGACAAGAAGGATGGCAACCGCCTTGGCGAGCTCAAAGTTGCGGCTCGTGTTCTTGTCGATCGCGTCTGGCACTAACACCCCAAGCCGTCTGGCGGGATGATCCCTCGCCCTCGCTTGCCGCAAGCATACAGCGGCGGCACGGTCCCGCAAGCCGGCGGATCGCTGACGCGCCATGCCAAGGCGCCCGAGCCGCGCGGGTCGGCCTTCCGCCCGAGACAGCGCCGTGGGTGCCGTGCAGCGGCCACGATCGGCCCGCGCCCTCCGGCACGCGTCGGCTACTCGGCCTTCTTGGCATGGCCCAGGCCGGCCAGAAACTTCCAGACCTTGCGGGGGCTCAGCCGCTTGAGGTTCGACCATCTCAGGTGCGCGAGCGCCGGCCGCAGGGTCTTCACCCGGAAGTACTCCCACCGGTAGCGGCGCAGCGTGACGCCCCGGGCCAGGGCCCGGTTGACGCGGGCGATCCGACGGTCGCCGAAGCCGCTGGTGTCCGGCCCCACGCGCACACCGTCGTCGTAGGTCGCGATCTGCCCGACGCCCTGTGCGCCATCCGGCCCCAGGTCAACACGTAACACGCAGCCGGTCCGCTCCGTGCGGTTCCACGTCAGCCGGTCGCCGTTGCTGTAGGAGATGTCGCACGCGACGAAGTTGCCCAGCGAGTAGATGATAGGGACACCGCGGTAGACCTCCAAGCCCTGGAGGACGTGCGGATGGTGGCCCAGAACGAGCGACGCCCCCGCTTCGGCCAAGGCGTGGGCCTGCACAATCTGAGAGGGCGACGGAATGGACAGCCGCTCCTCGCCCCAGTGGAGCGAAACGACCACATGGTCCACCTCGGCCCGCAGGCGGCGGATGCGCTCGACGAGATTGGCCGTCTCCAGCGGCGCAGCGCCTGGCACACTGGGCCCCGCGAAGCCGCTCGGTCCGGTCCGAGGATCGGCAGCCCCCAGAAACCCCACTCGTACGCCGCGCACTTGCACGATGGCTGGCTCGGCTGCTTCCCGCAGATTGTCACCAGCGCCGAAGTAGGTGATGCCCAACTCATCGAGCAGCCAGCGGAGCCGGTGGAACCCCTCGGCCAGGCAGTCGAACATGTGGTTGTTGGCCAGCGAGACGGTCGTGATGCCCGCCGTAGCGACACCCCGCACGAGGTCTTCCGTCGCGACCACGCGCGGCTCTGTGGGCACCGTGGCTCCGCTGGCGGGCAGCGTGCACTCGAGATTGCCCACGATCAGGTCGGCCTCCTGAAACAGAGGCCGCACCTCTGCGAAGATCGCAGCATTCTCGCGCGGAGGGTCTGTGCCCGCAGGGCCGGCCGCAAGTAGCAGATCGCCCACAGCCGCCAGGCGGACACCTTTGTTCTCGACACCCGTAGTCGCTGGCCGCATTCTCCCCGATTCCGTTACGCTCGGCATTGCGATGGGACACAGAATAGGCCATCGCCCCAAGTAGCAGGGCGTGGGCGACTCCGCGGCGGGCTACAGCAATGCCTGATGCGAGCCCCCATGCCGTGACGATATCATACAGCGGGCCGGCCGAAAGTGGAAGCACCGTACCGCCAGGAGCCTGATCGTTCCATGCTGACCCGGCGGCGTGCCTCCCAGACCAGACGCGAGGATCTTGCAGTGACCGCAGGTTCGAGACGATGGTTCACAAGGCGCTGCGGTATGGCGCCAGAACCGGCCGCGGTCACCAACCATGAGCTGACAGCAAAGGGCGAGGAAGTCAATGGCTGACGAGCGTACAGGCGCAAGAGACTGTTCCGTCGCCGTCTCGACGGAGCCGCCCGATTGGTCGGATTACCTTGCCGCAAGCGCCCAGGCTACCATCTACCACGACCCGCGCTGGGGCCAGATCATGGCCTCGGCGTACGGCAATCGCCCCTACTTCCTGACGGCGCGCTACGAGGGTCGGGTCGTCGGCATTCTGCAACTCGTGGCCCAGAAAGGCCTCCCTTTCGGGCTGCACCTGTGCAGCCTGCCCTACTTTGACGCCGCGGGGGTTGTGGCTGACGACGAAGGGGCGCGGCGTGCGCTCCTGGGTGAGACTCGGGCACTCATGGAACGCTTGGGCGCGGAGTGGACTGAACTGAGGCACCTTTCCTGCTGCGACCCTTACCTTCCGAACCGCACGGACAAAGTGACCATGTGGCTGGAACTTCCTTCCAGCGCCGAAGGCGCTTGGAACAGCCTCACCACCAAGATGCGGACCAAGGTCCGCAAGGCTCAGAAGGCGGCCGTGAACCTGGAACAGGGGCACAGCGAACTGGTGGGCGATTTCTACACCATCTACGCTCGAACCATGCGTGACTTGGGCAGCCCCCCGCACGGCCAACGGTTCTTCCGGCTGGTGTGCGACACGTTCGGACCCGCTGTTCGGCTCTTCGTCGTCCGCTCGGAGGGGCAGCCCATTGCATCGGCATTGACCCTCATGGACCGGCAGGGGTTTCACGTCCCGTGGTCGGGCAGCGACCACCGTGCGGCCGGTGGCTCGGCGAACAGGTTCCTCTTCTGGTCCATGATCGCCTACTCCAGCGACGCCGGAGCCGCTAAGTTCGACTTCGGCCGTAGCACTCGGGGCTCGGGAACGCACGAGTTCAAGAAGGAGTGGGGGACCCAGGAGATTCCGCTCTGCTGGGAGTACCTCTTGCCGCTGGGCGGCACCGTTCCCGACCAACGCCCGGATAGTCCCAAGTACCGGTTACTGAGTGCGATGTGGCGGCGGCTGCCGCTAAGCCTCGCCTGCCTGATCGGTCCGCGAATCATCGCGAGGTTGTCATAGTGCAGAAAATATTGCACTGACCGACCCCAAGCAGAAGTAGTTCGCCCAGCCATCCAGGAGCCGGTTCAATTCCGTCACCTTCTGCCGGACCGTCTTGCGGGCCTCCCCGCGACCGGTCATCGCCCGGATCACCGTTACCAGCCGCGCGATCGGTTTCTCGGCCCGGCACCCCGACGAGATCGTTGCAAGACGAATCGGTTCGGAGGCCGGGCCGTGAAGCACTACACACTTTCTCACGTGACGTCGGTCGAATATGCCTGCAAGGTGCGAAGCCCGGCGAGGCCCACCTTGCCCGTCCGACGGGGGGCTCGCTTTTTTCGGGGCGTCTCTCCGCATCTTTGGTATACTGCCGTCATGAACGGGGCGAAGAAGCCGGGGAACCCGAGCCGATATTCCAGTTGAACGGGGCCTCGGCTCGCGTTCCGAAACACATTGTGGACGGTCCAAATGGCAGACACCTGGCTGGTGACCGGCGGCGGGGGGTTCATCGGGTCGAACCTCGTCCGGGCGCTGCTCGAAGAGGGCCGAAGCGTCCGCGTCCTCGACAACTTCTCCACCGGCTTCCGCGAAAATCTCCAAGAGGTCGCGGGCGACGTTGACCTGGTTGAGGGCGACATCCGCGACGCCGACGCGTGCCGCAGGGCGTCCGCCGGCGCCGAGGTCGTCTGCCACCAGGCGGCCATCCCGAGCGTTCCGCGGAGCATGGCGGACCCGCAGGGCTGCTTTGACGTCAACATCGTCAGCACGCACAACATGCTCATGGCCGCACGCGACGCGGGCGTCCGGCGGTTCGTCTTTGCGGCCAGTTCCAGCGCCTACGGGGCGGGCGAAGAACTGCCGAAGCGCGAGACGATGCCCGTCCTCCCCCTCAGCCCCTATGCCGCCGCGAAGGCCGCGGGCGAACTGCTCGTCGCCACGTGGCACCGGGCGTTCGGCCTCGAGACGGTCAGCCTCCGGTACTTCAACATCTTCGGCCCGCGGCAGGATCCTGCCAATCAGTACGCGGGCGTCATCGCGGCCTTCGCGTCGCGGATGCTTCGCGGCCAGCCGCCGATTATTTACGGTGACGGGACGCAGTCCCGTGACTTTACGTTCGTGGAAAACGTCGTCCGCGCCAATCTCCTCGCGGCCGAGGCCCCGGAGGTCCACGGCGAGGTGGTCAACATCGGCTGCGGCGAGGCGACCGACCTGAATCAGATGGTGCGGGACTTTAACAACCTGTTGGGGACCGACCTGGATCCGATCTACGAGGCCCCCCGCCCGGGCGACGTGAAGCACTCGCTGGCCGATGTCTCGGCCGCCCGCGACCTGCTGGGCTACGAGCCGACAGTCCGTTTCGCCGAGGGGCTTCGGCGGACCATCGACTGGTATCGGTGGGCGCTGGAGACGGGCTACGGCGGCTGGGCGGCCGCGGGGCGATGAGTCCGGACGCCTCCCCGCAAATCAGCGTCGGCCGGCGGACCGCACCTCTTCCTTGATCCGCTGGATGTGTCCGCGGCCGAGCGCTTTGATCTCGCAGCCGAGTTCGAAGTAGCGGCGGATCTTCTCGTCCGGCAGGATCCCGAAGCAGTCCACGACGGCCAGCGGGCCACCCGCCCAGCCGACCACCTCGTCCGGATCGAGGTCCATGTAGGGGGCGTGCCGGACGGCCAGGACGAGTGCCTCGACGCCCTTGAGCGCCTCCTTGAGGTCCTTCTCGACGCGGATGTCGGCCAGTCCCTCCTGGTTCCGGAAGAACCGCGAGAGGGAGTGCCCCGGCGCGGGATACTCCTCCTGCCGCTCGAGTTCGTACCAGTGGTCGACGTAGGGGTCGTGGACGCGGATCTCGGCGCCCATCTCGGCGAGTTTCCGGACGACCAGTTCCGAGCCGCTGTAGCGGGTGTCGCCGACGTCCTCGCGGTAACTGGCCCCGGCGATGCAGACGAGGGACCCGGCGATGTATCGGCCCATGTTGCGGAGGGCGTCGCGCGCCAGTTCCGCCGCGTGGAGCGAACGCGTGTCGTTCGTGTCGATGGCCTCGGGCGTGATGCGGAAGACCTCGTCGCCATCCTCGAATCCCAGGATGTGCTTGTAGGCCCAGTAGCCCAGGCCGCCATCCTTCGGCAGGCAGTACCCGCCGATGCCGGGCCCGGGGAAGATGATGTTCGAGTGCGTCGGGCGGACCTTGATCGCCTGGACCACCTTGATAAGGTCCACGCCGTTGCGTTCGGCAAAGAGGCTCCACTCGTTCAGGAATGCCAGGATCGTCGCCCGGTACGAGTTCTCGACGACCTTCGTCGTCTCGGACTCGATCGGCCGGTCCATGACCGTCAGGGGATAGTCCTCGGTGTTCAGGACCTCGTGGAGGAACCGGACGACGCGCTGGCGCGCCTCGGGGTTGCAGCCCGAGCAGACCCGCCAGAAGTCGCGAATCGAGGAGACGTACTCGCGGCCGGGCATGACCCGCTCGAAACTGTGCGCCAGAAGCGGCGGCGACCCGATGCCGCGCGACTGGAAAGCCTTCCGCATGATCGGATAGGCCACGAACTCGGTCGTTCCCGGGGCGACCGTCGTCTCGATGAGGACGAGGCACTCGGGACGCACCTTCTCGCCGATCGTGCGCATCGTCGCCTCGAGGGCCGACATTTCGGCCTCGCCCGACCGCATGTGCCCGAGGTCGTGCTTCGTGTAGTCGCACTGCACGTCCACGACCACGCAGTCCGCCAGCGACAGGCACTCGCTCGTGTAGGTCGCCGTGAGCGTCTTCTTCTCGAGGACGCACCGGGCGATCATCGGATCGACCTGGGGGTCCTCCGCCTTGACGGGCGACTCGCCGCGGTTCAGCAGCGGGATCTTCCAGTAACTCCGGGTGCTCGGCCGCTGGCACCCGATGACGAACTTCGCGGGCTTGCCGGTCTTTTTGTCGACGGTGTCGGCAATGATGGCCGCCATGACAGCCCCCACAAAGCCGACGCCCATGACGACGACGACCTCCTTGCCCTCTTGGCGCGCTGCGTCGGCCAGGCCGCGAATCCGCTTGAACTCGGCCTCGTACTCGTCGCGTTTCGGAATCGCAAACCGTTCACCCGCCGGGCTGACTGAATAGTCCGACATGCCGTCACCTCCGTGTCTTGTGCCATTCCTCGGCTGAACCGCGCCCCGGCGCCGGGCCGTCGCCCGACAAGCCTACCGAAAAGCGCCCTGGAATACCACCCTTCACCGGGCGACTGTCGGTGCTGTCAACGCAAAGTAGAAATGTCCGCTTTTTTTTGAAGGGTCGGCGCCAGGGGTGATCCTCCGAGGGACGATAAGGCGTGGGGGCCGGAGGGCCGGGGGGTGGCCCGGAGGCCCCCACGCCCGGCCGCGGCGGCCGCGGCGCCTGGTCCGGCGGCACCTCGTGGAATCGCAGATACCGTCCCCGGAACCGCAGCCGCATCGACCCGTCCAGTCGTTCCTCCACGATCACCTTGGATCCTCGCAGGCCGCCCGCAATGGACCGCCGTTCGATCTGATACCGATGCCCCCCGTGCCGCACCGTGTAATCATTGGCCACTGTGCGGACGGTCTGAATGCTCAGGATGGCCGCCAGAGGATAGCCCTTCGCCGAGCGGTGGGCGTCCACCGAGGAAGCCGGTCGGACCGTGAACCGTTCGTTGAGCATCGGCTCGTACTCGGTCTCCAGGTAGGCGTTGGCTCCGGGGATGTCCGCGATGCCCCGCAGCCGCAGTTCCTTCACGAGCCGGTCCTGGTCGGTCTGGAAGGACCGCTCCACGCGACCCTTGGCCTGAGGCGAACCCGCCGGGATGTACTCAATCCCCAGGTCCCGCAACGCCCGCCCGAACTGGGTCACGGCCTGACGGCCTTGGAGGGCCTCCTCGGCCGAGGGAGGCCGGTTGACCTTGAAAATGCTATCCCGGTCGGCGTAAATCGCCCCTGGCCGCCCATGACGCCGCAGCCACAGGCCCAGCATCTGGAGGTTCGCTTCCGTCGTGTCGGACGCGAAGAACCGCTTCACCTGCCGCCCCGTCGCGTCATCGATCATCGACACCAGGACCGGCTCGGCTTGGCCGCGGCCCTCGAACCAGGCGTGCTCGCTGGTGTCCATCTGCACGAGTTCCCCGAACGACGGCCGCCGTGGACGCCACAGGTGCACCTCCCGGCGGGGCCGCCGGGGCTTCCAGATCCCCTCGGCGATCATCCACCCCCGCAGCGTCTCCCGGCTGACCACAAGGCCCTCCCGCTCCTGGAGCTTCTCGGCGGCCAGCGTCGGACCGAAGTCCCGGTACTGTCGGACCACCCGGCCCATCACGCGACGACGCACCGCCTCCGGCAGCCGCCGGTTCGACGGCCGACCGCGCGCCTGGTGCACCAGGCCGGCGTCTCCCTGGGCCCGGTAGCGGACCAGGATCCGCCGCACCTGCCGCTCGCACAGCCGCAGCCGCCGCGCGGCCTCCACCTGCCTCAGCCGACCCTCGCCGAGCGCTTCCACCACCTTCATCCGATCCCGTTCCTTCCGGCTCATCCGCAGTTCCATCCTCGTCCTCCTCCCGGCCACCCGGCCGGAAAGAGGACAATTCTAATGCCTTGCTCCGGTTCAAGCGGCCAGCCGGAAGTGCGCCACGGACTCGGCAGGCCGACGGAGTTTGCGATTCAGATGACGCGAGAGGTTATGCGACAAGACCTTAGCCCAGCGGCGCGCCTCGTA
>JBAUDW010000072.1:0-10005 GCA_049678285.1 Phycisphaerae bacterium
TGGTCGGCCTGCGGCTGGCCCGTGCCTGCGGGCGTGTCGGTGCGCGCGCCGGCGCCTCGCCCTCGCCTTCTTTCACAGCGCGGGCGGCCCGGTTGGCTTTGCCCTCGATGACGGCGTCGGCCAGGTGCACGAGCACGATTTCGATTGCGCGCATCGCGTCGTCGTTTCCCGGAATGACGACCGTCAGGTCGTCCGGGTCCGCTTCCGTGTCGGCCATGGCGACGACCGGCACATCTATCTTCCGAGCCTCCCGGACGGCGTTCTTCTCGCGGACCGGGTCCACGACGATGAGGGCGGTCGGCAAACGCTCCATCGTCCGGATGCCTTCCAGGTTCCGCCGGATCTTCCGGTGCTCGCGCTGGAGGCTGGCGATCATTTTCTTCGAATGTCGGTTGATGCTCCCGCTGACTTCCATCTGCTCGAGTTCGTCCAGGCGCCCCAGGCGCGACCGGATGCTTCGAAAATTCGTCAGCGTCCCGCCCAGCCACCGGTGGTTGACGTACGGCATGCCGCAGCGCTTCGCCTGCTGTTCGGCCGCCACGCGCGCCTGGCGCTTCGTTCCGACGAACACCACGTCCCCGCCTTCCGCCACCAGCCGCACCAGAAACTTCTTCGCACGGACGATTCCCCTGACGGTTTCTTTCAGGTCGATGATATGGATGAAGTTCCGTTTCCCGAAGATATAGGGTTTCATCTTGGGGTTCCATCGGCTCACGGGGTGGCCGAAATGGATGCCGGCTTCGATCAGTTCCTGCACTTCCAACTTGGCCAAATGCCTTTCTCCTATCCGCTTAGCGCGCAGACAAACCCCTCCAGCGACCCCGAAACCCTAACCCTGCAGCCCAGAGTTGTCAAGTCTTTTCCATTTCCTCGGACCGGTCCAGAGCCTGGCCGATGGCCGCTCAGCCGAACCCGCGCCGCCGCCTCCGTCTGCTTCAACCGACCCTCGGCCACCGCCGCCATCCCCTTCAACCGATCCCGTTCCTTCCGGCTCATGCGTAGCTCCATGGCTATCCGCTCCCCTTCGCCAAACCCTGGAAGCGGACATTTTCGCTTTGCACAAACCGGACACTATCGCTTTGCTACGACAATTTTCGGCTTTAGGCTTGACACTTTGCGCCGGGGGGTACTAGAGTCAGCCGACCGTAGGATCAGGTCCGTTCTGGACCCGTGCGGCTGGCGTGGCGCGGCGACGCGGTCCGGGGGTGCACATGGGAAAGGGAACGACTATGCAGCCGATGAGGATGGCGGTGCTGATGTTGGGGCTGGCGGTTGGTCTGGCGGGGTGCGCGACCGGCGGTAAGGTCGTCGCGCGCGTGAATTGCGGCGACGAACAGCCGTACACCGACAAGGCCGGGAACCTGTGGTCGCCCGACCGGGAGTTCTCGCCCGGGGCCAAGTATGGCGCCGTCGGCGGCGAGACGGTTGAGCGGGAGCCCATCAAGGACAGTGGAGGCCACGGCGATGCCTCGGGTCTATCTGACCGAGCGCTACATGATGGACAACGACACCTTCGCCCTGCCGAACGGCACGTACACGGTCCGCCTGCACTTCTGCGAGACGTATGAAGGCGTCACGGCGGCGGGCGAGCGGGTCTTTTCCGTGCAGGTCCAGGGCAAGGAAGCCCTGAAGGATTTCGATGTGTTCAAGGAGGGCGGCGGGTTCGGCAAGCCGGTCGTCAAGACGATCGCGGGCGGGGCGGTGACCGACGGCAAACTGGTCATCCAGTTCGTGCCGAATGTGCAGGCCCCGGAGATCAACGGCATCGAGATTCTCCAGTGACGGCGTAGTGCCGGGGTCTCGGCGGACGGCGGGGCGGCAGTCCTGCTGGCGGCACGCGGGGCTTTAACTCCTCAGTCGCAGGGGGTGGCACGGCCAGAGCCTGCCCGCGGGCTGCTGTTAAGCGTTTTCCCGCTTTCTGCGTCCGGTGCCGGGACTTTGCGCCGGCCGGGAGCCGCCATCGAGCACTTCGGCCAGGGCCTTCAGGACCCGACTTTCGGCTTCGTCCAGGGACTCCCTCAGGGTGGCGCCCGCGGCATAGCGGTGGCCCCCGCCCCCGAACCGCTCCGCCACCCCGAGGACGTCCGTCCCAGGCCGCGACCGCAGGCTGACACGCACCTCGCCGGTCCCGCCGTCGGTCAGCAGGACGCCCACCTGGGCCCCGCGCACCTTCATGCACTCGTTGATGAGGTTTTCGGTGTCGTCGGCGTCGGCGCCGGTCTGGTGGAACATCGCCTGCGTCAGACGCATGACCATCACCTGTCCCCCGAGGGCCGGACGAAGCCCCGCGACAGCAAGCCCCAGGAGCCGCAGCTTCGCCAGATCGTTGTTCCAGTACAGTTGCTCGTAGAGGAGGTGCGGCTTGGCGCCGGCTTCCACGAGCCGCGCCGCCAGCCTCAGTGTCTCGGCCCCCGAGGTCGGTAACCGAAACCAATCCGTGTCCATCGCGAGGCCGGCAAACAGGTACGTCGCGGTTTCCGCGTCGATGGCGGCCCCGGCCTCGACGAGGAGATCGTGCACCAAGACGGCGGTGGCGGGCGCCTCGGCATCGACGAGGGCGACCTGGACCGGCACGTCCTGCGTCCGGTGGTGATCGATGACGAGGACCCGGCGCGCCCCCTTCACGATCGCTTCCACGCCTGCCAGTTGCTGCCAGGTGCCCGTGTCGACGAGGCAAACCAGGTCGGGCGGGTCCTCGGCCGCGGCTTCAGCGTCCTGCCCCGCCACCTGCACCGTCCCGTCCGGGTCGAGAAAGGCATATCGCGGCGGCGGCGGCGTCGGGACGATCGTCTCGACCCGTTTGCCTTCGGCCAGCAGCCAGCGCCGCAGCGCCGCGAGCGAACCCATTGCGTCGCCGTCCGGCTTGACGTGCGTCGTCAGGACGACGCGGTCGGCCCGGCGCAGTTCCTCAACCGCACGCTGGTAGTGTTCCTTGGGTATCATAGATCGGTGGCGCGGGCCCCGGGCCCGCCTGCCAAGAAGGCGGCTACCCGTCCGAGCGGCCGGGCAGTCGCGCGTCCTCGTTCACGTCGCATGTCGGCTAGCCTTGGCTGATCGCCTCGACCGGGCACACTTCCGCGCATGTCCCGCAGTCGGTGCACTTCTTGGCATCGATGAGGCACTTGCCTTCGCCCTCGCGGATGGCTTCCACGGGGCATTCGGGCTCGCACTGCCCGCACGAAACGCACTCGTCGCTGATTTGATACGCCACTGCTTACCCCTTTCAGCCAATCGGACCTTGGAACACGAGCGCCTGGACTAAACGCTTTCGACGCGCTGCACCTCGGGGATCTTCATTTTGATGCGGCGTTCGACGGCCATCTTCAGGGTCATCTGGGCGCCCGGGCATCCGGCGCACGCGCCCCGCAGCCTGACCTTCACGACGCCGTCTTCCACGCCCACCAGTTCGATATCGCCGCCGTCCGCCTGGAGCAGGGGACGGATCTCGTCGATGACAGCCGACACTTGCTCTTCCATGTGCATCTCCGCTTCTGAGGGTGCTGGAGGCCGACGCTCGGCCCTGCGCACAACCCGCGTATTATATCCACGGCGAAAGTGAAATCCACCCCCTTCGCCCGAAATGCGCCAGACGACCCATTCGACGCCGTCAGGCCGTTGCCCCGGTTGCCCATTTTGCCAAGGTTTACACGGTTTGGCGTCGGATTTGCTTCTCGGCCGTTTTGGAGTATACTTCAACATGCCGACAGAGATAGTTCTGGCGGCAGGACGGGTTGAGAAACATGATTCGCCGGATCAAGATCGTGATGCTGACACTCGCGACGTTCCTGGCCTTGTGCTAGGTCGCGGCGACCTAGTCGCCGGGGCGAGTGCGGGATGACCTCCTGGGCGGACGGCCCGGGAGGTTCTTTTTTGCGCGGCGACAGCGCGCGGTATCAGGCGCGCCGGCGGCATCAGCGAGCCGAATGCTTGGCGACGAGGTTCAGCACGCCGCCGGCAAGAAGGGCCTCGCGCTGGCGCTCCGACGCTGCCAGAAGCGCTTTGAACGCCGTGCCGCGCGCCGCGATGCGGATCGTGATGGCGCCGCCTTTGGCCACGGCATCGCGAAGGCCTTCCATCGCCAACTCGTCGCTCGGCTCGATGGCGTCGTAGTCCTTCGGGTTCTCGAAGACAAGCGGCAGGATGCCGAAGTTCACCAGGTTCGCCTGGTGGATGCGTTCGATGGATTTCGCGAGGACCGCCCGCACGCCGAGATACCGCGGGCAGAGGGCGGCGTGCTCGCGGCTCGAACCTTGGCCGTAACTCTCGCCCGCCACGATGAAGTTCGCTAGGCCCCCGTCGCGGTTCGCCGACGCACGCGACGCGAAGGACGCATCGATGCGCGCAAAGACGTACTCAGCGTACTTCGGCACGTTGCTCCGGTAAATGGCCAGCCGGCCCGCAGGCATGATGTGGTCCGTCGTGATCTTGTCGCCCACCTTCAGCGCAACGGGGCCGGCGAGCCGATCCGGCAGGGCGTCCATCGGCGGCGGGCCTACCAGATTCGGGCCGCGGAATACCTCGATCCCGGCGCGCCGGGAGTCCGGCGCCGGTGCCAGGATCATTGTGTCGTCAATGACGTACCGCTCGGGCTCGGAAATCTTGGGGCAGGGGACGCCGAGGTCCCGCGGGTCGGTCATCTCGCCCACGAGCGCGCACGCCGCCGCCGTCTCCGGGCTCACGAGGTACACCTGCGCGCTCTTCGTGCCGCTCCGGCCCTCGAAGTTGCGGTTCGAGGTGCGGACGCTGACAGCGTCAGTCTGGGGCGCCTGGGCCGCTCCGATGCAGAACCCGCAGGCCGCCTCGTCCAGCCGCGCCCCCGCTGCCAGGAGGTCGAACACGGCATCCGTGCGGGCGATCGTCTCCAACACCTGCCGCGATCCCGGCGCCACCACGAGGCTCACTTCCGGCCGGGCCTGCCGGCCCTTCAGCATCGCCGCCACCATCATGAGGTCCCGGTAACTGGAGTTCGTGCACGAGCCGATGCACACCTGGTAGACCCGGAGGCCCGCGAGTTCGCGGACCGTCCTAATATGGTCCGGCGAGTGGGGGCAGGCGGCCATCGGCTCGACCTTCGAAAGGTCGATCCCGATCGTCCGGTCGTAGTGGGCGCCCTTGTCGGCGGCCAGGGCCCGCCAGGCGTCCTCGCGGCCCTCGCGCCGCAAAAACTCGTGCGTGACTTCGTCCGAGGGAAAGAGGCTCGTCGTCACGCCGAGTTCCGCCCCCATGTTCGTGATCGTCGCCCGCTCGGGGACGGAGAGCGTCAGAATGCCCGGCCCGGTGTACTCGACGACCCAGCCGACGTTCCCCTTCGTCGTCAGGAGCGAAAGGAGTTTGAGGATGACGTCCTTGGCCGAGACGAACGGCCGAAGCCTTCCGGTCAACTCGACACCGAGCACCTTCGGGCACGCCAGGTGAAACGGCATCCCGGCGATCGCGCACGCGACGTCCAGGCCGCCGGCCCCGATGGCCAGCATCGCCGCGCCGCCCGAGGTCGGCGTGTGGCTGTCGGCCCCGAGGAGCGTCTTGCCCGGTGCGCTGAACCGCTCCAGGTGGACCTGGTGGCAGATGCCGTTGCCCGGCTTCGAAAAATGCATGCCGTGCTTCGCCGAGAACGTTCGCAGGAACTCGTGGTCGTCGGCGTTCTCGCTCGAGAGTTGCATCAGGTTGTGGTCGACGTAGTTGACGCTTGTTTCGGTGGCGGGGGGCGGGGCGCCCATCGCCTCGTACTCCATCATCGCCATCGTCCCCGTGATGTCCTGCGTCAGGGTCTGGTCGATGCGGATGCCGATGTCGGCGCCGGCCTCGAGTTTCCCCTCGACGAGATGCGCTTCGAGGATCTTATAGGTGAGCGTCTTGGCCATGAGGGGCCGTTCCTCCCGCGTTCGATTCGGGGCCGATTATAGACTCCGCCCGGGGGCCTCTCAAGGCGAAAGACCTGCCGCGGTTTCAGTTCACGACGTTCTGCGGCTTGCCCGAGAGGAACGCACACACGTTCGCGACGACCGTCTTCATCAGGCGTTCGCGCGCCGCCCGCGTGGCCCACGCGAAGTGCGGCGTGATGAAGCAGTTCTTCGCCGCGAGCAGCGGATTGTCGGCCTTCGGCGGCTCGGTCGAGAGGACGTCCAGGCCCGCTCCCGCGATCCGACCGGCCTCGAGCGCGGCCGCCAGGTCGCGCTCGTTGACGACCGGCCCCCGGCTCGTGTTGATGAGGAACGCCGTCGGCTTCATCAGCGCCAGCCGCTTCGCATTCACCAGGCCCTCCGTCCGGGGCGTCAGGGGGCAGTGCAGGCTCACGACGTCGCTCTCGCGCAAGAGGCTTTCAAGGTCCACGAAGCGGACGCCTTCCTGGGGCGGCTTCGGCGTCCGCGTGTGCACCAGGACCCGCATCCCGAACGCCCGCGCCAGGTCCGCCACCGCCCGGCCCGTCTGCCCGAATCCGACGATCCCTATCACGAGGCCTTCGAGTTCCACGAGCGGATAGTCCCAGTACGCGAAGTCCTTGCTTGCCGTCCACCGCCCCTCGCGGACGGTCCGCGCGTGGTGGCCGACGTGGTGCGCCAGTTCCAGCACCAGCGCCATCACCAGTTGCGCCACGGAGCGCGTCGAATAGGCCGGTACGTTCGTCACCACGATTCCCCGCTCGCGCGCCGCGGCCGTGTCAATGATGTTGTAGCCGGTGGCGAGGACGCCGATGTACTTAAGGGCCGGCAGCCGGGCCATCACCGCGCCGTCGAGGACGACCTTGTTGGTCAAAACGACCTCGGCCCCCGCCGCACGCTCCACGACTCTTTCCGGCGGCGTCCGCTCGTACACCGCGCACTCGCCGAGCCCCTCGATGCCCTCCCAACTCAAGTCCCCGGGGTTCATAGTGTATCCGTCAAGAACGACGATCTTCACCGCGCGGCTCCCTGATTCCACAAGGCTATCTCACCGCAGAGGCGCAGAGGTCGCAGAGGGAAGATTGAGTAACAATGGCAAGGCCATTTCCGCCATCGGCTCACAAAGCACGCTGTTTGCCGTTCCCCTATCTTTGCTGTTCTCTGCGTTCTCCGCGTCTCTGCGGTGAAGAAACAGATTCGATAATCATCTCCAGTTCGACCGGCGCTCCCAGGGGCAGTTCGGCCGCGCCGACGGCCGCGCGGCTGTGACGTCCGGCGTCGCCGAAAACCTGGCCGAGGAGTTCGCTCGCCGCATTGAGAACCTTCGCCTGCTCCGTGAACCCCGGCGCGCTCGCCACATAGCCCGTCAGGCGGACCACGCGCTGCACTTTCTCCAGACCGCCGAGTTCGGCGGCGACGGTGGCCAGGGCGTTCAGCGCCGCTTGCCGGGCGCAATCCCGTGCCTCTTCGAGCGACACCTCGCCGCCCACGTGGCCCAGGGTCATCAGTTTGCCGTCTTTCATCGGCAATTGGCCGCTGACGAAAACGAGGTTGCCCGTGCGCACCGCCGGCACGTACACGCCCACGGGCTTGGGGGCCGGGGGGAGTTCGAGGCCCAGCGCGCGGAGTTTTTCTTCGGGAGTCATCGGTTGTGCCCTCATTGAGATAACCGCGACCTTACGGTCCCGGCGCGTGCGTTACAAACTCCAGCCCTTCCGGTACTCGGTCCGCACGACCGCGTTCGCCTCGGGCAGATTGGTGACCTTGAGGTTGGCGGCGTCCCACTCGATGCGGGCGTCCACTCGTTTGGCCACGTTGCCCAGCAGGCACATCTCCGTCAGCGGCCCGGAGTACGCGAAGTCGGCCCCGGCCTGCGTGCCCGCCTTGGCGGCCCGGACCCAGTCCTGTTCGTGGCCGCCCGCGACGCGCGGCAGGGTCTTCTCGGGCAACTTGGCTTCCTTCATGAGGGCCTCGGGCACGAGGCGCGGGCTGTCGCCGTACACGCCGCACATGATCTTGCCCTTCGAGCCTTTGAAGATCACGCCGCCCTCGGCGGGCATCCTGCGGCCGTCCTCGAGGCCTTCGGGTCGCGGCGGGCGGGTGCCCTCGTACCACGTCAGTTTGAGCGGCGGCAGGTCGCCGCGCGCGGGGAAGCGGAACGTCACGATCGCCGAGGGCGGATGCACTTCCTTCGTGTTGCCGCAGGAGGTGGCCTCCACGCTCGTGGGCGGTACGAGTTTCAGGGCCCAGAAGACCGGGTCCAGCGAATGCGCCCCGCGGTCGCCCATCATGCCGCAACCGAAGTCCCACCAGCACCGCCACACGCCCGGGTGATACGCCTCGTGATACGGCCGCATCGGGGCCGGGCCGATCCAGAGGTCCCAGTCGAGCGTCGGCGGGAGGGGCGGCGTGTCCTTCGGTCGCGCGGAATACTTGCTGCTCCACCCGGCGTGGCCCCACGGGTAATAGGAGAGACTGCACCAGGCGTCCACCTCGCGAATCTCGCCGATGAGTCCGGCCCAGATCCATTCGCAAATCAGCCGCACGCCCTCGTCGGAGTGTCCCTGGATGCCCATCTGTGTGGCGACCTTGGCTTCCCTGGCCGCTTGGGCGAGCATGCGGGCCTCGTACACATCGTGCGTCAGAGGCTTCTGGCAGTAGACGTGTTTGCCGGCCTTCATGGCGGCCATCGAAATGACGGCATGCGTGTGGTCGGGCGTGGCCACGACCACGCCGTCGATGCCTTTCTCGCGGTCGAGCATCTCGCGGAAATCCTTGTACCGGGTGGCGTTCGGATACCGCGTGAAGGTCTTGGCGGCGTAGGCGTGGTCCACGTCGCACAGGGCGACTATTGTTTCGGTCTCGAGGTTCCTCAGGTTCGACGCCCCCATGCCGCCCACGCCGATGCCGGCGATGTTCATCTTCTCGCTGGGCGGAATCTGCCTTGGGCCGCCCAGGACGTGCCGCGGCACGAGGGTGAATGCCGCAGCCGTAGCGGCCGCCCCCAGGAACTCACGCCGACGCAGGGTGACGGGCTTCATGCTGAGGCCCCTTTTCAACGGGAACGTTGTGCGTAACGGTTGCTACTTTGCCGTCTTCTTCTTGCGGGCTACGAGGATCATATCGCGGCTGGCGGCAGGGTCGAACGGTTTCGGGTCGTACCCGCCGTAGAACTGGAGCCGCACGAACCCCGCCTCGGTCGCGATGGTCTTCAGTTCCGCCTGCTCCAGTGCCCACGCCCGCGCGTGCGTCTCTATCTTCTTCCACTCCCCCGCCTGCTTCTCCAGCACCACGATGTCGAGTTCGCAGTGCTGGCGCTGCTTCCGCACGATCTTCAGGAACAGGATCTCGCGGTCGTCCACGGCCCGGACGCGCGGCCCTTCGTACAGGTTCTGGCCGTCGGGGATGACGGCGTAGTTCAGCGTGTGAATGACCGCCACCCCGCCGGGTGCCAGGATCTCGTACATGCCCGCGACCGCCTGCCGCAGGCCCTCCCGCGAGTCCACCAGCGCCAGGCTGTTGCCCGTGCAGAGAAGCGCGTCGAACGGCTGGTCGAACCGTTTCGGCAGGTCCCGGAAATCCGCCACTTCGAACCGGACCTTCGCGTACTCGCTGCCCGTCTGGCGCCGGGCGTCTTCGACCATCGCCGGCGCCAGGTCCGTTCCCACCGCCTCCAGCCCCCACCGCGCGAACAGCCGGACGTGATGACCCGTCCCGCACGCGCAGTCCAGCACCCGCCGCGCCTTCGCGCTCGAAAAGACGCGCTGGAAAAACGGCGCCTCGAACGCCAGCCGGTGCTCCCAGTTCACCATCAGGTCATAGTATGGCTGGAATGCGTCGAAGGGCCCCTGAGCGTCCGGCATCGTCGTGCCTCCGGTCACCCCACTCAGAAAGGAACGCTCGGATTCTAGGTTCCGCTGCCCCGAAATGCAAACGTTTCCGCGCGGCCTTGCCTTTTCCGCGGGTGGCATGCCCTCGCGGTTTCAGGATTTTGCATCTACGCGGTGGGTGGCATGTCCACCCTGTTCTGGGTGGACATGCAAATGGTCACCCTGCAGGGCCACGCAAAATCCCGGCGCGCCGGGACCGGTCGTTTGGCTTTTCCCTTCGCCGTTCTGCGGTTCCT
>JBAUDW010000073.1:0-1911 GCA_049678285.1 Phycisphaerae bacterium
GAACGCGAACTTCTTTATGCGCAACCCCTTACGTCCCAGGGCGCAAAAAGTTCTTGCGCCCGTGGCTAGAGAACAATACGCCCCTACCGGGGCTGCCAGAAAATCTTGCCACACCCCCGAGCCGACAGTCGCGAGTTCCTGTTTGCGTCCCGCGCCGGGAGGTGGTATAGGTGGCGAAAGGTGTCGGTTGCCTTGCCGCCGTCAGGCGGCGCGGCGAGAGGGGGGCGGCAGCCTGCGTCGACACAAGGGTTCGCTCACACATCGGGAGAGCCGAAAGGAGACAGGGATGGGAGCGGTGTACGACGCGATGGTCCGGTTCTTCCGGGAGGACGATTGGAAATTCGAGCAGGTCGAAGGCAAACCCATCCTGCGGATGGGGTTCGCGGGCGACAACGGCAAGTGGACGTGCATTGCGCGGGCCGTCGAGGAGGCGGACCAGTTCATTTTCTACTCCATCGCCCCGATCAACGTGCCTGAAGACAAGCGGCAGGAGATGGCCGAGTTCATCACCCGCGCCAACTACGGAATGCGCATCGGAAACTTCGAGATGGACTTCTCGGACGGCGAACTGCGATACAAGTCAAGCATCGACGTCGAAGACGATCGTCTGAGTTCGCCTCTCGTCAAGCACATGGTCTACCCGAACGTGCTGATGATGGACAAGTACCTACCCGGCATCATGGGCATCATTTACGCCGGCAAGAGCCCGCAGCAGGCCGTGCAGGAGATCGAGGGCTGAGGCCGTCGGCCGGAAGCCCAACCGGTCCGGTTTGCGGGGGGCGCGCGACGGCGCATCGCGAGGGGCTTGATGACTTTTCTCGGCAACTGCCGGGCGACCGGCATTGGAAGTTTGCCGCATACGGACGTGGACGAGGCCGTGGAGGCCGTGTTCACTTCCGCGCCGGACCTCCCCTACTGGCCGCAACTTCCGAAGGTTTCCCCAAAAGAGGGGATGAACGAGCAGGCGCTGGCGGGATTGCCGGGCCTGCGGGTCGAGGACGGAAAACTGCGGCACGTTCAGGACGAGGCGTTCTTCCTGGACGTGGAAAAGATCTTCGCGGCCTACGAGGCGGGCGATGCGGCCGCGGCCGCCATCCCGGGCGAATCCGCCTGCGCCTTCGAGCCGTTCTGCGCCGCCGTCCGGCAGCGCGGGGTCGCCCAAGCGAAGGGGCAGATCGCCGGGCCGATCACCGTCGGCATGGCGGTGCTCGGCGAGGACGGAAATCCCATCCTCTACGACGAGGTCGTCCGCGACGTCCTGGCGAAGTTCCTGCATCTGCGCGTCAAGTGGCAGGCCGAGCGCCTGCGGGCCGCGGGCGCCGACCCGATTGTCTTCGTGGACGAACCGTTCCTCGCGTCGTTCGGGACCCCGTTCTTCGGATGGAGCGTCGAGCAGGTCCGCGCGTGCTTGGAGGCGGTGGCGGCCGGCGCAGAAACGGTCGGCTCGCACTGCTGCTCGAACACGGACTGGTCGATCTTCCTGGGCGGAAAACTCGACGTCGTCTCGTTCGACGCCTACGAGTTTGCCGAGAACTTCCTGGTGTACCGCGAGGATTTGGCGGCGTTTGTTTCTCGCGGCGGAACCATCGCGTGGGGCATCGTCCCAACGGAGCCCGAGGCGCTGGGGACGGAAACCGCGGAGACCTTGCGCGAGCGGTTGCTCGGGCTGGTCGCCAAGGTCGAAGCGCTGGGCTTTTCGCGCGAGCAGGTCTTGAAACAGAGCCTCATCACGCCCGCGTGCGGCCTGGGAACACGGTCGTTGGACGCCGCGCAGCGCGCCCTGGAACTGGCGCGCGACCTGGCGGAAAGCCTCCGAGCGGAATATCTCGACGCCTGAACGCCTGGAAAAATGGGCTCTTCCCGCCGGGCGCGCCATCCCGACAGATTCAATCCCATCCCGTTCCACAGGCT
>JBAUDW010000074.1:0-1973 GCA_049678285.1 Phycisphaerae bacterium
GCATTGTCAATCGCACCGGGTGTGCCTTTCTTCGCATCAATATGTGCGGTGATCACAATACGTTCGCTTGAATGAACCCCCTTTCTGGCAATAACATTATAGCCTTTTCCCGGAATACGCTTGGATATTGATTTTAATACAACTGTCTTTCCTACATGTGGTAAAAGTCCGCTTCCTTCATCTTCAGTCATATAAACTGAAGGTATATCAAAATCCCCGTCTTCGATTAGAGGGAACGGATATACGCCACCTGCAAGAGCCGCATTTCTCCCCGTCGCACAGATAATGGCTCCAGGTCTACCTTTTTCAAGAAGGGAAATTATTTGTTGATGTTCCTCTGGATTATAGAACACGAAATTCTTCGGCATAAGTTGTTCTTTCGCAATTTCGCCGTACAGAAAAAGTATCTTCGCGCTCATTTCGAGCTGCGCCAGTTCCTGCATGCATGATGCACTTACAAGCGGCGCTTCAACTGCGCACCCCAATGAGTATGGACTCACAAACACTTCAAAGCTTGAACTGTCAGAGTGTAAAATCGCTCCACCATCTTCCCAGTCAATCGCATCAAATTCCTGCATTTCTGTATTCCAGTCGAATGAGGAGATTTCTTTCTCAAAAAACCGAGTGGCCATCCTGTTGCCTTCACTGCCAACACATCGCTCGGGTATTTCTTCGCAAAGCTTCCTCAAGTAAGATAAACTTTTCTGATAGAGTTGTCCTGTTTCCATATTTTCTTCTCGTTTTTTAACACATAACGGGGTGGCGGAGACCGCTTGCGAGCTGGAGGCTTGGCGGTTTCATCCGCTTGTTAGGCCGCCGCGAGCGCATGCGTGCCAGGCCTTTAGCTGACACAGTCCACCGCCCCGTTAAACCAAGCGCGAAGCGGTCGGATTAACGATGGCGTAACCGGCTCGCCGACTTTTAAATCCGATACAATTTGATTATAGCCAAAGTTTGCAAAACTCGCGCCGAAAGGCCGGGGCGACCTGTGCACCTCCAACCTGGCGGGGGTGGGGGGCTCCGGCATCGGCGGCCCGCTGACCGACTATCTCAACGGCTACCGTCCCAGGCTGGGCTGCTTTGCCATCTTTGGTTGCGACGGCGTCCTGTTTCCGCCGAACACGGTCAGCCTGCTATGGATGAAAGGCGCTCGCCTATCCTAACCACGAAGCATTGTAGAAACCGAACCGGTCTGATCTCAATCTTAGTTGCGGATGACCAGTGGCAGCATAATCCGCGAACCGCCGGTGCGGAAGTCCGCTTCGTTCCACCCGTTCCAAGGCACCGTCATCCAGCGGCTGGCCGGCATCCAGGGCGTCGTCGCCGGATCATAGCGCCACCGCATGCGCCAGTGATACGGCACGTCGGGGATAAGACCCGAGACGTACTTCCAAGGGTCGCTGCCATAGGCTAGATAGTCGTAGCTTCCCCACCGCTGGGTGTCGGAACCATCAAACGGCACCCCTAGAGGTTTGGCCTCGATTTCAAAGAGCACCCCCCCACGACCAAAGGGACTCTTTGTCAGCAGCCTCGCTCGGAACGTATCGTAGGTGTCCAGGAGGCCCAGATGGGCCAGGCGACTATCGTCCTCTTGCCGCTGTGCTGGTCGCAGGGCAACGCCCCGACCGCCATTGCCGTAGTATAGGAAGGCTTGGCCTTCATCGGGCAGGACCAGATTGTAGTTTGGCGCCCCGACGATGATGTCGGCGCAGCCGTCGCCGTTCACGTCCCCCGCCGTGCCTACTGAATAGCCATAGTGGGCGCTGGCTTGTTCGCCCTCGCCGTGCCAGGACCGGCTCGCCTCCAAGCCGCCATACGATCCATGGTAGACCGAGGCACCTCCCTCGTTAAGCAGACCCCCGTTCCAGCCCTCAACGCCGATGATGACGTCGGCATGACCATCGCCGTTCACGTCCCCGGCGGTGCCCACAGACCAGCCAAAGTGGGCGCCACTCTGGCCGCCTTCTCTGCTC
>JBAUDW010000075.1:0-4872 GCA_049678285.1 Phycisphaerae bacterium
GGCCACAGTTCGCTCTCCATGCTTTGTCTCCTGAAAAGGGGTTCAAGACAAGCATAAGAGCGAACTGCTTGTTGCGCAAGAACTTATAGCAATGGCGCAAAATCCTGTTTTATGGCGGGGTGACCGGTCGCCGCCTTCCCTTTCCTCTTCTTTTCCCTCTCCGCCCCGCTTTCAGCGGGGCGGAGAGGGAAAAGAAAAAACATCCGGCTTTCGTGGCGCAATCGCGAACCGGGGCTAAAAGCCCCGGTCTACTCGCCGCTCACGCGGCGCAAAGGCGGCTGAAGCCGCCTCCTAACGACACGGCGCCAACACCATGCCACGAAAAACGGTCACAACCCATTGACAGAGCCCTCGGATAGGCCTAAATTGGCTGCCGGCCAGGCGGGCGCGCGGCCCGCACGCTGGCCGTTTCCGTGAAGAGAATCAGGGAGAAGGGGCAGGATGAGCACGAAAGCGATCGATTTACGCCGAGGCATGACCGTCAACTACAAGGGCGGCCTCTGGACCGTCATCGACAACCAGAAAGTCGCCAAGGGCAACTGGCGCTCCAGTCAGGTCATTCAAGTCAAGAACCTCCAGACGGGCCAGTTGATCGAGGAACGGTTCCGCACCGAGGAGTTGTTCGAACAGGCCTACGTCGAACGCAAGGCCATGAATTACCTCTACTCCGACGCGACGCATCACCTCCTGATGGACATGCAAACGTTCGAGGAGGTCCGCATCCCGGCCGAGTTCGTCGGCGACAAGTCCGTCTACCTGACACCGAACCTCGAACTCGTGATCGGCCTGGCGGACGGCCATCCCGTCACCGCCGACCTGCCGAACACTGTGGAACTGGTGGTCGAGGAGACGCCGCCCGACCTCCGGGGCGCCACCGCCACCAACTCGATGAAAGAGGCCAAGTGCGAGGGCGACGCACGCGTCAAGGTCCCCTCGTTCGTGAAGAACGGCGACCACCTCCTCGTGGACACCCGGACGGGCGAATACGTCTCGCGGGCGTAACGCCATTGCGCGGAACCCTCGCACCTTTCGAGGCCGACCCGTGACCGCCGAGCGCCTGCCCACCGTCGCCCTCATCAGCCTGGGGTGCCCGAAGAACCTCGTGGACTCCGAGCGGATGCTGGCCGGCCTGGCCCTCGCGGGATTTGCCGTCACCGACTCGCCCGAAGGCGCCGACCTGGCCGTCGTCAACACGTGCGCCTTCATCGACCTTGCGCGGGCTGAGACCGATGAGGCGATCGAGAAACTTGAAGCCTTGAAGCGTGCCGGCCGCCTCGGCCGCATCATCGTCGCCGGCTGTATGGCGCAGCGCGACGGCCGCGCGGTCCTTGAGCGCCATCCCCACATAGACGCCGTCGCCGGCCTGGCGGAGCGCGATGCGCTTGCGGACGTTTGCCGGGCGGCCCTCGCGCGCAGCGCAAAACAGGCGCCGGCCGTCCGCGTCGGGCCGTTCCCCGCCGACGCGCCGGACGACCGCGAACGCCTGCGCCTGACGCCGCGCCATTACGCGTACCTGCGGATCACCGAGGGCTGCGACAACCGCTGCGCGTACTGCGCGATTCCCGCCATCCGCGGGCCGCTGCGGTCCAAGGCGCCCGACGCCGTCCTCGCCGAAGCGCAGGAACTCGTCGCCGACGGCGCGCGCGAACTGGTGCTCATCGGCCAGGACACGACCGCCTTCGGCCGCGACCGGCGCGACGACGGATGGAACCTCGCGCGCTTGCTCGCGCGCCTGCGCCGGGAGTCGGGGGCCGAGTGGATTCGCCTCATGTACACCCACCCCGCGTCATTCACCGACGACGTGATTCAGGAACTCGCGCGCGGACTGCCGATCGTGCCGTACGTGGATTTGCCCCTTCAACACGTGAACGACGCCATCCTGGCGAGCATGGGCCGGCGCATCACGCGGGCCGGCGTCGAGCGGCTCCTCGGTCGGCTGCGCGAGGCGGCGCCCGGCATCGCCATCCGCACCACCTTCATCGTCGGCTATCCGGGCGAGACGGGCGAAGCCTTCGAGGAACTCGCCGATTTCGTGGAAAAAGTTCGCTTTGACCACGTCGGCGTGTTCGTGTACAGTCCCGAGGCCGGGACGCCGGCCGCGGGACTGCCCGGCCAGGTGGCGCCCGAGGTCCGGCGTGAGCGGTGGGAGCGGCTGATGCGCCTTTCGGAACGGCTGGCCCACGAGGCCGCCCGGCGCATGGTCGGCCGGAGGCTCACCGTTCGCGTGGACGGCCCGGCCCACGCGGCGGGGTATTTGGCGGCCCGGCACGGCGGCCAGGCGCCCGAGGTGGATTCCGTCGTGCTCTTGCCGACGGAGATCGCCAAGCAAGGCGACGAGGTCCGAGTCCGGATCGTCGCCGCCAAGGGATACGATACGGTCGCCACGGCGACCGACGGAGACTCGGAAGCGTGAGACGCCACGTGCCGAACCTCTTGACGGCCGGCCGATTCTTCATGGCCATCGGCTTCTTCATCGTCCTGGCGTTTTACGACGCCAATAACCCGCCGGCCTGGCCCGTGCTCGACGTGGCGCTGGCGATCTTCCTCGTGGCCGTCGCGACGGACGTCGTGGACGGATACCTGGCGCGCCGCATGGGCCACATAACCACGTTCGGGCGGATCGCCGACCCGTTCGTCGACAAGATCATCATCTGCGGGGCGATGGTCTATTTCATCGGCGGCGAGTTCATCCGCGACGGCGTGAATGTGACGGGCTGGCAGACGTGGATGGTCGTCGTCATCCTCGCGCGGGAACTGCTGGTGACCGGCATGCGGAGTTTCAGCGAATCGCACGGGATTCCCTTCGCCGCCTCGCTCACCGGCAAAGTCAAAATGTTCCTCCAGTGCGTCGCCGTCACGTGGTCCCTCCTCTGCGTCGGCCACTGGGCCGCCGACGCCGGCTCGCCCGCCTGGTTGGCCGTCGGACGCAACGTCTCCATCTGGACCGCCACGCTCTTCACCGGCGTGAGCGGCCTGGTGTACATCAAGCGGGCGTATCATCTGCTGCGCCTCCCGCCGGATTGACCTTCGACCGCTGCGCCCGCAGGTGAGAAACCTTTAGCCGAAGAACCGCGCGAGCAGCATTTGGCAGAGAACCGTCAGGCCCAGCGCCATCGCGCCGGCCGCCACATCGTCCATCACGACACCCCATCCGCCCGGCAGGCGTTCCAGTTGCCGCACGGGCGGCGGTTTGACGACATCGCACACGCGGAACCAGACCAGCGCGAGCGCGAGGCTCGCCCACGCCCACTGGTTCGTCGGCAGCCACACCGCCAGACCCGCCACGAGCATCCCCGCCAGTTCATCCAGGACGAACGGGTGCGGGTCCTTGCGGCCGAGGCGCGACTCGAACCATGCCGCCACCGGAATCCCGAGGACGGTCACCGCGGCCGCAGCCGCGACGACCGCCCACGCGGGGGCGCCCAGGTAAAACGCCGCCGCGAGGATCCCCGCCCCGACGGCCGACACGTACGAGCCGCTCGGGCCCGGCAGGTGGCCGACGCCCAGGCACGTGCCGATCCATCCGGCGGGCCCGCGCACCTTCCGCCGCTCGGGCGCGAGTTCCGCCCACCGGCGCCGCAGGCTGATCGGCGCGTTGAAGAACGTGTTGAACACGCCGTGCTCCAGGAGCGCGCCGTGCTCGCCGAACACCGGCACGAGACCGACGCCGTGCGTCGCCCACCGCGCCGCCATGAACCGCGCCAGGATCGGGTACGCGTGCACCATCTGGATTGGGAACCCCAGATACCCGATGTATTTCCAGTAGGAGATGCAGACGGCCCAGGAATAGTTTTTCCAGTCGCGCTTCCAGATGGCGAGACCGGTCGCATAGAGGCCGCGCACAATCGAGCCCGGCGAGATTGGAGTAATCTGGGCCCCGCCGAGAATCACGCCGGACCAAAACGCCGATCCTGTTTTCGCATAAACATATGCGGCCAACGGAAAGGACACCAACTGCGTAATCGGAAGCGTCATCAGGTGCACCACCAGGCTCAAGAGGTAGATCTGGATGTAAGGTTCCTTGATGCGCGCCAGGATGCTCTCGGCCTCCTCGTCCTTGAGCATGCCGTCGCGGCGGCCTTCCTCGACCATCTCGCGGAGCCAGGCCTCGCGGCGGGCGCGGCTGAAGAGGAGCACGATCGGCCGCACCGCTACGTACTTGAATACGTCCCACACGTACCGCCGGTCCGTCAGGAACCGGTGTGCGCCCGCCGGCAACCAGCCCAGCGCGAACGCCTGGATCCAGAACGCGATCGGATGCCGCAGGAGCGCTTCGGCACGCCTGGCGCTCGCACGCCCGCGCCGGTGCCACTCGATGAGGCGCTCGGCCTCCTTCGCGCGGAGCGCCCGCCCGAGATACCCGAAACTCGTGAGCATCGCGCCCACGTGCCGACGATACGCCGCATTTCCCCACACGCGCTGGAGAAAAGGCCCGACGAGGGGGATAAACCCCGCCAGCACGTAGAGCCACGCCCGCATCGGCCGCGAGCGGAACCGTTCGGCCGCCGCATCGTCCGTCCGTCCCCGGGCCCGGAAACTCGCGATCCAACCCTCGCGCACCGAACGCCTCAACCCGCCGTCCGTGACGAGACGGACGTGATGGTGCGTGAGGTCCGCCTGGCTCCGCCGGTAGGCCGCGTCGGCGATCCGCAGTTCCGCCAGCGCCCCGCCGAGGTCTGTGAACGCCGGCGCATGCTCCGAGACGAACGCCTCCAGACGCTCCAGGTCCCCCCGGTCGAACTGGACCAGCCGACCGGCCGCGAGGCCCTGGAGGATGAGTTTGACATCCGCCGGGCTCATCGGCAGAAACGGCAGGAGCGCGAGGCCCGCCCCGAAATCCACGGCCACGAGCCCCGCCGACGGGTCCTCGCC
>JBAUDW010000076.1:0-14355 GCA_049678285.1 Phycisphaerae bacterium
GCGCTCCTCGCCGGCCGCATCGTAGCCGTCAAGGGCCTGACGGGGTTTCACCTGGCGGCCGACGCGCGCAGCGACGCCGCCGTCCGCGAACTTCGCCGCCGAAAGCAGCGCGACGAGAAACCGTTCGCCATGATGGCGGCCTCCGCCGAGGCCGTCGCTCGCCGCGCCCGCGTCGGCGAAGCCGAGCGCGCGCTCCTGGAGGCGCGCGAGAGGCCGATCGTCCTGGTCGCGAAGCGGCCGGACCACGATCTCTCGCCCGGCGTCGCCCCGCGGAGCCCCTACTTCGGGTTCATGTTGCCTTACGCCCCGATCCACTATCTGCTGTTCGAGAACGATTTTCCGCCGATGATCCTGACCAGCGGAAACCTCGCGGAAGAGCCCATCTGCGGCGACAACACGGAGGCCGTCCGCCGCCTCGCCGGCATCGCCGACCTGTTCCTCGTCCACGACCGCCCCATCCAGACCGTGTGCGATGATTCCGTGGCGATGGTCCAGCGGGGTCCCGGCGCGCCGGGACTGATGCTCCGCCGCGGCCGAGGCTACGCGCCGCGGCCCCTTGCGCTCGCCGTCGAGGCGCCGGAGCCGATCCTCGCCGTCGGACCGGAACTCAAAAATGCCGTCTGCCTCGTCCGCTCGTCCGAAGCCTTCGTCAGCCAGCACATCGGCGACCTGAAGCATCCGATTGCCGCCGACTATTTCGAAAAGACCGTGGAGAAAATGGAGCGTCTCCTGGCGATTCGGCCGGCGGCCCTCGCCCACGACCTCCACCCCGCATACTATTCGACGCGCTACGCCCGCCGCCGGGCTGAAGAGGAAGGCCTTCGCCTCGTCGGCGTCCAGCACCACCACGCCCACATTGCCTCCGTGATGGCCGAGCACGGTCTCGAGGGCGAAACCATCGGCCTGGCGATGGACGGCACGGGCTACGGGACGGACGGGACCGTCTGGGGCGGAGAAATCCTGCGGGCGTCGCCCGGCGATTTCCAGCGACTCGGCCACCTGGCCTGCGTTTCTCTTCCGGGCGGCGATGCGGCCGTCGAGCACCCCGTCCGGACGGCCTGGTCGTTCCTCCTGGAGGCCTACGGGCCGGAGGAAGCGGAGCGCCGCCTGGTCGGCCGGCTGGCCGAGACGCGCCCGAAGGACCGGCGGATCTGGACCGACATGGTCGCCAAGGGTGTGAGCGCCCCTCGCGCGTGCGGCCTGGGGCGCCTGTTCGACGCCGTGAGCGTCCTCGCGGGCGTCTCGGCCGAGAACACCTACGAGGGCCAGGCGGCCATCGAGTTGGAGGCCGCCGCCGGTGACCGGCCCGACGAGGCCGACCCCTACGCCTTCGCGTTGGCCGACGCGCCGGCCGCCGGGGGAGGATGGGTCATCGACACCGTGCCGATCATCCGCGGCGTGGTGGCCGACGTCGAGGCCGGCCGCGACGCCGACGAGACAAGCGCCCGGTTCCACGCGACGGTCGCGGCGATGCTTCGCGCCGCCGCACGGCGCGCCCGCGAGGAAACGAAACTCGAGCGCATCGCGCTCTCCGGCGGATGCTTTGCGAACGCCCGGCTGGTGCGCCTGCTCGCCGTGGCGCTTGAAGCGGACGGCTTCGAGGTGTATCTTCATCGGGACGTGCCGCCGGGCGACGGCGGCGTGGCCCTCGGCCAGGCCTCTGTCGCCGCCGCACGCTTGTCGGAGCGCAGCGCCGGGCGCGCGTCGGTTTAACCGCCGCGCGGACGCGCGATGGTTCGCCGGCGGGCTTGCCCGCCGCGTGAGGGTGCAATCATGTGCTTGGCGGTTCCGGGACGAATCGTCGAATTGGCCGACGGCATCGGCCTCGTGGACGTTCGCGGCAACCGGATGCGGGCGGGGCTCGTCCTGGTGCCGGAGGCCGGCGTCGGCGACTGGGTCCTCCTGCACGCCGGCTTCGCGATCACGCAGATCTCGTCCCGCGACGCCGCCGAAACCAATGCCCTCCTGGATGAAATGGAGCGGCTGAGCGGCTTGGGCGGCCCGCCCGCGCCGGATCGCGAGTCGAATCCATGAACGGCTCGCGCATCGAAAAATTGAAAGCCGAAATGGCCGACGCGGCCAAGGCCGTCCCCGGCAACTCGCCCGTCGTCCTGATGGAGGTCTGCGGGACGCACACCGTTGCCATCCGCCGCTCCGGCCTCCGCAGCCTCCTGCCGGAGCGCGTGCGCCTGGTGAGCGGACCGGGGTGTCCCGTCTGCGTCACCTCCCAGGGCGTCATCGATACGCTCGTGGACCTCGCGGGGCGCGAGGGCGTCGTCCTGGCGACGTTCGGCGACATGGTCCGCGTGCCCGGGTCGCGCTCGAGCCTCGAACGGGAGAAGGCGGGCGGGGCGCGCGTCGCCGTCGTTTACTCGGTGCTCGAAGCGCTGGACCTGGCGCGCCGCCGGCCGGACGAAACGGTCGTCTTCGCGGCCGTCGGTTTCGAGACGACGGCGCCCGGGACGGCGGTGGCCCTGCGGATGGCCCGCGAGGAAGGGTTGCGAAACTTCGTCGCGCTGTCGGCCCACAAGTGGATCGTTCCGGCGATGGCGGCGCTCCTGGCGGGCGGCGAGGTGCGGATCGACGGTTTTCTCTGCCCCGGCCACGTGAGCGTCGTCATCGGCAGCCGCGCCTATGAGCCTCTGGCCGCCCGGCACAAGCGCCCGTGCGTCGTCGCGGGGTTTACGGCCGAGCAGGTGCTGGCGGGCGTGTCGGCGATCCTGGGGCAACTCGCCCGCCGCGAGGCATGCGTCGAAAACGTTTACCCGGACGCCGTCCGGCCCGGGGGTAACCCGGAGGCGCTGCGGCGGATCGACGAGGTCTTCGAGCGCGCCGACTCGGTCTGGCGCGGCCTGGGGCGGATCGGCGAAAGCGGCATGGCCGTGCGGCCTGCGTACGGCGACTTCGACGCCGTCCGGCGCCTCGGCTTGGCCTGGCCGCCCGCCGACACGGGAGCCGACGAGCACGGGTGCCGCTGCGGCGATGTCATCCGCGGCGCGCTCGAGCCCCGCGCCTGTCCGCTCTTCGGTTCGCGATGTACGCCGGCCCACCCGGTCGGACCCTGCATGGTCAGCCGCGAAGGCTCCTGCCAGGCGGAGTACCGGTATGGCGGCGCGGACGAGCCGCGGGCGCCGGAGCGGTGAACGTTTAGCCGCCGCGCCCGCCACGGCGGGTAAACTTTCGGGGCGCGCGCCGTTCGAATGCGCGGCGAAGGAGTAATGCAATGACGACTGGTCGAGTGAGACGCTGCGGGTGGCTCGCGGCGGCGCTGGCGTTGGCGGCGGGGTGCGCGCCGCCCGAACCGGTCGAGGTGATTGAAACCCGCGAGGCGATGAACACGCTCGTGACGGTCCGCGCCGTGGCCGGCTCCGACTCCGCCGCCCGGCGCGCCCTCGACGCGGCCTGGAAGGAAATGGAAGAGGGCATCAAGCACCTGGACCGCCACCTGCCGGACTCGGACATCTCGCGCATCAATCGCGACGCCGGCCGATTCACCATCGAGGTGGACCCCCTGGTGACGAGTTGCCTCTCGGCCGCGCGCGAGGTCCACGACATGACGGACGGTGCGTTCGACCCGACGGTCGGCCCGCTGCTGGAGTTGTGGCGCAAGGCCCAGGAGCGAAACCGACTTCCGACGGAAGAGGAACTCTCGGCCGCGAGGGCGCTTGTCGGCATGGACGCCGTCCAGATCCTCACCTTCCTGGCCCAGAAGCCGCTCGCGGAACTCGAGCCCCTCCCGTCGCGCGGCGGGCCGATGCCGAAACCCGAGGACCTCGTCAAACCGATGTACCTCGTCGGCCTCGATAAGGAAGGCATGGCGCTCGACCTGGGCGGCATCGCCAAGGGCTACATCGTCGGCCGGATGGCCCAGCGCATGGTCCAGTCGGGGGTGCTCGCGGCCCTCGTCGATACCGGCGGCGACGTCTACGCCGAGGGCCAGCGCCCGCTCAATCTCGTCGCGCCCGGCGGCGACCGGCGATGGGGCGTCGGCATCCAGGACCCCCGGTACCCGGATGACCGGACGCGCCTTTTCACCGCCGTCCACGTCCGCGACCAGGCCGTCGTCACGAGCGGGCACTATGCGCGCGGCTACACGGTCGAGGGCCGCCGCTTCAGTCACATCATCGACCCGCGGACGGGCTGGCCGGTGAACGAGAGGCTCGCCAGTGTGACGGTGGTGGCGCCGGACGCGGCGACGGCCGACGGCCTGGCGACCGCCATTGCCGTCCTCGGCGTCGAGAAGGGGATGGAACTGGTGGAGAAGACGGCCGGCGTCGAGTGCCTCCTGCTGGAACTGGGCGAGACGCCGGACGACGGCGCGGAGCCGCCCGCCCTCATCGCCCACCGCTCGAGCGGTTTCGCCGCCCTGGAGTTCGATCCCTCGACGACCGGCGGGCGCTTCGCGCTCAGGCCCACAGGCCGAAGATGAACCGCAGCGCGTAGTAAATGCCCACCAGGACGAAGAGGATCCCCGTCACGCGCCGGGCCCTGTGAAGGCGGCACGTGTTGAACGTGGGCGAAGCGTGGCGGCCGGCGATCTCCGGTCGGGGCCCTGGGGTCAGCCCGTGGTCCCCACGAGGCGTGCGGCCACTTCGGCGACACGCCGCCCGAGGTTCCGGGCGGTCGCGAGTCCGATCTCGTCCTTCGAGATGTCGTCGCCCTGGTTCCAAAGCGTGGCGCCGCGGTGGGCGGTCGGCCGGCCGTCGCCGACCAGGATCATCTCCTGGGCCAGCAGCGCCGCCTGCACCGTCTGGATCGTGAGTTCCTGGCCTCCGTTGCGCATGCCGCCGACGGCAACCACGCCGGCCACCTTGTTGGCCAGGGCGAAGTTGTCTTTGCGCAGCGCGATGCAGCGGTCGAGAAACGCCTTGCAGAGCGACGACATGCTGCCGAAGTAAACCGGCGTGCCGACGATGATGCCCGCCACCTTGGGGTCGGTGAGTTTGGCCGCGACCTTTTCAAAGTCCGCAGAGCCTGGTGCCGCCGGGTCGAAGACGGGGATGTTGAGGCCGGCCAGTTCCACAAGTTCGGTCTCGACTTTTGGGCCGGCGGCCTCGGCGGCCTCGAGGCAGACCTTGAGGGCCGCCGCCGTCGTCTTGCCAGGCCGGGGGCTGCACGAAACTCCGAGGATCTTAAAGGCTTTGGCCTCGGGCGCCTCCTCGGCAGCCAGCGCCTCGGCCGCCATGCCCGCAACGATGGCCGCGCCGGCTGCCCCCAGGAATCCACGCCGCGTCAGGTCCTCTCGCATTGCCGTTCTCCTTTCATCAAAGTGGGTGCAGGAAAGACTTCAACCGGCCACGTAGATTAGGTACACCCCCCCGAGGAGGACCAGCCCGCCGCAGACCTTCTTCAGGATCGCGGCGCCCTTGGACTCCTCGGTCCAGTTCAGGTAGTGCTGGACGAGTTCCGTGGATGTGCCGGCCGCCACGATCACCGAGCAATGGCCGACGCCGTAGACCGCCAGAAGCAGGATGCCGTAGCCGATGTTCGTCGCGGCCAGTTTGAACGTTACGCCGAGCATCGGGGCCATGTAAGCGAACGTGCACGGCCCGAGGGCGATACCGAACACGAGCCCCAAAAGGAAGGCGGCCAGCATTCCCTTGCGTTTCATGCCGACCTTCCCCGGTCCCGACCACGGCATGGGAATCACGTCCAGGAGGTGCAACCCGACGATGAAGAAGATAGCCGCCACGAAGTAGTTGCCGTAACGGCCCACGTCGCCCATCATGCGGCCTGCCGCGGCGGTGATGGCTCCGATGGTGCCGATGGTGATGAGGATTCCGACGGCAAAGAGCGTGGAGATGGCGAAGGCCCGCCGGGTCGAGATGCGGCCCTGCTTGTCGATGAAGCCGACGATGAGCGGAATGCTCGCCAGGTGGCACGGGCTGAGGAGGATGCTCAGGATGCCCCAGACCAGGGCCGCCCCCAGGGCGATAGCGGGCGTGCCCTCGACCGCACGGGCCAGGGTGGTGAGAAGTTCCTGCATGGGCGCCTCCCCGGCGTGTTCCCGGCTGTGGCCCGGCTACTTGGGGGCGCACTCGCCGATCTTGCACGCCTTCTGAATCTGCTGGGGCGTCATTTTCATCTTGTCCGCGAGCGCCTGCTGGATGGTGATGAGTTTGCCCGTCTCGTACGGGTGCCTCTCGACCCAGGCCTTGAGGTTCTCCAGGCTCGTGAAGTTGGCCTGGTGGAAACACCCGGCCGACGCCCACGACCCGTCGGGCTTCTGGCGCAGGCCGAACCACGCGACGGCCGTCTTCGGCTCCAGCGACGCCACGCTGGCGCCCAGGGTCTGGATGACGATCATCTCGCCCGTCAGGGCGTCGGGCTGGTACACGGTGATGTCCTTGCCGGTGCGTGCGGCCACGCCGAGCGCACAGTGCGGGCAGCAACCCCACGTGTGGACGCCGTCGGCCGTGACGACGCGCGATGCATCCTGCAGATACACGGCCCGGTCGCAGAAGCCGCACCGGCAGGCCAGTTCGGCCGCCTGGAGCGCGTCGAAGCCAACCAGGCTTCCCCCGGAGGCCGCCCGCTCCTTGAGGGCGGCGTCGCGGTCGGCGAAGGCCCGGATCCACGGTCGCCCCGTCTCCTCGTCCAGGCCGTACAGGTACACCGCCTCCGTGGCGGCGAGCGGCTTGTCGGTCGCATGGTCGGCGACGCAGACCTTCTTCTCGAAGCCCGTCTTATCCTCCGTCAGGGCCGAGTACAGGATAAAGTAGCAGTGCGGCGAGCAGAGACGGACATCGCCTTTGTCGGTCTTGACCGTGACCGCCGTCTTCGGGTCGAGACGGCCGTCGCACAGGTAGCAGACGCGGTCCTTGGGCCGGTCGTCGGGGCGGGCGGGCTCGAGGCGCTCGAAAGTTGCGGCCTCGCCGCCGGCCGCGAAATCGTAACCCAGTTCCTTCCACTTCGCCAGGATCTCCTCCTTGCCGAGGAACCCTTCGTGGCGCCAGAGTTCCTTTCCGTCGGGGGCCAGGAAGACCTGCGTCGGGATGAGGCGGATGCCGTATGGCTTTCCGGCGTCCGGGTTTTCCCAGACGTCGATGAAGTCCACCTGGAGCCGGCCGGCATACTCCTTCTTCAACTCCTCCAGGATGGGCGCCATCATCTTGCATGGGATGCAGGACACCGACCCAAGGTCCACGAGTCGCGGCAGACCGGCCCCTATCCGGGGTGCCTGCACGGGGCCCTCGGGCGGCTCCGTCTTGTCGGTCGCCGGGGAGGAACCCTTGTGCTTGCTGAGGAGGACAACGGCCACCAGGGCGGCCAGCCCCACCACAATGGCGATCTTCCATATCTTGCTCATGCGAGATACACCGTCCTTTCTTGCGATCCCATAGACCAACCACACGGCGCACGCTACAAGGCCAAATAGGACGAGAGGCCCGGCCCCCGCGTCCCCCCGCTGCATGGACACTGTCCCAGAAGCATCGCGTCAAGCATCGCGCGGGTCCTTGCCGGTCGGCGGCCCCGGAGGCGGCGGGCCGATCACCGACTGCCCCTCCGCCAGTTCAAAGACCGGGCGACAGTGCGAGGGCGCCAGCGCCCTCTCGACCTGCGGCTGGACGACCTTCTCCAGGATGTCCAGCGCCTCGCCGCCGTCGCGGTCCAGAACGACCCGGAGGACGCGCTGAACGTCGGGCGCCGTCAGGGTGATCGGTACGTTCCGCTCGGCCATCTTGTGTCCTCCGGCTGAAGGCGCGCCCGCCGCAGACCCAGGCTATCGTGCGAGGCGCCCCGCAAACCCTACTTCAGCATCGCCTGGATGGCCTCGACGTCGGGCACCTTGCCGGCGGCCTTGACCTGGCCGTCCACGACGAGCGCCGGCGTCACCATGACGCCGAACGCCATGATCTCCGTGATGTCCGTCACCTTCTCGATGGTGTACTCGATGCCGAGCGCCTTGGCGGCGGCCTCGGCGTTCTCGGCCAGTTTCTTGCACTTCGGGCAGCCGGTCCCGAGGATTTGGATCGTTTTCATCGCATCCTCCTTTGCCGCGCTACGGCTGCGCGAGGACTTCCTTCGCCTTCGCCACCGCGCGAACCACTTCGCTGTCCGCCGCGCGGTCGGCGATCTCCGCGACGTTCGCCCCGCCCGAACAGGCGTAGAGAAGGACCGTCCTGGTCCCTTTCTTGCTGCCGCAGCACGTGCTCATAGGATTCTCCTTTCGGATGCGAACCGATTGTGCGTTCGGAGGCGCATTGTGATGCGCATCAACATGATCGGCACCTCGATCGGGACGGCGAGGGTTGCGGCGATCGCCGCGCCAGCACCGTGATGCTCGCTGCGGCGCCGGCCAGGGCTTCCGAGATGCCGCCCATGACCGGGTCCGTGCAGGTGCTCGGTGCCTCGTAGGTGTGGTCACTGAGGATCTCGACCTCGTCAAAGCCCGCATCGCGGATCGCCTGGAGGTATTCGTCGCGAAGGAGGGCGCCGGCGATGCAGGCGGCATACAGGTCGGGGTCGTTGCGGGCGGACTCGGGCAGCGGGCGGTTCAGCACGATGTCGCTGACGATCATTCGGCCGCCGGGTTTCAGCACGCGGCGGATCTCGCGGAAGACGCGTGTCTTGTCGGGCGAGAGGTTGATGACACAGTTGGAGATCGCCACGTTCACGCTGGCATCCTCGATCGGCAGGTCCTCGATGCGCCCCTCGCGGAATTCCACGTTCGAGAGGCCCGTGGTGGCGAAGAACTTGACTGCGTTCTTGCGCGCCAGGGCCAGCATCTCCGGGGTCATGTCCACGCCGATGACCCTGCCTGCGTCGCCGACCTTCTCGGCCGCCAGGAACACGTCCTTGCCGGCCCCGCTGCCGAGGTCGAGGACGACGTCGCCCGACCGCAGGCGGGAGAACGCGACCGGGTTGCCGCACGAGAGGCCGAGTTCGGCCTCCGGGACCGGGTGATCGGCCACGGTGTAGGGCTTGCTGTCGTCGCAGCACGACGAACCCGGCCCGCAACAGGAGGACTGTTTGCGGGCCACATCGCCGTAAGCCTTCTTCACGAGATCGTGGGTGTTCTTCTCGGTTGCCATGCACGACTCCTTTCCTCCCGCGGTGCGCCGACTACGCTCGGCGTTCCGCGGGGAACCAGTGCTTCGTGCGGACACAAATCTTCACGAGCATCAGCATCACGGGCACCTCGATGAGGACGCCGACCACGGTCGCGAGGGCCGCGCCCGACGAGAGGCCGAAAAGCATCGTGGCCGTCGCGATGGCGACCTCGAAATGGTTCGACGCCCCGATCATGGCCGACGGGGCCGCGTCCTCGTACGAGAGCCGGAGCCACTTCGCCAGCCCGTATCCGATCCAGAAGATGAGGTTCGTCTGGATGAAGAGCGGAATCGCAATCCAGAGAATCGTCAGCGGGTTCGAGAGGATGACCTCGCCCTTGAATGAGAACAGGAGCACCAGCGTTACCAGGAGGGCGATGATGGTGATGGGCGTCAATACATGGAGAAACTTCTCGCGGAACCAGACTGCACCCTTGGCGGCGATGAGCCACTTGCGGGAGACGTAGCCGGACACCAGCGGCAGGGCGACGTAGATGGCAATCGAAAGGAACAGCGCTTGCCAGGGCACCGGCAGCCGGCCCACGCCCAAGAGGAAGCCGCCCAGCGGACCGTAGAGAAGGAGCATCGTCAGCGAGTTGATCGCCACCATCACCAGCGTGTGGCCGTCGTTGCCCCGCGCCAGGTATCCCCACACGAGCACCATGGCCGTGCACGGCGCAATCCCCAAGAGGATGCACCCGGCGAGGTACGAGCGCCACAGGGGCACCGCGAGCATCTTCACGCCGTCCACCAGGACCACCGTGCCCGCGCCGTACGTCTCGCCAACCCCGAGGTCCAGGCCGAACGGCATCTTCACGTGGTCCACCGCGTCGGGCCCGATGAGGCCGCGGAACACGACGCCCAGGAAAAGGAAGGCAATGGCGTACATGGTGAAGGGCTTGACGGCCCAGTTGACGAAGAGCGTCAGGCCCACCGGCCGCACGCTCTTGCCGGCTTTCAGGACTTCCGCGAAATCAATCTTCACCATGATGGGGTACATCATGCAGAAGAGGCACACGGCGATGGGGATCGAGACGACCGGCGCGTCGTCGACGTAGATTGCCATCCCGTCGAGCGCCTTCGCAAACCCGGGGGCGAACTTCCCCAGGACGATGCCCGCGCCGATGCACACGATGACCCAGAGCGTCAGGTATTTTTCAAAGACGTTCAGACCCTTCGAGCGATTGTTGGCATCGTCCGCTGCCATGGACGGTTGCTCCTTGTCTGCCGGGGCTTGGCCGGTGCGTCCGGTCGCGCCCGCCGGCCAGGCGTCGCGTATCCGCAGGTTTACGCGGGCCCGCGCAGTGCCAGGGCCACCTCTGCCACGCGGCGGCCGAGGTTCCTGGCGGTCGAGAGGCCGAACTCGTCCCCGCGGATGTCGTCGGTGCCGGGATTGAGGAGCGTCGCGCCGGTGTGGGCCGTCGGCCGGCCGTCGCCTACGACGATCATCTCCTGGCAGAAGAGGCCCGCCTGGACCGACTCGATGGCCAGTTCCTGGCCGCCGTTGCGTACCCCGCCGACGGCCAGGACGCCGGCCACCTTGTTTCGCAGGGCGAAGTCCTTCTTGCGCAACGCCATGCACTGGTCCAAGAACGCCTTGCACAGCGACGACATCCCGCTGAAATAAACGGGCGTGCCGACGATGATCCCCGCCACCTTGGGGTCGGTGAGTTTGGCCGCGACCTTTTCAAAGTCCGCCGAGCCCGGTGCCGCCGGGTCGAAGACGGGGATGTTGAGGCCGGCCAGTTCCACAAGTTCGGTCTCGACTTTCGGGCCGGCGGCCTCGGCGGCCTCGAGGACGACCTTCACGGCAGCCGCCGTCGTCTTGCCCAGCCGGGGGCTGCATGCAATGCCGAGAATCTTTAGAGAGCCGGACTTCGGGGTGTCGGCGTCCGCCGCCACCGCCTGTCCAGTGGAGGCGGCCACGGCGGTCGCCCCCACCGTCCCCAGAAACACACGTCGCGTCATGTCGGATGACATTGCCATTCTCCTTTCCAAGAGGTTTCCACCATCGCGCGAGGCCGACGGCCTCGGCGCCTGCCGGCCGTCGCCTCATCTGAACAGGGCCCCGTAGGTCAACCCGCTGGCCGTCGCCATGACGATCACGAGGGCCACGTAGACGAGCGTCTTCTTCGTCCCCAGGATGCTGCGGATGACGAGCATGTTCGGCAGCGAGAGCGCCGGCCCCGCCAGGAGGAGCGCCAGCGCCGGCCCCTTGCCCATGCCCGACCCGAGGAGCCCCTGGAGGATCGGCACCTCGGTGAGCGTCGCGAAATACATGAGCGCCCCCGCGACCGACGCGAAGAGGTTCGCCCGGAGCGAATTGCCCCCGACCGCTCCGCTCACCCACTCCGACGGGATCAGGCCCTCGTGCCCCGGCCTGCCGAGGAGGAACCCGGCCGCCAGAACGCCGACGAAAAGGAGCGGCAAAATCTGCTTCGCGAATCCCCACGTCGAGCCGCACCACTCCCCGAGTTCCGCCCGGCGGAACCACCCGAGGATCATCGCCGCCAGCGCGACGGTAAGAACGCCCGCGACCACCCACCGGACCGAGTAAATCGCCCGCCAGACCGCGCCGCTCGCCTCGTCGGGTTTGCCCCAGTTGGCGGACACGAGGATGCCGACCATCGCCGCGAAGAAAAGGGCGGTCCGCCACAACGGCCGGCCGGCCTCGGGCTCCGGCACGGCGGCCTGGGCCTCGGCCTTCGCCCGCTCCTCCTTGCGAAAGATGCAGTGCATCGCCAGGCCGATGACGATGCTGAAGAGAATCGCCCCGACCGCCCGCGCGATCCCGAGTTCCAGCCCCAGCACCCGGGCCGTCAGGATGATTGCCAGGACGTTGATCGCCGGGCCCGAGTAGAGGAAGGCCGTCGCCGGCCCCAGCCCCGCCCCCATCCGCCAGATGCCTGCGAAGAGCGGCAGCACCGTGCACGAGCAGACCGCCAGGATGCTCCCCGAGACCGACGCGACGCCGTAGGCCACGACCTTGTTCGCCTTCGCGCCGAGGTACCGGAGGACCGACGCCTGGCGGACGAAGACGCCGATCGCCCCCGCGATGAAAAACGCCGGCACCAGGCACAGGAGCACATGTTCCCGGGCGTATGACTTCACCAGGGCGAGCGACTCCAACACCGCCCCGTCGAACCGCTCCGAGCCGACCGGCAGAAAGTAAAGGACGAGGAAGACGACCGCGAGGGCCGCCAGGATTATCCATTCGCGTTTGTGATTCATGGGGATTTCCGCTCCGCGCACGCCTCCGGCGTCGCTCCGCGATTCCTCTCCCGTCCTACCGTGCCAGGGCCGTCTGCTCCCGGGCCGTTTGCTTCAGGACCGATTCCACGCAGTCCAGGAACCCGATCGCGCACGGGAACCGCAGGCGGTAATAGACCTGGTTCGCGCGCTTCTCGTCCGCCAGGATTCCCGCCGACCGCAGGATCGCCAGGTGCTTCGAGACGGTGGACATGTCGGCCCCCACCATCTCGGTCAACTCGCAGACGCACCGCGCGCCGTGCGAAAGTTCCTCCACGATGAACAGCCGCGTCGGATGCGCGAGGGCCTTCAGGACCCGCGCCCGCGCGTCAAACCGTGCTTGTGTCCTGGCATTCATGGTTGCCGCCTCCCTTCTTGGCTCTTTGGTAATATAGGCAAACACCGTCCCAAAGTCAAGGGTTTTTGTGCGTCCGGCATGCCCTATTTAGCCCGGCGTGAATACACGCCGGGCGCCGTTCGTGACGGGCGCACTGGCGGACAAGCCGCCAGTGCCACCCATGGCTCCCGTGCCGGGCGCCGCGGCGTCGCCCGTTGACAGGCCCTGTGCGCCGCTCTAGACTTGTCCTCGCAACAGAACGCGGGTGAGGCTGCGGCACGGGAGCCGGGATGCCTTTGCCGTTCATTCTGCGTTCCGCGTTGGAGAGTATCGGATGGATCGTTTCGAGTATCGCGACGGCGGGCTGTGGTGCGAGGACGTAGCGGCGGCGGATCTGGCGCGCCGCTTCGGCACGCCGCTCTACGTCTATAGCGCCGGCACCCTGCGCGACCACTACCGCAAACTCGCCGCCGCGTTTGCGCCCCTGGAGCCGCTCATCTGCTTCTCCGTCAAGGTTTGCTCGAACACGCACATTCTTCGGCTCCTGGCGGAGGAGGGGAGCGGCTTCGACTTGGTCAGCGGCGGGGAACTTTACCGCGTCATCCAGGCGGGCGGCGACCCGGGGCGGTCGTGCTTTGCCGGCGTCGCCAAGACCGACGACGAGATCCGATACGCCCTCGAGCAAGGCATCCACCTCTTCAACGTCGAGAGTGAGGCGGAACTCCAGAATCTCGCGCGCCTGGCCGCCGAAACCGGACGCAGCGCCCGGGCCGCCCTGCGCGTCAATCCCGACGTGGACCCGAAAACCCACCGCTACGTCACGACGGGCAAACGGGAGACGAAATTCGGCGTGGACCTGGAGCGGGCGGAGCGCGTGTTCCGCGCGTTTGCCGCTTCGCCCGGCGCCCGACACGTCGCCCTCGCCGGCATCCACATCCACATCGGATCGCAGATCCTCTCTGTCGATCCGTACGTCGAGGCCGTCGAGAAAGTGCTGGACCTTGCCGGCCGTCTGCGCGCCGGGGGCGTCGAGGTGACCGCGCTGGACATCGGCGGCGGGTTCGGCGCCCATTACGAAGGCGGCGAGGCCCTCGGCGCCGACGCCTTCGGCCGCGCGATCCTCCCTCTCCTGGAGGACGCGGGTCTGGAGATCATCATGGAGCCCGGCCGATTTATCGCCGGCAACGCCGGCATCCTGGTGACTCAGGTCCAGTACGTGAAGGAGGGCGGCGACCGTAAGTTTCTCCTGTGCGATTCGGGGATGCACCACCTCATCCGGCCGGCGCTGTACGGCTCGTACCATCACGTCTGGCCGGTCGAACCGGGGCCGGACTTCGTGCCGCGCCAGCGCAGCCGCGATGAGAGGATGCCCGGCACGGAGATGGTGGACGTGGTCGGTCCGATCTGCGAAGCGAGCGATTTTCTGGCGAAGGAGCGTCACCTGCCGCCCGTCGCGCGCGGCGGCCTGCTGGCCGTCTTCAGCGCGGGGGCCTACGGCATGGTGATGGCGTCGGAGTACAATTCATTTCCCCGGCCGGCCGAGGTGCTCGTCGAAGGCGGCGAGGCGCGCCTCATCCGCCGGCGCGGAACCTACGACGACCTCGTGGCACCCGAGCAGAACCTTTCGGACTAGTAGTCCGTTGCAGTTCGTTTGAGGGGTGGCATGCCCACGGCGTCCGTTCCGTGGGCATGCATGGCCACGCAACGGAGCGTGGC
>JBAUDW010000077.1:0-6979 GCA_049678285.1 Phycisphaerae bacterium
GGCCACAGTTCGCTCTCCATGCTTTGTCTCCTGAAAAGGGGTTCAAGACAAGCATAAGAGCGAACTGCTTGTTGCGCAAGAACTTATAGCAATGGCGCAAAATCCTGTTTTATGGCGGGGTGACCGGCCACCGCCTTCCCTTTCCTTTTTCTTTCCCCCCTCCGTTACGGTAGGCACCATTCTCGCCTTGTCCGGCCGCGGGCGAATCCCTATACTTGGTCGGCGTCCTTCCCGGGCTTGTCAGTCGAGGGTGATTCGATGGCGCAGTCGCCGCGGTCCATGCTGAGGCAGCGCCGGCGCGGCCTGCCTCCGCCGCCGCCCGACGCCGACATCGCCGCGCACCTGGACGACCTGGGCGTCTCGCGGGCGTCCAACCTCATCGGCGTGCTGCAGGACGTGCAGGACCATTTCGGCTACTTGCCGCCGGCGGCGCTGCGGGAAATCAGCCGGCGGACGCGCATCCCCCTGAGCCGCATCTGGGGCGTCGTCTCCTTCTACGCCCAGTTCTATACGGAGCCCCGCGGCCGGCACACCATCCGCTGTTGCCGCGGCACGGCCTGCCACGTCAAGGGCGCCGTCCGCGTCCTCGACGCCGTCCAGCGCGAACTCGGCGTCGAAGAGGGCGAGACGACGCCCGACATGCTCTTCTACCTCGAAACCGTGGCGTGCCTGGGCACGTGTTTCCTCGCCCCCGTGATGATGATTGACTTGACCTACTACGGCCGCCTGACATCCCAGCGGATCGCAAGCATCCTCAGAACCTACAGGACCCGAGAAGCGTGAAACGCCTCGAATCGGTCAACGCGCTCAAGCAGTGGCGGCGGGATCTGGCGGCCCGGCCAAAACCGGAAACGACGATCCGCGTCTGCTCGACCGGCTGCCGGGCCCTTGGCGCGCTGGAGGTCTGCGACGCGTTCGAGGCCGAGATCGCGCAGCGCGGCCTGGAAGGGCGCGTGCAAGTGGTGCGCGTCGGCTGCCATGGCCTGTGCGCGGGGGCCGTCACCGTTCTGGTGGACCCGAAGGGAGTCTTCTACCAGGGCGTCGCGCCGGCCGACGTGCCGGAAATCGTCGAGCGGACGGTCCTGGGCGGCAAGGTCGTCAAGCGCCTCTGCTGGTCCGCCGAAGGCCGGACGGTCGCCAGACGCAAGAATATTCCTTTCTACAAGCATCAGATGCGGCGGGTGCTGAAGAACTGCGGCGTGGTGAACCCGAAGAGCCTCCAGGACGCCGTCGCCCACGGCGCCTACGCCTCGGCGGCTCTGGTCCTCTCCACGCGCCGGCCGGAGGACGTGATTGACGAGGTCATCCGCTCCGGCCTCCGCGGTCGCGGCGGGGCGGGGTTCCCGACGGGACGCAAGTGGCACCTGGCGCGCGAGGCGCCGGGCGAGCCGAAGTACGTCATCTGCAACGCCGACGAGGGCGACCCGGGCGCCTTCATGGACCGGGCGATCCTCGAGGGCGACCCGCACCTCGTGATCGAAGGGATGCTCATCGGGGCGATGGCCATCGGCTCGTCCCGCGGTGTCATCTACGTCCGGGCCGAGTACCCCATCGCCATCGAGCACACGAAACTGGCGCTGGAGCAGGCGCGCGAGGCGGGCCTCCTGGGATCGAACATCCTCGGCACAGGCTTTGAATGCGACATCACGGTGCACGAAGGTGCCGGTGCGTTCGTCTGCGGCGAAGAGACTGCCCTCATCGCCTCGGTCGAGGGTCGGCGCGGTATGCCGCGCCCCCGGCCGCCCTTCCCCGCCGCGAGCGGCCTCTGGGGCAAGCCCACAAACATCAACAACGTCGAGACGTGGGCCAACGTCCCCCGGGTCATCGAACTCGGGGCCGAGGAGTACGCGAGCGTCGGCACGGAAGGCTCGAAGGGCACCAAGATCTTCGCCCTCGCCGGCAAGGTCCAGACGACGGGTCTTGTGGAGGTGCCGATGGGCGCGACGCTGCGGCAGATTATTTTCGACATCGGCGGCGGCATCCCGCGCGGACGCAAGTTCAAGGCCGCACAGATCGGCGGCCCAAGCGGCGGATGCGTCCCGGCCCGATACCTCGACCTTCCCATCGATTACGATTCGGTCAAGGAAGTCGGCGCCATCATGGGCTCCGGCGGCCTGATTGTCATGGACGAGGCCACCTGCATGGTGGACATCGCACGCTTCTTCACGGACTTTTGCCAGAAGGAATCGTGCGGCAAGTGCATTCCGTGCCGCATCGGCACCCGACGGATGCTGGAGATCCTGGAACGCATCACGGCCGGCGAGGGGCGGATGGAGGACCTCGACCTTCTCGAAGCCCTCGGCGCGACGATTAGGGAAACGTCGCTCTGCGGCCTGGGCCAGACGGCGCCGAACCCGGTGCTTTCGACCCTGCGTCATTTCCGCGACGAGTATGAAGCGCACATCATCGAAAAGCGGTGCCCGTCACACGCGTGCGAAAAGATGGCGCCGATCTCGTGTTCGGACGCCTGCCCCGCCAACGTCAACGTGCCGGAGTACGTCGCCCTGGTGGCCGAAGGGCGTTTCGCCGATGCGCTGGAAGTCATTCGCCGGCGGAATCCGTTCGCCAGCGTCTGCGGCCGGGCGTGCCACCATCCGTGCGAACTCTTCTGCCGGCGCGGCGACGTGGACCAGCCGGTGGCCATCCGCCACCTGAAGCGATTCGTGACGGACCGCGTGAAGGACGCCGGCTCGCCGCCCCAGTGGCAAGGCCCTCGGCACGGCAAGGTGGCGGTCATCGGGTCCGGGCCGGCCGGGCTGACGGCGGCGTATTTCCTGGCGCTCGCCGGCCGAGAGGTCACGGTCTTCGAGGCCCTCGACCGCGTCGGCGGAATGCTGGCGGTCGGAATTCCGCGATATCGGTTGCCACCCGAAGTGCTCGAACGCGACGTCGAGTACATCCGCCGCGCGGGCGTCCGGATTGTCACCGGCCGGCGAATCGAAAGCCTCCAGGAACTCCGGGCCGAAGGCTTCGACGCCATCTTCGTCGCCGCCGGCGCCCACAAGAGCAGCCGACTGCGCGTCCCCGGCGAGGACCTCGACGGCGTCGTGGACGCCCCGAGTTTCCTTCGGGGCGTTATGCTCGCCGAACGCACGAAGGTCCAGGGCCGCGTCGTCATCATCGGCGGGGGCAACGCGGCGATGGACTCCGCCCGGGCGGCACTCCGACTCGGAGCCGACTCGGTGATGATCCTCTACCGCCGCACGGCCGACGAGATGCCCGCCACGCCGGACGAAATCGAGGACGCCATGCTCGAGGGCGTCGAGTTTCGGTTCCTGGCCACCATCAAGGCCATCGAGGGCGATGACCACGTGCGAACCGTCCAATGCATGAAGATGAAGTTGGGGGATGCCGACGACAGCGGCCGCCGGCGCCCCATCCCCATCCCGGATTCGGACCACCGGCTCGAGGCGGACCTGGTCATCGCCGCCATCGGCCAGTATCCGGACCTCGACTTCGCCCAGGCCGACGAGGGCGTCGTCATCGCGGGCGGCCGGCTGGCGGTGGACCCCGTGACGCTCCAGACGGACGGCGGCGACGTGTTCGCGGGCGGCGATGCTGTGACGGGCGACCCGGTGGTGCGCGCGGCCGCGGGGCGGAACGTCTTCGCGGGCGGCGACGCGGTCACCGGGCCCGCGACGATCGTCGAGGCGATTGCGGCGGGCCAACGGGCCGCCCAGGCGATTGACCGATTCCTCGGCGGCAGAGGCGAACTGCCGCCCGACCGCGGGTTCGCCTCGCCGGGCAAACCCCCGGAAGACGAGCGCGAAGAAGCGGCCCGGCGCCGGCCCGTCCGGGCGCTTCGGCCGAAGAGGCGCCGGGGCAACTTCGAGGAAGTGCTCAAAGGCTATTCGCTGCAGGCGGCCTGCGCGGAGGCGCGCCGGTGCTTGCGGTGCGATCTGGAACAGTAGCGGTTTCGCCGCCGCGCCGGAACATTTATTGAGTCCGGTAAAACTAATGTGATGCCGGGGTGCCACGGTTTGCTTGTCAAACCGTGTGCTAACCACGGGGAAGCACGGATTGCGAGCAATCCGTGGCACCCGCGAGATTAACATCGGTTTTACCGGACTCAATAGCCGCCGCGCTTGTCGAAGCGCAGCGGAGACCCGCCGTAGTCCCGATGCATCGGGACGAAGGCTGGGCGCGGCGCGCTGAAGGATGACCGGATGGCTGACGAGGTTCGGCTGACAGTTGACGGGCGCGAGGTCTCGGCGCCGAAAGGCACGACGATATTCCTGGCCGCACGCCGGGCCGGCATCGACATCCCCCACCTCTGCTACGACCCCGACCTGGCCCTCGAGCCCACGAGTTCGTGCCGGTTGTGTCTGGTCGAGGTCGAAGGTGCGCGGACGCCTGTCCCGTCGTGTTCCTACCCCGTGGCCGCGGGGATGGTCGTGCGGACGGACACCCCCGCCCTCCAGGCGCACCGGCGGATGGTGGTGGAACTTGCGCTGTCGGACCATCCGCACGATTGCCTGACGTGCGAGAAGGCGGGGGCGTGTGATCTCCAGAAATACGCCTACGACCTCGGCGTCAAGGAACCCCGCTTCGGCGCCGCCGACGTCGCCGTCGAGCCCGTCCAGGACGGCCCGGCCATCGTGTACGACCGGTCGAAATGTATTCTGTGTGGCCGGTGCGTCCAGGTGTGCCACGAGGTCCAGGTCTCCGGGGCGATTGATTTTCTTGGGCGCGGCTTCGACACGCGCATCAGCCTCCCGCCGGACGTGGCGCGCGACGATTCCGGCTGCACCGAGTGCGGCAACTGCCTGGACGTCTGCCCGACGGGAGCGCTGGCCTACGTCGGCGCAACCGGCCACGGACGCGCGTGGGAGTTCCAGCAGGTCCGAACCATCTGCCCCTACTGCGGGTGCGGGTGCACGATCGTTCTGAATATCCACAACGGGCGGATCGTGACCATCACCGGCGAGCCGGGCCTCGGCGTCTCGGGCGGCCTTCTGTGCGTCAAGGGCCGCTTCGGGACCGACTTCATCGGCCACGGCGAGCGCCTCCGCACGCCGCTCGTCCGCAAGGACGGCGAGTTGGTCCCCGCAACGTGGGACGAGGCGCTCGCGCTCGTCGCCGAGCGCCTGGGCGACATCCGCGACCAGCACGGCCCGGACGCCGTCGCGGGGCTCTCGAGCGCCAAGACCACCAACGAAGAAAATTACCTGATGCAGAAGTTCATGCGCGCGGTGGTCGGCACGAACAACGTGGACCATTGCGCCCGCCTGTGCCATGCCTCGACGGTCGCAGGCCTGGCGCGGGCGTTCGGCTCGGGCGCGATGACCAACTCCATCGCCGACCTCGAGCAGGCCGACGCCATCTTCGTCATCGGCTCCAACACCACCGAGTGCCACCCCATCATCGGCGCCGCCGTCAAGCGGGCCGTCCGCTTCGGCAAAACGCGCCTCACCGTCGCCGACCCGCGGGTGATTGAACTTGCCGAAATCGCCGACCTCCATCTCCAGCACCGCGGCGGCACGGACGTGGCGCTGGTCAACGCACTCATTCACGTCATCCTGAAGGAGGGCCTGGAGGCGAAGGTGTTCATTGCCGAGCGCACCGAAGGCTTCGAGGACCTCCGGCGCGCCGTCGAGCCGTACAATCCCCAGATGGCGGCGAAGATCACCGGCATTCCGGCGGAGAAAATCGTCGAGGCGGCACGCCTCTACGCAAAAGCCGACGCCGCTTCCATCATCTATTCGATGGGCATCACGCAGCACACGACCGGAACGGACAATGTGCTGGCGCTCGCGAATCTGGCCATGGTGACCGGGAACATCGGCCGGCCGGGCACGGGTGTCAATCCCCTGCGCGGCCAGAACAACGTCCAGGGCGCCTGCGACATGGGCGCCTTGCCGGACGTCTATCCCGGATACCAGAAGGTGGACGACGCAGCCGCTCGCGCGAAGTTCGAGAAGGCATGGGGCGTCCGCCTCCCGCCGGCGCCGGGATTGACAGTCGTCGAAATCATCCACGCCGCCGCCGAGGGCAAGGTCAAGGCCCTCTACTGCCTGGGCGAGAACCCCATGCTCAGCGACCCCGACGTCACGCACGTCGAAGAGGCATTGAAGGCCCTCGATTTCCTCGTGGTGCAGGACATCTTCCTCTCCGAAACCGCCCAGTTGGCCGACGTCGTCCTGCCCGCCGCCTCGTTCGCCGAGAAGGACGGCACGTTCACGAACACGGAGCGCCGCGTCCAGCGGGTCCGCAAGGCCCTCCCGCCGCCCGGCGAGGCGAGAGCCGACTGGGAAATCCTCTCGGACCTCGCGCGGCGGATGGGCTATGCCATGGATTACCCCGACCCGTCGGCCGTCCAGGACGAGATTGCCGCGCTCACGCCCTCCTACGCCGGCATCGCGTACGATCGCCTCGAGGCACAGGGCCTCCAGTGGCCCTGCACCGGCCGCGACCATCCCGGGACGCCGATCCTCCACAAGGACCGTTTCACGCGGGGACGGGGGAAGTTCCACGCCATCGAATTCATTCCGCCGAAAGAGTTGCCCGACGCCCAGTTCCCATTCCTCCTTTCGACGGGCCGCATCCTCCAGCACTTCCACACGGGAACGATGTCGCGCCGCTCGGAGGTCCTCGACCGCCTGGTGTCGGTCGGGGCGATCGAGATTCATCCCCAGGACGCGGCGCGCCTCGGCGTCGCCGACTCCCAGCCCGTGCGCGTCGCCTCGCGCCGCGGCGAGATCACCATCCAGGCCCGCGTCACGGACCGCGTGGCCCCCGGGACGCTCTTTCTCGCCTTCCACTACCATGAGTCGCCGGCCAACCGTCTGACCATTGCCGCGCTCGACCCCGTCGCGAAGATCCCCGAGTTCAAGGTCTGTGCGGTGCGGGTCGAACCTTCGGACGCAGCCGAGCCATGACCGATTCCGAGCCTTCCCAGGACCGTGTCCGCTCCGAGCGCGTGTGGCCCGTCGGCCCGTCGGCCTCGCCCGGCGGCGGGTCCGCCGAGGCGGGCCTCGCC
>JBAUDW010000078.1:0-5291 GCA_049678285.1 Phycisphaerae bacterium
GCGGGGGGCTCAGGCGCGTGGGGTTTTGCGGATAAGGCTTGACGGCCCGCGCGGGCGGAGGCTAAAAAGGAGGCGGGGCGGAACTCCAACGGGGAACCCTCCTTCGTCCCGATGAATCGGGACGAAGGCGGGCAGGCTGCGGAACGAACGGCAACGGCTCCGAAACAAATGGGCCCAGCGGGCGCCTGGGGCACCGGGAGGCGGAGATGAAGCGCGACGTGCGCGAAACCCGCCTCGAAGGCCTGACGGCTCGCCGAGGAAAGGTCCGCGACGTGTACGACCTGGGCGACCGGATTCTCATCGTCGCGACCGACCGGATCAGCGCCTACGACGTCGTCATGCCGACCGGCATCCCCGACAAAGGGCGGATCCTCACGCAACTCAGCCTGTGGTGGTTCGAGTTTCTGTCAGACGTGACGGCCAACCACGTCGTCACGTGCGACATGGGCCGGATGCCCCAGGCCCTCCGCGCCCATGCCGATGTGCTCGAAGGCCGCTCGATGCTGTGCAGAAAAGCGGACGTCTTTCCCGTCGAGTGCGTCGTGCGAGGGTATCTGGCGGGGTCCGGCTGGCGGGAATACGAGGCCGAGAGCACGATTTGCGGGACGCGGCTGCCGAAGGGCCTCGCGCAGTGCGACCCCCTGCCGGAGCCGATCTTCACCCCGGCCACCAAGGCCGACAGCGGACACGACGAGAACATTTCGTTCGAACAGGCGGCGGAAATCGTCGGCAAGAAGGCGGCGACGACCCTGCGGGACCGGAGCCTCGCGGTTTACAAGAAGGCCGCCGACTACGCCCGCGAGCGAGGCATCCTCATCGCGGACACGAAGTTCGAATGGGGCGAGGCCGACGGCGAAATCATCCTGGTGGACGAAGTGCTGACGCCGGACTCGTCGCGATTCTGGCCGGCCGACTCCTACGAGCCGGGCCACGACCAGCCGAGTTTCGACAAGCAGTACTTGCGCAACTGGCTCGACACGCTCGATTGGGACAAGACGCCGCCCGGACCTGAACTGCCGGACGACATCGTCTCGAACACCCGCGCGCGGTACGTCGAGGCGTTCGAGCGGCTGACGGGGAAACGGTTCGAGTAGCCTCCGGCAAGGAGAGCCCTCTTGAGCGAACTGGTGGTGCGAACGGCGGGTGAATCCCATGGGCCGGCGGTCATCGCGCTGGTCGAAGGGTTTCCCGCGGGCGTTGCGGTGGACGTCGCGCGCATCGACGAGGACCTGGCGCGCCGGCAGGGAGGTTACGGGCGGAGCGAGCGGCAGAAAATCGAAAAGGACCGCGTCGAGATTCTGGCGGGGGTGCGGCAGGGACGGACGCTCGGCAGTCCCGTGGTGCTGGTGATCCGGAACCGCGACGCGCGGCTGGAAGATGCACCGGAACTGACGCGCCCGCGACCCGGACACGCCGATCTGGCGGGGGCGCTGAAGTACCTCGAACCCGACCTGCGGAACATTCTGGAGCGTGCCAGCGCGCGGGAGACCGCCGGCCGCGTCGCCGCCGGGGCCCTTGCGAAGGGCCTCCTGGCGGAGTTCGGCATCGGGGTTCTCGCCTACGTGGTCCGGATCGGGCCGGCCGCGGCCAAGGCGCCGGACCGCCTGGACGAGTGCCGTAAGTGCCGCGACAAGAGCGACTTATATTCGCCCGACCCGAAGGCGGACGCCCGGATGAAGGCCGCCATCGACGAGGCCCGCGCCGCGGGCGACACGGTCGGCGGCATTATCGAGTGCGTCGCCACGGGCCTCGTGCCCGGGCTGGGGAGCCACGTCCAATGGACGCGGAAACTGGACGGCCGACTGGCGCGGGCCGTGATGAGCATCCAGGCGATCAAAGGCGTCGAGATCGGGCTGGGTTTCGCGGCGGGCGAACGTCCTGGAAGCCAGGTGCACGATCCGATCTTCTTTGACGCCTCCGAGCGCGAAGGGCCGGGGCTGGGTTTTGTCCGGCCGACGAACGGCGCCGGCGGGTTGGAGGGCGGCATGACGACGGGCCAGCCGCTCGTCCTGCGGGCCGCGATGAAACCGATCGCGACCCTCAAGACGCCGCTCGCCTCCGTGAACCTGAAGACGAAAGCGCCCGAGCCGGCCGCTTACGAACGCAGCGACGTGTGTGCCGTTCCGGCGGCCAGCGTGATCGTCGAGGCGGTGGTGGCGACGGAACTGGCGGCGGCGCTCGTCGAGAAGTTCGGCGGCGATACCTTGCGCGAAATGAAGGCTTCCTACGAGGCGTGGCGGCGGGCGGCCTTGGAACTCTGAACCACCCACGAGCGAAGATGGCCCTACGAAAGAAGCACGTCCGGCGAATCGTGTTCGTCCTGCTTTTCCTGCTGGTGCTCGGCCCGCTGGCGTTTCTGCTGCTCTACGGCGCGTGGCTCGGCAGCGGCGGCATGAATGCGGAGTTGGAACGCGAACTCGCCTCGCGCCTGCGCTGCAAGGCACACGTCCGCGGGGCTCAGCCGACGGGATTGAAGACGGCCGTCGCCAGCCACGTTGAACTCCTCTGGCGTGCGGGACCGGGGCACCTTACCGTAGTCCTGGAGGACCTCGAGGCCGAGGCGAACGAGTTCGGATGGTACGTCCGGGCGGCGCGGGGCTCCGTGACCCTCGCGGGTCCCGATCCGGCGGCCACGCTGGCCGCCATCAACCAGCGCCTGGTTCAGGCGGAGACAGCGTCGCCGCTCGTGTCGCTCGTTGTCGAACGCCTCGACGCGGATCTCGACCTGGGCTTGGCGCGACTTTCGGGCGAGGTTGCCGCCGTCGCCCTGAGCGACACCAGAATCTTCCGCGTGACAATCTTCCCGCCGCTCAGCGCCGAGGCGGTCCGGTCGAGCACGGATTCGCTTCTTGCGCCGAAGTGGACCGTGGCCGTGCTTCTCGATCCGGCGTCCGACCGGGGCGTGTTCGGGGGCATGAAGGCGGACGCCAAGGATGTGCCGGCCGCTGAGATCCGGCAACTTCTGGGCGAACCGGAGGAAGAGGCAAGCCGAACCGCGGGGACGTTCGACGTGAGCGTCCGCTGGCACTGGCCGGAGGGCGAGGCCGACAAGGCCACCGTTGCCGTGCGCGGCCGCGACCTCGAACTGGCGGATTGGACGCGAAACGTGCCCGGCGGCCCCATCACGGGCAAGGTTCAGGTGGCCGCCGACTACACGAAGACCGGGGCCGGCCCCGGCCAGTTTCAGTGCACCGTGAAGAGCGACGGAGGCGGCCTGGTGAGCGCCGAGACGCTGCGATGGCTCGAGGAGACGTTGCCGACGGCCCATGGATACGGGGAGTTGCTCACGGACTCCATCGGCTACGAACGGTTGGCCTTGAACTTCCGCACGACGGCCGAGGGGCTCGGCTGTCTGGGCGAGGGCGATGATTCGCCTCCGCTTCTCGTGACCGACCTCTTCGGCGAAGAGGTGCCGATCCTGTGGGCGACGGCTGAGCCGTTCCAGGGACGGCCGGTCCTCGAAAAATTGCTGCCGGCGCTCCTGCCGTCGCGATGAAAAGGCCGAGGCAGCGGCGGGGCATCCCAATCCGCCGTGGCACGTGCCACGGTAGGGAACGTGACCGGCGGCTCCCGCCGCCGGCTCGAAAGCCTGCCCTGAGCGAAGTCGAAGGGGCGTAAACTCCCGCCAAGAAAGCGGCCCGCTCTTCGGTGAGCGGGCCGCTTGTTTCTCCAGCATCTCGGCCAAGCCGCGCGTCAGGCTCCCATGGCGAGGAAGATTTCGACGCGGCGGTTCTTGGCCTTGCCGGCGCCCGGTATAGGCTGGGTTTCGCCCATGCCCTGGGTGATGATTCGGGCCACCCCGACGCCGCCCGCCTTGAGGATTTCGGCCACCGACTCGGCCCGGGCGATGCTCAAGCCCATGTTGTTCGTGGTCTTTCCGAGTTCCTTGAGCAGGGCGATCGTCGTCGCCTTCTTGACGGGGTCCGTGTCGGTGTGGCCGATGATGGTCGCGTGGATTTTTTTGGCCATGTCCGAGGAAAGGATGGACGCCAACTTCGCCAGGGCCGTCCGTGCCTCGGGCTTCACGACGTTCGAGCCCGAATCGAAGGTGATGTCCGATGCGAAGCGCAGCCGGCCGGTGGCCCGATCAAACTCGAAGAGGTTGGGGTACTCGCGGGCCAGTTGTTCGATCTCGATGGCGACCTGTTCGGGGATGGCGGCGCCGCCTCCTCCGGCCGCGAGTCTCTTGTACACATCCAACAGTTCGTTGAACGCCTTTCGGACCTCGTCGCGTTCTTTCTGGACGGCGGACAGCAACTCATCCTTCTGCTCCAGCATCCGCTGGGCGTCCCCCGAGCGGGCCTGCATGGCCTCGACGCGCTCCTGGAGGCGCGCGATGTCCGTGTCCTTCTCCAGGAGCAACTTGTCCTGCTCGCGGTTCCTGAGGAGGACGGCGTCATACTTCTTCTGGTCCACGCAACCGGTGGAGAGCATCACCAGCACACCGACCACCACCAATCCCACGACTACCGAAACCCGTCGCATCGTGATCTCCTTTCCTGTCTTCAGCCGTTCCGTCCGGACTTGCGTACGCTCGCGACCAGATTCCTGGTCACGCGCGCCCAAGCGTGCCCTGTAGTAGAGACGACCTCTCACTACAGGGCGTGCAGTCCTGTCCCGTGTCAAATCGCTATTGCCCGCTCATCGCTTCGCGGGCCTTCCGCTGTTTCTCCAGAACGATCCCGATCACCGTCACGACGCCCGTGATGAAGATGCCGACCGCCAGAATGATTACGCCGGCCGTACTCTCTCCGATTTCCATCACCAGGCTGGGTTTCGCGCCCGCCAGCAGGGCGGTCAGCGAGAACACCGTGAACCCCAGCGCCACGGTTGTCATCCCAAGCATCACGGTGAAGGGAGCGTGGTGGGCCGGCCCCTCGACCAAGGTCACGATGCGCGTCCGGCTGGCGGCCACGCCCGACCGAGTCGCCGAGGACGGCACCACCGACGCCACGCCGCTCTCGGTATCCACCGCGATGACGGGCTCCTCGGCGAAGACGTCTCCTTCCACCTCCTCGGCCATTTCCTCCTCGCTCAGGACTTCCTGGAGGCTGGATTCGTCGGTTTCCGGGCTGAGGGCGAACGGCGCCGGCTCGGCCTCGGGGGCGGTCAGGGCTTCCTCCACACCCAGGGGTTTCTCTTCGCCGGGAGCCGCCCCGCCCGGAAACACGCCTTCCGTGTCGGCCGCAATCCACGTCTCGGCGGCACTGTCGGCGGGGACTTCCTCTTCCTCGGCGAAAAGGATGTCGGCGTCGATGCTCATGAGGGTGTCGCCGGCGTCCTCTTCCGTC
>JBAUDW010000079.1:0-1861 GCA_049678285.1 Phycisphaerae bacterium
TGGGGCGGCGCCCCAGGCTGGATTGTCTCAGGCCTTCGGCCTGCCGGCCCGGCGCGCCGGGACCACCGCGCGGCGGGCAAGAATGCCCGCCGCGCTATCCCCTCTCTCGGGGACGCGAAGTTGACAAAGTAGCGCTAGGCCGCATCCCTCGTTGCCGCTCGGCGTCCGCGTCGCTTCAGGAGATAGCCGGCGGCAAGGACCAGCCCGAGGACCAGCAGGCTTCCGGCGACGCCGGCGACGGCATTCCCCCAGAACCCTTCGCCCAGACAGGCGAGGCGATATTCTTCGAAAACGCTGGGCGGCGGTTCGACGTCCTTGTGAACGGGCTCCGCCGCCCCCAACTCTTCCTGGCTTTTCTCCAGGCCGTCCGGCTCACCCGACGCGAAATACGACACCACGCCTGCGATAGCCAACGCGATGAGGACCCCGACGACGAGCGTCTTGCGGTTGTACGCGTTCATGCCGGCACCTCCCCCGCGGGGGCGGCGAGTTCGGTCTCGAAGACGGCCTCGCGCCTCGCCCCGACGACGAACCGAACCACCGCCACCGTCACGGCGCCTTCGACCAGGCCGATGAACAAGTGAATCGAGTCCATCACGCCGAGCGCCTCGACCAGGTGCACCTTCGCGGGGAGCGAGCCCGACCACGCCAAAAACAGGACCACCAGGGTCGCGCCGGCGAGGACCGCGACCGCCCCGCCCGCGAACGTGGCCGCGTATGCAATCCATCCCGGCCGACGCCAGAGACTCCGCACCGCCCCTCCCAGCAGGCTTGGGACGACTCCCATGACGAAGATGTTCGCCCCGAGCGCCTCCACGCCCCCGTCCTGAAAGACGAGGGCCTGAACCACGAGGACCGAGGTGATGACGATGATCCCCAGCGAAGGGCCGAGCAGAATGCCCAGCAGGAACCCCCCGCCCAGGTGGCCGCTCGTGCCCGCCAGAATCGGGAAGTTCACCATCTGGGCCGCAAAGACGAACGCCCCCATGACGCCCATCAGGGGGACTTTGCGGTCGCCCAGTTGGCGCGTGGTCGCGATCGCCGACCCTGCCAGAGCCGCGCCGCTCACCGCCGCCATCGTCCCCCAGACGGGCGGCGAGAGAAAACCGGAAGCAATGTGCATGCCATTTCCCCTTTCAAACGGCCGCGCTCCCCTTCGGGTCGCGGCTAAACAAGGTCCTCGCCCGTCGTCGCCACCAGCCGGCCGTGCTTCACGCCCCTCGCGGCAATCAGGCGGTCCGCCAGCCGCTGAACCTCCTGAGGCTTGCCGTTCAGCACGATGACCTCCAGGCACATGCGGTGCGAAAGGTGGACGTGCATCGTCGCGTGGACCAGGCCGTGGTGGTCATGCTGGAGGCTCACGAGCCGCTCCGCGAGTTCCCGGACGTGATGGTCGTAGATGAGCGTGAGCGTGCCGACGACGGGCCCGGTTTCCTTCTCCCAGGCCTCGCGGACCTGCTCGGTGCGCACGAGATCGCGGAGAGCCTCGCTTCGGCTCGCGTAGCCGCGCCGGGCCACGATGCCGTCGAGCACCTTCAGGAGCCGCTCGTCCATCGAAACGCCGAAACGAACCAACGTGCCGCTCATGACCCGCCCTCCTTTGCCGATAGCACATCCTACGAAAGAGTGCTACTCGTGTCAAGCGGCGTCTTCCGCCGGGGTGTGCCAAGATTTTCCGGCATTTGCCGAGGCCGCGATACGTACCTGGTGTGGCACGGCCGGTCTTGCCCGGCCGTGCGCACGGGGCTCGTAGCGCGGGGGTTCACCCCCCGCGCTACCCAGACGGCCGAAAGCGACCCGCGCGGGGCGTACAGCCCCGCGCTACAAAGACCTGCCGTTCGCCAGAAAATCTAGTCACACC
>JBAUDW010000080.1:0-21381 GCA_049678285.1 Phycisphaerae bacterium
AAAAAGCCGCGGCGTGCGACCTTTGATGATGCCGCGATCGTGGCGACGTACCTGTGGGCGGTGCTGCATGACCGGCCCACATCGTGGGCGTGTCGGCGATCGAGTTGGCCGATCTATTGGCGTCGGCCGTTGCCGACCCCCTCGACGATGAGCCGACGGCTGCGAAAGGCGAGCGTGCAGGCGGCGTTGGCGGAGGTGGAACGTCGGGTGCGTGGGAACGGTCGGGCCAGCCTGTGCCGCTGGATCGATGCCAAGCCGCTGCCCATCGGCGGGTCGAGCCAAGACCGCCAAGCCGGCTTCGGGCGGGCGGCCGGCACGATGGCGAAGGGCTACAAACTGCACGCCATTGCCGATGGGGCCCAGGGGTTTATCGCTTGGAGGGTGCACCCGATGAACACGAACGCCCAGAAGGCGGCCCCGGCGCTCGTCGCCCAACTCCAGAGCGAAGGGTACCTGGTCGGCGATGGAGAATACGACGGCAACCGGCTCTACGAGATTGCCGCCGGCCAGGGGGTGCAGTTGCTGGCCCCGCGTCGGCAGGGGACACGGTTAGGCCACAAACGCCACAGCGTCCATCGGCTCCGCGCGGTGGATCTCTTGGAGCGTCCGTTCGGCCAAGGCCTGCTGGAGTCGCGCGACGCAATCGATCGGATGTTTGCGCACCTGACCACGCCGGGCTGGGGACTGAAGCCGCTGCCGGGCTGGGTCCGGACCCACTTCCGCGTCGCCCTCTGGGGCCGCGGGAAGATGATCTTCTACCATGCGTGGAGAAATGCCCATGCCACCTCCGCCGCGTAGATGCAAAAAATTCGCAAGCCCGTGGCTACCCGTCAGACGCCCCTTCCGGGGCTGCCAGAAAATCCAGCCACACCCCTTTCGTCGGCAAGGCCGGACGCCAAGTATCCGCAACGCAAAAGGCGAATCGCTAAGCGACCGCACGAAAAGGTGGCAGGCCCTACGAAGCCGCGCAACACCAAATCGCATCCAAAGAGTGCAACGCGGCTTCGCTTTGACGTGAGCCTTGTGCGTGCAAGAAGCCTTGTGCGAGCCGGGTTTTTGTGAACCGCCCAGGAAAACCTTTTGGAAACGGGCCCGGAAGGCGGACCGGAGCGAGGTCCGATAATCTATGTTATGTTGCGCGAGGGCCATCCCACGCAGGTGGCTGTGGCTGGGGCCGCCCGCCCTCGGGTTGGGATTCGGCCTGTACGCGGCGTTGTGCAGAACGAGGATTGCATGCGCGCCGAGGCGTTGTTGCCGACTGACCATGGAATGGTCACTTTGCGCGGCGAACCGGTTAGCGGGTGAACCGTGGAAAACCGGCTTCTGTGGAAGCGCGAGACGGGCGCAGAGAGGCCGGACAATCGTCACTCTTCGGTTTGCAGGAGGTCGTCGTCGGAGATCTGGAGGACGTCATCGTCCTTTTTCGTACGGTTGGGCTTTGAGGCGCCGGGCTGCTTTCCGCCGGCCAGGCGTTCGAGGGTGGAGGCGATGTCTTCGGGGCCCCGTCGGCGCTGCACGGGCGTCGGCTTGGGTGCGGCAGGCTTGGACGGTCGAGCCGAGGGTGCCGCAGCCTTGGCGCTCTTGGCGGCCTGTTGGGCGGCTGGCGAGGACGGTCGTTTGCGGACGCCGTTGATCTCGACGATGAACTTGAGGGGTCCGACCTGGACCTGGTCGCCGGGTTGAAGAACTTGCTCCTGGATTTTCTGGCGGTTGACGAAGGTGCCGTTGGCGCTGCCGTTGTCGCGGATGACGAGTTGGTCTTGGTCGTTAGCGATTTCGCAGTGATGGCGCGAGACGCGTGTGGAAGCGATGATTAGGTCGCTGTCCTCGGCGCGGCCGACCTTGAGGATGCCTGCGGGCACGTCAACGGTCTTGCCCTTGGGGTTGCCTTTGGTGAGATGGAGTTTGACGTCCATGCAATGGCCTCCCATAGCGAATCTCGAGCCGACTTCTGGGGAGCATAACAGAAGCCAGGGGGCGAATCAAAGGAAAATCCGTGCGTGCGGACGGAATGAGGCGCGGCATTCGCGAGGCCGTAGAAGGCCGGTCTTGCGACGTGTGGGCGGCAAAGCGAAAGCGCAGAACGGCGATGGCGGCACGGTCGAAAGGGCCGCAAATCAGTGAAGCACAAGGGGGTATCGTGCCGATAGTAACGTCTGAAAGGGCTTTCAAAGGCCGCTTCTGTAGCCTCGGCGGTGGCCCACCGCGAACTGGCGTCTGCCAGAAGGCCCCCGAGGCGATGGAAAATCGGCCCGAATTTGGCGGTGACGCACATTCCCCTGCGGCCCACGAGAGGCGGGTCCCCTACCCTGCAGACGTTGCATGCGATTGTAACGCCTTATTTGAAGCAATGTTATGAGGAGCGTGTTCTGTTTCGGCGGTTCGCGTGGTGGGGAGAGGTACTGTCGTTTGACAGGACCGCGCCGCTGGTTAGTCTGAATAATACGGGCCGTCCCCGTGCGGCACGCAGGGGTTGGCCGGGTAGGAAGGGGACATGGCATGGCGCTTCGCAAGCGGGTCCTGCTGCCCATCGGGATCCACCTGAACATGGAATCGGTCCACATGGTGCAGGTGGAGCAGGCCGAGGGCTCGTTGACGCTTGTTTCGAAGGCGAGCATGGTGTTTCCGCCTCTTGGGGGCGAGGCGGGCGATGCCAACGGGCGGTGGACCGAGACCGCGGAAATTCCCCCGGAGATCACGGAAAACCGGTACCGGCAGGCGCTCGATTTTGTGCGGCATCGGTGTTCGGCGGACGGTTTTCGCGGCAAGCAGGCGGTGATCAATGTGCCGGCGGAACAGTTGGTCATTCAGCAGGTTCGGATGGCTCCGATGCAGCCGGAAGAACTGATGAGTGCCCTGCCCTGGGAACTGCAGGGGAAGTTGCCCTTTGATCCGAAGCAGGCGGTGGTTCGGCACATCGTGGCGGGCACGGTTTCGGAAGACAACCAGACGAAGCAGGACGTGATCGCTCTGGCCGTGCCGCGCGGCGCGGTTGAAAAACACATCCGCGCGGTGGAAAAGTTGGGCCTGGAAATTGTAGGCGTGGGCGTGGAGCCCTGCGCGATGTGTTACCCGTACATATTTGCGGCGGGCCACGCCGCGGCAAGTCCGGAAGGGCCCGGTTCGCTGGTGCTGGTGCACATCGGCGCGCTGGCAACATACGTTGCGATCGCGCGTGGAGAAGAAACGCGGTTCGTCAAAGGCGTCACGCTGGGCGTGGAGACCGTGGTCCAGGCACTTGCCGACGCTCGCAAAACAAGCGTGGCGCAGGCGCGGGCCACGATGTCGGGTTGGTGTGCGGGTACCGGGAGCGGCGGATCGATCAGCACCGAAGCGGTGGAAGTCTACAACCAGATTCGCAAGCCCCTGGGGCACTTCGTCGACGAGATCGAGTCCTGCATCCGCTATTACAGTTCGCTGGCACGCGGAGCGGGCATTGATCGGATCGTGTTCCTTGGGCCGGGCGCGCGGGACCGTGCGCTCGTGCAGGTTATCGGGTCGCATTTGAGCGTTCCGTGCGAGGTCGGGGCGCCCCTGCGGGCGGCCGGCCAGGCGGAGGCGGATGGCGAAGCGGAGCCGGAGTTGGCCGTCGCCTTGGGGTTGAGTCTCTTTGGGGCGCAATAGAACAAGGCGAGACTCGTCATGCAGGTGATGGATTTTCTGCCAAGGGATTTCACGAAACGGCGCGGCCGGCGCCGGGCGAACCTCCTGTGTCTCGGATTGATCGGGGTCGCGCTGTTGGCCCTCGCAGGGGTGTGTGCCCTGCACGGGATACGCGTGTTCAGCGCGTCTAGCATGCGGGCCGTCGTCGAACAGCAGTACCGGGAGGCTGGCCGGCAGATCGAGCAGTTGAAAAAGTTGGAAGACCGGAAAGCAGGCCTCGTGCGGAAGGTGGAATTGAGCGCGGACTTGCTGGAGCGGGTGCCGCGGAGCCACATTCTGGCCCGGCTGACCAATGCCCTGCCCTCGGACACGAGCCTGCAGGTACTGGTCATGTCGAGCGTGGAAGTCGATGTGCCGGTGACGAAACCCACGACGGCGAAGGAGGACAAGGCGTCCGCCGCGCCCTCGAAAGGCAGCAAGTCAAAGCGTCCGGAGAAGATCCGGAGGCGGGAAATTCAGTTCCGCGTGAACGGTCTGGCTATGACGGACGTGCAGGTGGCGGAGTACATTGCGAGGCTGACCGCGGACCCGCTGTTCGAGGAAGTGAACCTGAAGTTCAGCGAGGAGTTTCCGTACGAGTCCGGGGTCACGATGAGGCGGTTTGAGTTGACCTTCCGGCTGAGCCTTGAGGCGCAGAAACTGCTGGCTTCGGGCGACGAGGCCAAAGCGGCGCTGCCGACATCGGCGTCGCCTCCGAAGGGTGAATCATGAAGAGTTCAACGCGAATTCTGTTGACGCTGTTCGGCATCGTTGTGGTGACCGTGGCGGTGGTGTTCGTGGTCGTCCGGCCTCTGGGGCAGCGTGTGGCGGCGGACCAGGAAGCCATCCGGGATCGGCGCGACCAACTGGTGAAACTGCAGCGCGTGGCGAGGCGGATCAACGACTTGCAGGAGGAGATCAAGCGGCTGGAGGACGCGCTGGCGTTCTTCGAGGACCGCTTGCCGCAGCAGCGCGAAATCGACGTGATTCTGCGGGAGGTGTGGGTGACGGCGGAGGCGAGGTCGCTGGCTGCCCGCAGCATTCGGACGCTGAAGGTGGAAACGGCGTTGCGATACAACGCGCAGCCGATCAACCTGACGCTGGAAGGCCCGTTCGCGGGCTTTTACGAGTTTTTGCTCTGCCTGGAGCAACTGCCGCGCATTACGAAGGTGCGGGAGATGCAAATTCAGAAATCGCCCACCGAACCGGGGGCGGTGTTGGTCGACATGGTCGTGGACATCTTTTTCGAGAACTGAGCATGGACGACGAAAAACCTCTAAATCAATACCGGATGTCTGAAGCCGGGCTGGAGCCTCTGACGTCTAAGCAGGACCAGGATCTCGGTAGCCGGCAGGCGAAATTCGGTCTGAAGGACACGAAAAAAGTGATCGTCCTCGTGTGCCTGGTGGTCGTAGGCGGCGGGGTGGTGGCGTTCCAGTTTCTGCGCGGGCGGAGCCCGGTTACGGCCGGTGCTAGCATAACATCGACCTCGGCTGTCAGCCCGGGGGCTACGAGCGTCGGTGAAATTGACTCGGTCCTGCAGCGGCTGGACACAACCTCGGCGGACCCGAAGCAGGGCGACGTGTCGGTCGTTCGCGTCGAGCAACTGGTCAGGGAATTCGACGGGTACATCCGGCAGCGTCAGGTACCGCTCAGCCAACTCCACGCCAACCCGTTCCGGGTGACCTCGGCGAAAGTCGAGGCCAAGGCGGAAACCAACCAGAAGGAGGCAGCGGCGGCGGTGGCGGAAGAGGCGCGGCGCCGGCAGATCCTGGAAGTGGGTGCCCGACTCACACTGGGTTCGGTGTTGGTTTCGGGCGAGAAGCGTTTCGCCGTGGTCAGCGGGAAGGTGTGCAGCGTCGGGGATGTGGTGTGCGGCTTCCAGGTCCAACAGATCGAACCTAACCGCGTGGTGCTGGCATGCGAGGGCGAGACGGTGACGCTGGGCCTTTTTGACGCCACCGGATCGAACAAGTAGTAGTAGAGGGCGCGATGCCTGAGGAAAAACGCAAGCGCGAAGCGGAGGCTGGAGCCGGCGAAAGCGTCGTGACGGCGACGGCGCCCACGGGCGCGGCGCCGAAGGCGGCGCGCCAGCGGATGGGCGATCTGCTCGTCAGCCGCGGCGAGGTGACGCGCGCGCAACTGGAAGAGTGCCTCTCGCTCCAGAAGTCGAGCCCGGGCGAGCGGCTGGGCCAGATCCTCATCCGCAAAGGATACGCCAAGGAAGACGAGGTGATGGTGTGTCTGGCGGAGGAGTACGGGCTGGAGTTTGTGCCCGTGGGGCAGTTGGAGGTGCTTCAGCGCGTTCTGGAAATGCTTCCGTCGGACTTTTGCCGGCGGCACAAGGTGCTCCTCATCGACGTGAACGACGACGAGGACGTGGCCACGGTGGCGACGGCCGATCCGGCGAATGTCTTTCTGGTGGACGAGATTCGGCGGCGCCTCGGCCGCCGCGTACGCCTGGCCGTGGCTTCCCCGTCGGCCATCGTGAAGATGATCGAGGAGAAGTTCACGACGCTTGACGACTTCCAGTTGGACGACCTGATCCGCGACATCGCGGACGACGCGGTGGAGGTTGTCGAAGACGATGACGGGGATGTGACGGACCTGGCGAAGGTGGCGGGTGAGTCGCCGGTGATCCGGCTCGCGAACTATCTGATCTGCAATGCCGTCAAGGAAGGCGCGAGCGACATCCATATCGAGCCGGGCGAGAAGAAGATGCGGGTCCGGTACCGAATCGACGGCATTCTGTTCGAGGTGATGTCGCCGCCCCAGGCCATGCATGCCGCCCTCGTGTCGCGCCTGAAGATCATGGCGAACCTGGACATTTCGGAGCGGCGTTTGCCGCAGGACGGCCGCATCCGCGCGATCGTGCGCAACCGTTACGTGGACTTCCGGATCAGCACGCTTCCGACGACGCAGGGCGAAAAGGCCGTCATCCGAATCCTCGATAACCGGTCGATTCTGATCGGCCTGGAGAGGCTGGGGTTTGAGCAGGACCACTTGAAGCGGTTCAAGGAACAGATTGAGCGGCCGCACGGCATCATTCTGGTGACCGGGCCGACAGGGTCGGGCAAGACGACGACGCTGTACTCGGCGCTCCTGACGATGAACGCGGGCGAGATCAACCTCTCGACCGTCGAGGACCCGGTGGAATACTTCCTGGGCTTTGCGAACCAGGTCCAGATCAACGAGCGCATCGGCTTCACGTTCGCCACCGCCCTTCGGGCGCTGTTGCGGCAGGACCCGGACGTCATCATGGTGGGCGAAATCCGGGACGAGGAAACGGCGCGCATCAGCGTACAGGCCGCCCTTACCGGGCACCTGGTGCTTTCAACCCTGCACACGAACGACGCGCCGTCGAGCATCACGCGGCTCATCAACATCGGCATCGAGCCGTACCTCATCAGCGCGTCGCTGAACGCGGTGCTCGCCCAGCGTCTGGTGCGGCGCATCTGCGAGCAATGCAAGGAACCGTACGTGCCGAGCGACGAGGTCAAGCAGGCCCTCGTCCGGAACAAGATCGAGGCCGGGCAATTGTACCGCGGCAAGGGATGCGACCGGTGCCGGACCACCGGGTACAGCGGGCGCTGCGGCATCTATGAGATGCTCGTGCTGGACGACTCGATCCGGGACATGGTGGCGGCGAGCCCGAACGTCACGGAATTGCGGCGCTACTGCGAGGAAGCCGGAATGGTTTCGCTGCGACAGGACGGGATTCGCAAACTTCAGGAAGGCGTCACGACGGTCGAAGAACTGCTCCGCGTGACCGAAGACATTCACCTTCCGGTGGAGTAGGAGAAGCGGCCTTGACGCGTATCAAGAATCTGATGCGAAGCGCGGTCGATGCGGGGGCGAGCGACCTGCATATCATTGCAGGCCACCCGCCGCTCCTCAGGATTCATACGGTTCTTGTCGCCATGGAGGGCGAAGCCGTCGTCGCGGAGGACGAAGCCCACGCCCTCGTCAAGGAACTGGTGACCGAGGAGCAGCACCAGCATTTCACGCGCCAGCGCGACCTGGACTTTTCGGCCTCGTTGCCGGGCGGCCCCCGCTTCCGCGTCAACGCACATTTTCAGCGTGGGACCCCTGCCCTGGCGTTTCGAGCGATTCCGGCGCGCGTGCCGCCGCTCGAAGAACTGAACCTGCCGGAAGTCGTGGTCGAGTTCGCCGAACTTCAGCAGGGTTTGGTCCTCGTGACGGGAGAAACGGGCAGCGGAAAATCCACGACCCTCGCCTCGATGGTCGATTACATGAACGACCGGTTCAAGTACCACGTGATCACCCTGGAGGATCCGATCGAATACATGCTCGAGTCCCGCATGTGCACGGTCGAGCAGCGGGAGGTGGGCGAGGACGTGCCGGATTTCCAGCACGGGCTGCGGCATATTCTGCGGCAGGACCCGGACGTGATTCTGATCGGCGAAATGCGCGACCTGGAGACGATCTCGACGGCGCTGACGGCCGCGGAGACGGGCCACTTGGTTCTCTCGACCCTGCACACGAATGATGCCGCCTCGACCGTCGAGCGTATCATCGACATGTTCCCGGCGGCGCAGCAGAATCAGGTTCGCTCGATGGTGGCGAACACGCTGCGCGGTGTGGTCTGCCAGCGGCTGTTCCCTCGCGTGGACGAGGCGGGCATGATCCCCGCGACGGAGGTGCTCGTTTCGACCCCCGCGGTGCGAAACTGCATCCGCGAGAACCGGATCTTCGAGATCCCCAATATCATCGAAACCAACCGGGCCCTGGGCATGGCCCTGTTCGACGAGTCGCTGAAGCGGCTCTACTTCAACGGAAAGATCAGCCGGCAGGACGCCGTCACGTACGCCCGGCAGCCGGAGCAACTCGAGCGGGCCCTGACGGCCTAGGAGCACCATGGCTACGTACCGATACCAACTGAAGCGAAACGACGGCCAGGTTGTCACAGGAGTCATGAAGGCCGACAGCCTCGTGTTGGCCACCCAGCAGGTGCGTGAACTCGGCGGAACGATCCTGGACCTGCTGCGGATCGGGGAGGACGAAGTCGGCCGCAAGGGGTTGCTGGGCATCCAGTTCGGCCAGCGGGTCGGGTCGAAGGAAATTTTGGCGTTCACAAACCAGTTGGCGGTGATGTCGAAGGCGGGTATCGGCCTGACAACCGCCCTGGAAAGCATCGGGGAACAGGTGAAGAACCCCAAGATGGGCCGCGTCATCCGGACGCTGAAGCGCGACATCGAAGGGGGACGGCAGTTTTCCGAGACTCTGCCCCGTTTTCCGAAGATTTTCTCGCTGCTCTACGTGAACATGGTTCGGGCGAGCGAGTTGGCGGGTTCGTTTGGGCACATGCTCGAGCGCATCTCGGAATACCTGACACAGCAGATTGAGACACGCCGCCAGGTCAAAGGCGCCATGATTTACCCGGCGATCATCCTCGTTCTGGCCATGGTGACGGTGGTGTTCATGCTGACGTTCGTCCTGCCGCGGTTCGCGCCCCTCTTCAAGGGACGTGAAGAGATCTTGCCGATGCCGACTAAGATACTCATGGCGTTGAGCAGTTCATTGACCAATTATTGGTACGTCTACCTGCTCGCGGTCGGTGCGCTTGCGGGAGGGTTCATCTACTTTTTGAGAACGGAATTCGGCCGCGAGTGGTGGGACGGCGCGAAACTCAAAATTCCGATCCTGAAGAGCCTGTGCCACGCCCTGTATCTGTCGCGCGGGCTGAGGACGATGGGCGAACTGGTGAATGCGGGCGTGCCGATGCTCGATACGATTGCCATCACAGCGGAGGTCTCCGGCAACGTGCATTATGCGCGGGTGTGGCGGCGGGTCCACGCGGCCGTGCGCAAGGGACAGCGCATCGCGCCAACGCTGTCGCGCAGCCCGCTGATTCCCGCCAGTGTGGCCCAGATGATCGGAGCGGGCGAAGAGACCGGCTCACTAGCCGAGATCCTGAATGACATCAGCGAATTTTACGATCGGGAGTTGAAGGCAACCATTAAAACAGTGACGTCCGCCATTGAGCCGCTCATGATCGTTTTGATGGGTGGAATTGTGGCCTTTATTGCAGCCGCGATCCTCTTGCCCATCTTCAAGATGTCCCAGTTGGTGAACTAGCCATGACGCGCGCGAAAACGCATGCGGCCGGAAGCACGCGGAAAGCCTTCACGCTCGCGGAGGTGCTTGTCTGCTGCGTCCTCGTGGTTCTCGGTTTTGTTGCCCTCGTGACCGCGTTCGGTCACGAGTCCGTCGTCACGCAGCGCGGCGAAGACATCACGCTGGCGACTTACCTGGCCGATGAAATCCGCGACAAGGCACTCCAGATGGATTTCTCCGACGTGCTCGCTCTGGACGGCACGACGAACAACCCGGCGATCCTCAGCACCGGATCGTCTGAAAACCTGACGGAATGGTCCCAGAAAATCGTCGTGACGCCGGTTTCCTCGAGCGACCTGAACCAGGAAGTCGAGGCGGCCGGCGCCCAGGCTGCAAGGCTTACCGTGGAAATCTTCGCCAAGGGCAATCCGGTTCTCACGCAGACTTATTACATCCTGGACGTGAGCGGCGTGCCTACGACTGGTGGGAGTTGAGAGGTCCCAAGGACGGACGTCCCATGCGGAATCGGCAAAGGAACGGCAGGGCGGGCTCGAGGGGTTCCGCCCTGCCCCACCGAACGCGTGCTTTCACCCTGGCGGAAGTGCTCATTTCGCTCGCCCTGATGGCGCTCTTGATGACGGCCGCCGCCTTGGGCATCAACGCGGCCAACCAGTCTCACGTCTACAATAGCGAAAAGTCGGACCTGGTCGCGAAGGCGCGCGGGACCCTCGATCGTATCGTGCGCGACGTCCATCGCGCCCAATCGGTCGAGTCCCCCGACAGCCGGACGATCGTGGTGACCTTGGCGGGTGACGTGACGCATATGTATCAATGGGATGGCACGACGGGCGGCACGATCACCATGACGGTGGATGACGGAGACGTGACGGCGGGCACGCTGGCCGATGGGGTACAGGTCTTCACGGTAACCGACGACCAGGAACCAACCTTCCAAATCCGGCTGGTGCTGGCCGGGGAACAGGCGACGACAGAAGCCGTTATTACGGCCACGCCGCGAAAGGAGTTCTTCTGAAGCCGGGGCGCCCGGCCGCTGGTTTTTCTTGTGGGAAAGCGCGCGTGATGTGCAAGCGCGGTGGGCCGGAGGGCGGCGCCGGACACTTGTAACCGCTTGGCAGGCAACAACTTAGGCGCCCCAAAGGCGGGCGATGCTTCTCGAGGTTGCTTCGCGACTCGGGCGCGTTAGGCTTAAAGGTGGAAAGGTGCTCTATGGTGACTCGACACACTGGTGGCAGGGCGACCGCAAGGGGTTCCGCCCTGCTTATTGCGCTGATCTTTCTGGTATTGTTTGCCTCCATGGCTGTTGCCATTGCCGCCTCTTCGGACATCAACCTCTCGATCGCCCGGAACCGCGTGGCAGCCCATCAGGCCGCAGCGCTTGCAGAAACCGGCCTCCTGCTCCTTCAGCGGAATCTCGGGGGCCTGGCGGTCCCGGCGACGTCCGATGCCGAGGACCTGCACACGGCCGTCTCCGACCACCTCGCCGACTCATGGTACGACTCGTCGATGCTCGACGCGCCCACCATCTGGGCTAACGCCGAGGGTGTCCAGTTCCCTACAATTACACTCATCCGCGAAGATGGCCGGTCGGGCACCATCAGCCTGAGTATTGTGGCCGACGGTGGGGCTACGGCGGAACCTACCATTGTGGTCGAGAGCACCGGCCGTTTCGACAATGCCGTCCGCACCGTTTACTACCAGATGGGCGTGATCGACAGTTTCTCCGTTCTTGCGAACTACGGAATCGCCAGCAAATCCCGAATCTTCATGCAAGGAAGCCCAACTATCCAGGGCGCTTCCAGCACTACCGAAGGGAGTATTTTTTCAGCAACCGCATCCCGTGCGAATGCCATTGAACTCGGCGGAAACGCCAGCGTCACGGGCCACGCGGCGGTTTCCTCTAGCACCGCCAACATCGTCACCTCCGGCAGTTCGCAGATCGGAGGGGACCGCATCTATGGTGCCCTCGAGCCCCCATGGCCGACCGTGGATGTCAGCGTGTTCAGAGACTACGCGACAAACGTGTACACCGACAGTCCAGGTGGCGGTGGAGGCAGCAAGGGCAAAGGCAAAGGCGGCGGGGATGACGACCAAACCCTCACCAACATCCTTATTCCCGCCGGAACCAACCCCACATTTAATGGAAACACAACCCTCACGGGCGTCATCTATATCGAGTCCCCAAACGTCGTCACCTTCAACGGAAACGCCGACGTTACGGGCATCATCGTGGCGGAGCAGCCCGAGACGGAAAACTTTTCGCTGAACAAAATCCGCTTTAACGGCAACGTCGAGGCTCAAGGAGTCGAGTACCTGCCGGTCGAGTTCAATGACCTGCGAGGACTCACGGGTTCCCTCATCCTCGCCCCGGGCTACAAACTGGACTTCAGCGGCAACGCGAGCGACCTCGGAGGGTGGGTCGTCGGTAGCGTCTTCGAGTTCACCGGCAACGTGCGGGCCCACCTCCGCGGCGGCGTCCTCGGCCTCGCCGACTCCGACTTCAACATCCATGGCAACCTGACGATGACCATCGACAAATCCGGCATGCCACAGACGCCTGCGGGTATGAGACCGACCTATCGCCTTGTCGGTATTCAAGGATCCTACACGGAATAATCGAGCCTCGCCGGCCGGTCGATCGCAACCTGTATTCCTCCACATCTACCTCGGCACGGTCAGGAGCGACAGACCGATGCTTCTTCAAGCATTCGAACGCACTGGTCTGCCTTCGGCCGACCAGTGGCACCCCTCGTTAATCACAGGTACCGCGAGTGCCGGCGCACTTGCAGGGTTACCGCGTGGTTACCTTGATGATCGTCAATGAATGGGGCGGCAGGTTGACGACGCCTTGGGTGAACGTGAGCCGCGTCTTTTCGGGTACGACGCGGTCCGGGTGTTCGACATCGTTGTAGGCGTCGGACGAATCACCGGCCAGGACCGTCGCATCGTATTCCCCTTCGAGCGGTAAGTCTTTCATCCGGACGGTACAGGCCGCGGCTTGGGTGGGGTGACGATTCACCAGGGCGATGGGCCAACTCTTGCCCGATTCGTTCACCGTGGCGATGGCGTCGACCACGGGGATCGAGCGGTTACCTTGAACGAGCGGCCCGGCCTGGACGTCGAGCCTGCCGACGCGGTTTTCGAGCAGGTTGGCGTACATCGCCAGGGTGTGGAAGGTGGTGCGCTTGACGATCCCCTGGGGGTGAACGTAGAGCGGGCCGCGCGTGTTGACGATCGGGGCGATGTTGGCCATGCCGACGTCCTCGGCGTGGCGCAGGCAGGCGTTGAGGAACGACGCGGGAAACAACGCATCGGCCATCGAATACTGCGAGGCGATGGCGTTGATGTCGCGCTTGTGGACCAACTCGAGGGCGGCCTGGTCGTTGGGATCGACGGCCTGCTTGCGCGGGAAGCCGGGGTGGTGCCAGCCGCGCAGGTTCCACTGGTCGAAGGCGATCCGGATCCGCCCGCGGCAGCCGGCCTCCTGGAGGATATCGATCACTTGGGTGATCGTCTGCTCGGGCCCGTCCGATAGCATGATGCACGTCAGGTAGTCGGGCATCTCGTTCTTCCGCCAGAAGCCCAGCCAGTACTGGTGCACCGCCACGTAATCCAGGTGCTGCCCGGCGGCCTTGAGCAGCGGCAGCGTCCAGTTCCGGTTCGGTGTGGCCGCGGCCGCCAGCTTGATCTGGGGATCGACGCCCTGCATCAACTCGGCCGACCTGCTGACCAGCGGGCCCCACTTGGCCGGCGTACTGGCGCCGATCTCGTGCCCGCCCCAGTTTTCGTTGCCGATGCTCCAGTAGCGGACGTTCAGCGGGTCGTTGTGCCCGCCGGCCTTGCGCATCTCGGCATATTCGCCCTCGGTTGCATTGCAGTATTCCACCCACTGCTTCATCTCCTCGGGAGTGCCGTTGCCGGCGTTTGTGCAGATGTACGGCTCGCACCCGACGAGCCGGCACCACTCGACGAACTCATCGGTGCCGAATGTGTTGGGGTCTGTCACGCCCCAGACCGGATCAGGGACAGGCTTGCGCGTTTTGCCGACGCCGTCCTTCCAGTGATACCCGCTGGCGAAGCACCCACCGGGCCAGCGCACGACCGAAAGCCTCAGCTCCTTCATCGCCGCGATGACGTCTTTGCGGAAGCCCCGCTCGTCCGAGAGGGGCGAGCCCGGCTCGAACAGCCCGCCATAGATTTGGCGGTGAAAATGCTCGAGGAACCCGCCGAAGATCATCGGGCTGTAGAGTACAGACGGGGCGACGGTATCGATCGTGGCGACCGCGTGCGGATTGTCCGAGGGGGCGTGGTTGGAGTCCTGCGCGATCGCCGGCGTCGATGCGAAGGCGGCTAATGCGATTCCGCAGAGAAGTTTCAGCGTGTTATTCATAGGTGCTTGTATTCCAATGAACCGGGATTTCCCATATGGACGGCTGCCCACGACCCCCGCGGGCTTTTAGCCCTACTTTGTCAACTTCGCGCCCCCGAGAGAGGGGATAGCGCGGCGGGCATTCTTGCCTGCCGCGCGGTGGCCAAGAATGGCCACCGCGCTTCCGCTTACCTGCCTGTCGAGGGGCGAAGTTGACACTAGTCTATGATTATCTCTCCGGCCCACTGCTTTACAAGGCGTTTTCCTTGGGGCCCCAACCTCCGAATAGGGGCATTCGGCGGCTGCCGGTTTTTTCGCGCGGAATTTGTGGTTGCTCGTGGAAGCCGTCCTCGGCCGGCACGATTCGGGCTCGCTCGTAAGTATGCCCCGCACAGGGGCTTGCGCGATATTGCTTCGGTGGTCTGCGCCGCGACTTGCACGCGACCCTCGGCGCGTTACGCTCTAAGATGGAGGCAGGGGGAGTTGAGGACCCAATTGGCGGCGAAATCTTGTGCCTTGTGGCTGGCTTCGTCGCGAAAGGGTGTGCCATGGAAACGCGAGAGCGGTGCGGCGGAAAAGTTGTAACCGGTTCCGTCCTGGTGGTAGCGTTGGTTTTTCTGGCCCTTTTCACGGCCTTGGCGGTCGCGATCGCCGCCTGTGCCGACATCAACATGTCCATTGCACGGAACCGGGTCGAGAGTCGCCAAGCGGCAGCCTTTGCGGAAACAGGCCTGCTTCTGCTCGGACGTCACCTCGGCGGCCTTGCCGTTCCACCTACGCTTCAGGTTGAAGACCTTCACGGGGCCATTGCCTCGCACCTTGTCACGGCTTGGAGCGCTTCCTCGATGATCGATGCTTCGGACATTTGGGGCGACGTCGAAGGCGTCCACTTTTCCCCGATCACAATCGTTCGGGGCGATGGTCGCTCGGGTGCGGTCAATTTGGACATTGTGGCTGACGGAGGCGCCGCCGCCCTACCCGTCATTACCGTTGACAGCACGGGACGATTCGGAAAGGCCGCAAGAAGCGTTTCCTATCGAATGACGACCGTGGACAGTTGGGCACTGCTTTCGCGATACGGCATCGCCAGCCGGTCCGACATCCAGATGAGCGGGAACGCCCAAGTCGTAGGCGCGAACGAGCCGAAGGAGGGCAGCATCCTGTCGGCCACGTATGTGGAAATGGAAGCCATCACGTTGACAGGCGGCGTATATGTTTCCGGCGACGTTGCCGTCTCCAATCCGCAGGCGGCAATTCATAAGACCGGCAAAGTGTACATCGAGGGCAGCGAGGTTTACGGAGCGGAGACGGTTTCCTGGCCCACGCCGAACCCCGCCCTCTTCAGGCCCTATGCCACCAATGTCATCACCTCGCCTCCGGCTCCGGGCACCGTCCTCTCCAACATCTATATTCCCGCCAACACGAACCCGACATTCAACTCAGACGTGGTTATTAACGGCGTCGTCTACATCGAACCGCCGAATCAGGTAAAGTTCAACGGCAACCTGACGCTCTGCGGCCTGATCGTCACGGACGAAGCAGACAATCCTGCCGCCAACACGATAACGTTTGCCGGCAACACGAGCGTTCTTGGAGTTGAGAACCTGCCTCCGGGCAGCCAGTACGACGGCCTGCGCGACCTGACAGGGACTTTCCTTCTGGCCCCCGGCTTCGGCGCCAAGTTCACGGGCGGTTTCACCACGCTGAACGGATCCATGGTGGCGAGCGGTTTCGAGTTTTCAGGGAATGCCGGAGGAACCATTCGCGGCTCCGTGGTGAACCTGTCGGACTCCTACTTCATCGTGAAAGGCGACGTGTCCCTGAAGTTCGACCATCAGAACGCCAACCCGAACCCGGCGGGACTCATCAGGCCTTACATCGTGGTGTGCGTCCCTGGGTCATACGAGGAGTGAACCGGAAACAGCGTGGCCGCGCGCCGATCTTCAGAACTGGCGAAGGAACCGCAGGTCGTTCTCGAACAACAGGCGGATGTCGTTGATGCCGTACTTCAGCATCGCCGGACGCTCGATGCCGAATCCGAATGCGAACCCCGTCACCTCCTCGGCGTCGTAGCCGACCGCCTCGAACACATTCGGGTCCACCATGCCGCAGCCCCCGATCTCCATCCAGCCGGTCCGCTTGCAGGCGGGGCACCCCTTCCCCGCGCACAGCAGGCAGGAGACGTAGAGTTCGGCGCTCGGCTCGGTGAACGGGAAGTAACTCGGCAGGAAGCGCGTCCGGACGTCCGGCCCGAAGAACGCCCGCGCGAACATCGAAAGGACGCCCTTCAGGTCCGCGAACGTGACGCCCTGCTCCACCCAGAGCCCCTCCAACTGATGGAACATGTTGGAGTGGCCGGCGTCCACCGTCTCCGGCCGATAGACGCGCCCCGGGGCGATGATCCGGACGGGCGGCGGACGATTCTCCATCACGCGGATCTGGACCGTGGACGTCTGGGTCCTCAGGAGCAGCCGGTCGTCAAGATAGTAATTGTCCAGCGGGTCGCGGGCCGGATGTTCCGGCGGAATGTTGAGGGCGACGAAGTTGTGCCACTCGTCCTCGACCTCGGGCCCCTCGACGACCTCGAACCCCAGACGCCCGAAAATCTCAATCATCTCGCGCGCCGCCCGCGTGATCGGGTGCAGCCGCCCGAGCGCCGGTTGCCGGCCGGGCATCGTGACGTCTACCGCCGGCCTGGCCTGGGCCGGAGCGGCCAGCGTGGCCTTGCGTTCGGCCAGGCGCGCGGTCACCTCGGCCTTCAGGGCGTTGACCGCTTGGCCGAACGCCCCGCGCTCCTCGGCGGGAACCGTGGGGATGGACCGCAGGAGACCCGTGACCTGTCCGGACTTGCGCCCCAGCCATTCGATGCGCAAGGTTTCGAGGGCTTGGCTGTCGCCGGCGGCCTCGATCTGCCTCAAGGCCTCGCGGCGAAGGGTCTCGACGTGGTCGAGACGGCTCATGTCAGGCCTCCAGAGCGGCGCGTGCCTCGGCGACGACGGCGTCGAACGCTTTCGGGTCGTTCAGCGCAAGGTCCGCCAGGACCTTTCGGTCGAGTTCGACGCCCGCCTCCTTCAGACCTCCGACGAAATGGCTGTAGGAGATCTGGCGCTGCCGGCAGGCGGCGCTGATGCGCGTAATCCAGAGTCGGCGGAAGTCGCGCTTCTTGGCCCTCCGGTCGCGATAGGCGTACTGGTCGCCCTTCATGACCGATTGCTTGGCGACGCGAAGGAGTTTTCCACGGGCGCCGTAGTACCCTTTGGCCCGCTTCAAGAGGCGCTTGGTCGATCGCCTCCGGGCCGATCCTTTTCGTGTGCGTGGCATGAGTGTTTCTCCTCGTGGTGCGCGGGCGTCAGCCGCCGATTACGCGCGCGTAAATCTTGGCCTGTCCCTTGTCGACGGTGGTTTTTCCGCGGAGTTGCCGTCTGCGCTTGCTGCGTTTTCCGCTCATCAGGTGGCCGCGGTTGGCGCGCCGGCGCGTGACTTTACCCCGCCGCGTGAGCTTCATGCGCTTCCGAATGCCCTTGTGGCTTTTCATTTTCGGCATAACGATCCCTTTCGCTGGACAGCGTTTTCCCTCGCGGCCGGGGCGCTTCCGGCCTCGGTATCAGGTGTTTTCAGTTTGGCTGGGCCGGCGCTCAAGACGATTTCTTGGGCGTCAGGATCAGGATCATGCGTCGGCCCATGCGGTTCGGTCCGCGTTCGACCTTGGCAACGTCGGCGAGTTGCTCGACGAACGTCTGCATGTTCTGCGTCGCGAACTCCAGGTGCGCCATCTCGCGCCCGCGGAACAGCATGTTTACGGTGACCTTGTCGCCGTTCTCCAGAAACTCCCGCGCCCGCCGGATCTTCACGTCCCGGTCGTGGGCCTCGGTCTTCGGGCGGATCCGGATCTCCTTCATGTGGACTTCGTGGTGCTTGCCCTTGGCCGTCCGCTTGGACTGACGGTACTTGAACTTGCCGTAGTCCATGATCCGGCACACGGGCGGCCGCGCCTCCGGCGCGACCTCCACGAGGTCCAGGCCCGCCTCCGATGCCTGGCGTATGGCATCGTCCCGTTCCAGGACACCTAACTGTTCGCCATTTTCTCCAATGACCCGCAGCGGCGAAATTCGGATTTGCTCGTTGATCCGCTGCCTGAAGTCCTTCAAGCCGTTCTCCTTACCCTAGGACCGGGTTCCTCGCGTGCGGTCTATTTTAGCCCCTCGGGGCCGTCGGACGCAGCCCGCGCTCGCGGATTTCGGTTTGTGCCCGCCCGATGAACGCTTCCACCGTCTCGCCGCCGAGATCGCCCAGCGCCTTGTCGCGGACGGCGACGGTTTCGGCGGTCGCCTCCTTCTCACCCACGACCAGCATGTAGGGGATCCTCCGGCCGATGGCCGACCGGATTTTCGCGCCGACCTTGTCGCTCGAGAGGTCGGCCTCAGCCCGAAGTCCGGCCTGGCGGAGGCGCTCGAGCACCTGGCCGGCATAGGCGTCGAACCGTTCGCTGACCGGCAGGACGATCGCCTGGAGCGGCGCGAGCCACAGCGGAAAATCGCCCCCGTAGTGCTCGATGAGGATGCCCAGGAACCGCTCGATGCTGCCGAGAATCGCGCGGTGGATCATCGCCGGCCGGTGCTCGCGGTTGTCGGACCCGGTGTAAGTGAGGTCGAACCGTTCGGGCATCGCCAGGTCCACCTGGATCGTTCCGCACTGCCACGACCGCCGGAGGCAGTCGCGGATGTGGTAATCGATCTTCGGGGCGTAGAAGGTCCCCTCCCCTTCGTTCACCGTGTACGCCAGGCCGCGCGCCTCGAGCGCCTCCCGCAGGGCTCCCGTCGCATGTTCCCACATCGCGTCGGTGCCGATGGAGTGCTCCGGCCGCGTCGAGAGTTCCACCCGCACATCCTCGAAGCCGAACGTCCGGTACACGAGGTCCACAAGATCAATGATGCGGACGACCTCCGCTTTAAGTTGCTCGGGCAGACAGAAGACGTGGGCGTCGTCCTGCGTGAACTGGCGGACGCGCATCAGGCCGTGCAGCACGCCGCTCTTCTCGTGCCGGTGCACGAGACCCAACTCCGCCACGCGCATCGGGAACTCGCGGTACGAATGGGGCCGGTCGAGGTAAATCAGGAGTCCGCCCGGACAGTTCATCGGCTTGACGGCGAACGGCTCATCGTCCACCTGGGTGAAATACATGGCCTCGCGGTAATTGTCCCAATGTCCGCTGCGGTGCCAGAGGGCCTCCGAGAGGATGATCGGCGTGCGGACCTCGACGTAGCCCGCCTCGCGATGGACCTCGCGCCAGAAGTCCAGGATGGCGTTCATCATGATGACGCCGTTCGGATGCAGAAAAGCGAAGCCCGGCCCTTCGTTGTGGAAACTGAAGAGGTCGAGTTCCTTTCCGAGCCGGCGGTGATCGCGCCGCTTTGCTTCCTCGAGCCTCGCTAAGTACTCCTGGAGAGCCTTCTTCGAAAAGAACGCCGTGCCGTAGATTCGCTGGAGCATGGGGCGAGTTGAGTCGCCTCGCCAGTAACTGCCGGCGATGCTGAGGAGTTTGAACGCCGGGATGCGCCCGGCGTCGGGGATATGGGGCCCGCGGCAAAGGTCCACGAAGTCGCCCGTGCGGTAGAGGGTGACGGTTTCGGCGGCCTCCGGTTTGGCTTCGGCGTCGGCGAGTTGCTCGCCTCCGCGGAGCGGGTTCGACGCGATGTCGTTCAGGAGTTCAACCTTGCACCATTGGCCGTCGGCTTCCATCCGCCGTCGCGCCTCGCCGAGCGCTACGGTTTCGCGCCGGAACGGCATGCGCTCGGCGAGGATCTTGGCCATTTCGGTTTCGATCTTCGCCAGGTCTTCGTCCGCGATCCGTTCCGCAAGGTCGAAATCGTAGTAGAACCCGTCCTCAATGGACGGACCGATACCGAAGCGCACCGCCGGGCCGTACAACCGGCGCACGGCGGCCGCCATGACGTGAGCAGTTGAGTGGCGCAGAATCGAAAGGGCTTGGTCGCTTTTGTCGGTCAGGATCTCGAGGTCGTAGGCGGCGCCCGCATCCAGCCGCGTCCCCAGATCCACCAACTTGCCGCTCAGCCTGGCAGCGACGGCGGCTTGAGCCAGGCGTGAACCGATTCGGTTGGCTACCTCGGCGACAGTCGTCCCTTCGGCCACTTCCAGTTGGCTTCCGTCAGGAAGTTTGACCGTCGGCATCTCGCGCACTTGGCCGGCCCTGTCAGGCCATCGGAGATTTGAAATCCAGGATTTCAGACCCCGACGCCCCGACCGGCCTCGTATCCTCCACTATAGGCACCGTCCCTGCGTCACAGGTTCCAGGCAAAGGATTGTGCGATTAGATACTCGCTCTCGCCGCCCCTGTCAAGGCCAAACTGCTCCGCCTTTGGGGTGCCAACCGTCCTGCGCCCCTCGCCCATGGCCGGCGTCAACCTGCCGTCCCAAGGACCGCGCGCGTCTTCTCGACCGCCAGCGCGAGAAACACCCCAGCCATGACGAACAGAACGACCGCACACACAAGGACCAGGACCTTGTACCACCGGCCCTCCAGGAACCGTCGGCCGCTCGCCACCCCGAACGCGACGAGGCTGTACCATCCCAGGTCGGCCGCGATGTGCCCGACGAAGAACACCGCCACGCCCAGCCATCCCATGCGGACGGCCCCCGCGAGGAGCAACGTCGGCTGCGTCACCCACCAGACGTACCAGTAGGGGTTCAGGGCGCTCGTCAGGAGCCCCGAAGCGACGGATCCGTGGCCGTGCAGCCCTGCCCCGGCGGCCTCGACCCTCGGCCGAAGGGCCTGTCGCACAAGACCGATGCCCATCCACGTAAGGGCCACCGCGCCGACGGCACCGATCACCGCCAGGACCGACGGGTTCTGGAACACGACCGACAGTCCGATCGCCAGCAGGGCCACGACGGGGATCTCCAGGATCGCGTGACCGAGGACGACGCCCGGCCCGAACCAGAAACCTCGGCGCCCCGTTCCCGCCACGGTCACGGCGAGAACCGGGCCGGGCATCAGCGCCCCGGACAGCGCCAGGACAAAACTTGCCCAGGCCAGGCCGGCCAGTTCCAGAACCATAGGACCTCCGCCAGGAGTCGAGTCATTCTATACTTTCGGCTGGCAGGGAGCCAATTCTACCGGGGTGCCGCGCGACCGGGAGCCGGTCATGAAAGTCTCAAGGGGCTGTCAACGCAAAGTAGAAATGTCCTCTTTCCCGCAAAGTAGGAATGTCCGCTTTTTCTGGAAGGGCTGGCGCCAAGGGTGATCGGCCGCGGGA
>JBAUDW010000081.1:0-31034 GCA_049678285.1 Phycisphaerae bacterium
GGCCGACGCCGCCGTGTGCGCCCGGTGCGGCCAGAAGATTCCTTCGACGGCGCTGGCCTCGGGGGCGGCCGGGCCGCGCGCCGGTCGCCTGCTGTGCGCCGAGTGCCTGGCCCATCAGCCGCCTGACGTGGATGAAGTGGCGGCAGCAGGGACGGGCGAGACAGGGACGTTGCTGTACGCGATGCTGAAGGAACTTCGCCGCATGGGTCGCATCCAGCGCCCCGAGAGCCTGCCCCTCGTTCGCCTGTTTGCCTACGTGATCCAGGCCGTGGCGATCTTCATCGCCGTATGGGGCTTATTGAACCAGGACCGGCCGGTGTTTATCCAGGCCGCCGTCTTCCTCCAACTGGTGGTGATTACGCTTCTCGTGATCGAGAGGAAATCATGACGCTGGCGGTGGCATTGCCGAACTGGGTCGGCGATGCCGTTATGGCCACGCCGGCCCTTCGCTCCCTTCGGGCGCGGTTCCCCGAGGATCGGATCGTGGCCGTCGTGCGGCCCTACGTGCGCCCCGTGCTGGCCCCGAACCCGTGGACCGACGCGTTTCTCGAAGTGGAGCCTTCGGCCGGCGGGCTCTGGGATGCCGTGCGGCGACTGAAGGCCGAGCATGCCGAGATCGGCATCCTCCTGCCGAACAGTTTCCGAAGCGCGCTTCTCTTTTTCCTGGCCGGCTTGAATCGGCGGATCGGATACTTGCGCGGGGGCCGGGGGCTGATGCTGACGGACGGCGTGCCGGCGCCGAGGGAAGGCAAGCGGTTTCTCCCCGTGCCGCAGATCACATACTATCTGAGGCTGGTCGAGATTCTGGGGGCGCCGACGGCAGACCGCCGGATGGAACTTTTTGCGACGGAGGCCGACGAGGCCGCTGCCGATGCCGCCTATGCGGCCTCGGGCCTCGAGGCCGGGCGCACGCTCCTCCTTTGCCCCGGTGCGGCATTCGGGCCGTCGAAAGCCTGGCCCGTGCCCCACTGGGCGCACCTGGTCAAGGGAGCGCAGGAGCGGTTCGGCCTGGAGTCGGCGATTCTGTGCGGCCCGTCGAACGCCGGGCTCGCGGCGGAAATCGTCGCGGCCGCCGACGGCCGATGTGCCACGTTTCACGATAAGGGGATCAACCTGGCTTCGGCCCGGGCCGTGGTGCGGCGGGCGCGCGCCATGGTGGCAATCGACAGCGGCCTGAGGCACTACGCGGCCGCGCTCGGGCGGCCGGTCGTGGCCCTCTTCGGCCCCACGGACATTCGCTGGACCGAGACGTGGCACGCGAAGGAAGTTCGGCTCCAGGCGGTGCCGCCCTGCGGGCCGTGCCAGAAACCGGTTTGCCCCGTGGGAACCACCGAGTGCATGTGGAAGATCGCGCCCGAGGAAGTCCTCGACGCACTGGACGAAGCGCTGCGGCGCGATTGAGGGGAAGCGAGGCGGGATGCTGGACCGGCAAGAACTCGAAGCGATCCGCGACGGACGCCGCTGCCCGGAGAACCTCGCCTCCATTGTCATCCCGCATTACCAGACGGAAGACCTGGTCCGGCTCTGTCTGCGTGCGATTCGGCGGCTGACGGACCATCCGTACGAGACGATCGTCGTGGACAACCACTCGCAGGACGGTTCGCTCGATTATTTGAGGCGCGTCGGATGGATTCGCCTGATTGAGCGCGGGCCGGAAACGGAATCCGAGGCCGTCTTCGCCCACGCGACGGCGATGGACGTCGGCATGGCGGCCGCGAGGGGGCGCTGGCTCGTCAGTTTCCACACCGACACGATCGCCCGGCGGGAAGGATGGCTCGGGAACCTGATTTCGCGCCTCGAAATCAATCCGCGCGCCGCGGCACTCGGGGCCGACAAACTCCAGAGCAGTCCACGCTGGTACCAGGCGATGAAGCGCCTGTGGGACGAGCAGCGGATCAAGGCTCGCTTCCGCCGGCTCGTCGGAATGGCGCCGAAGGCGAAGCGCCCGCCGGCGCCCTGGTATCCCCGCTCGTATTGCGCGATCTACCGACTGGACGTCGTGCGTCAACGGGGCCTCGACTTTCAGCCCGCGCCGGGCCACCCGGCGGGCGAGTTGCTTTACCGGGGCCTCGAGGCTGCCGGATACGAAGCCGTCAAACTCGACTCGGACGAGATGCACCAGTACGTGGAACACGTGGCACACGCGACGGCGTTTCTGGCGCGCGGCGGCATCGGCCATTGGCGCGGCAACCAGAAGGTGCGAGGGGCGATGCGCCGACTTCTCGAGTCGGATCTCGCAAGGGACCTCTTAAACGACGATTCACTGGACCGGTGAACCGGCATGGCCTCGATTGCAATCCATCCCGATTCTAAGGCGCTCCTGGAGGCCAACGGCCTGGCTTCGTTCGAGGCCCTCTATGCCGCCGGCGACGCGGGCCTCGTGGATGGGCACCAGGAACGGAGCGTCTCTCGCGTCGAACTTCGCGCTGCGAGCGGCGAGCCGGTCGTCATTTACCTGAAGCGCCGCTGGGGCCGCGCCGCCGGCCGATCGTGGACGGACCTCCTGCGCCTGAAATGGCCGGCGTGCGCGACGGCGCGGGAATGGTCCAACATTCAGCGCCTCGCCGCCGCAGGGATCCCCGTGGCCGAGCCGGTGGCCTGGGGGCGCGCCGCCGGCCCGGAAGGAAAGCGCACGCTCCTGGCCGTGCGGGAAGTGCGCGGCCTTTCGCTCGCCTCCTGGCTCGACCGGTTGACGTCGGGAGGGGCCGAGCCCGGTCCGCACTCGGTGGCGCAGGTCGCGGCGGCGGTCGGCAAGGCGGTTCGCAGGCTCCACGACGCCGGCTATTCCTTCCCCGACCTTTATGCCAAGCACGTGTTCCTCGAGGATGCAGGGGGCGAGGCGCCTCGCGTCGTCCTGATTGACGTCAGCCGTCTGCGACGTTACACGCCGCGGCGTGGCGCGGCAGACTTGGCTGCCCTCCACGCGACCACGCAGGTCCCGCCCGTCCGCAAGGAGGACCGCCTGCTCGTCCTTCGCGCCTACCTTGGCCGCGGGGCGGCGGAAGGCGACCTTGAACGGCTTGCTCGCCGCGTCAAGTCCCGGCGCGCCGGGACGCGGCGAATCGCCGGCCGGGGACGCGACCCCCATCTGATTCCCGCGCGCCGCGTTGCCCCTTCCGGGATGGTCCCTCTGGCGGAGGAGCGGTTCTCGACGGTGGACGGCGGGCGCCTGCGCATGAATGAGGCGTTCCGCCCCGCGCTTCAGGCCGCGGGCCTCTCGACGCTTGACGCGCTCATGGCCTTCGAGGGCGGTGAGACGTACCGCGTCGGGCCGGGGCGACGGACCGTGCGGGCCGAACTCGCGGACCCGGCGGGCACAGCGCGCATCCTTTACATCAAGCGGCACGACCGCGTGCCGTGGAGAACCAGGATTCGCCGAATGATCGGCCTTGGCGATCCGATCTCCCTTGCCGAGCACGAAGCACGCAACCTCGTCCGCCTCATGGACGCCGGCATTCCGACCGTGCGCTGTGCCGCCGTCGGGTGGGAGTTTACGAACGGCGGCCGGGGCGAGCGAAGTTGCCTCGTGACCGAGGAACTGGCCGGCGCCGTACAGGCCGACGTTTACTGTGAGCGCCAATTCGGGAGCGCCCGCCGCGGCGGGGGGAAGACCGCCGCCAGGCGGCGGTGGATCCGCGCGCTGGGGCGCCTCGCCCGGCAGTTTCATGCCAGTGGTTTCGTTCACCGCGACTTTTACCTGTGCCACGTGCTCGTCCGGCCGGTCGGGGCGGACGATTTCGTTCTGCACCTCATTGACCTTCAGCGGATGATGCGATTTCGCGGCGGCGTGCCCGCGTCGCCGCGAGGCGCGCCCGCGTCGCCGCGAGGCGCGCCGGGGCGGTGGATCGTCAAGGATCTGGCCGCCCTCGTCTTCTCGTCCTGGCCGTCGCCCGCGACTTTCGTTCGGTCGGAGGTGTTCACGAACACGGACCGGATGCGGTTCGCGCGCGAGTACTTTGGGACGGACCGTCTGAGCGCGGCCCAGAAGGCGCTCGTTCGGCGCGCGGTCCGCAAGGCCCGCCGGATCGATCTCCACGAGCGGCGGCGCTCGCGGCCGCAGTGACGGCGGCGCGGCCTGGGCGTCCGGTCACCGGGCAGTCAAGATTCTGTTGGCCAAACGCCCGTCCGTGCGGAAAATGATAAGGTCAAAACCAGGACGGCCCAGGGGCCGCTTGTTGAGCAATTGGGTAGAGACATGGCCGGGTTCATGAATCGCATCCGGGCGGGGCTTGGGCAAACGCGCATCAGCCTTCGCCTGCACAAGTGGCCGGCATGGGTCGGGCGGTTGTCGTTGCTTTACAACCGGCTGCTGAATCCCGGCCTCCGCGTCGGCCAGGGGACGCACGTTCGCGGTCGTTTCTGCGTTATCATGTACGGCGAGGGCGAGATTACACTTGGGGCGAAAGCCCGGATCGTCTCGGATTACAAACGGTCCGCGCTCGGTGTCCGGTCTCGATGCAAGTTCGTCACCTTTCCCGGCGCGCGGATCACCGCCGGCGACCATGTTCTCATGATTGGAACAATCATCGTCGCCCGCAAGTCTGTCGAGATTGGCCAGGAGACGATGCTTTCTCCGAACGTTGTCATTACGGACTCGGACTTCCATGTCCCCTGGCCACCCGAACGGCGTTTTGATCTTGCGCCGATTGAGGAGGCGAAACCAGTGAAGATCGGCCGGCGCGTCTGGATCGGCCTGAACGCGATCGTCCTTAAAGGCGTAACAATCGGCGACAACGCCATCATCGGTGCGGGTAGCGTGGTCACCGGCGACATTCCGCCGAACGTGTTGGCGGCCGGCATGCCTGCCCGAGTGATTCGGCGGCTCGACGAACCCACCGAAGGGGGCGCGGAAGCGTGATGCAGACGGCCGCGAAATCCGTAAGGCGCTGGGAACTTGTGGAGGTTCCATGCGACTATTGCGGTTCGGATGCGGCCGATGTCGTATGCAGCGGCGGCGACCGGCTGCACGGTCTCCCCGGGCGCTTCAGCGTGGTGGTCTGTCGGCAATGCGGCTTGGCCCGGACCAATCCGCAGCCGACTCCGGAAAGCCTCGCCACGGCTTACCCGGAGTCTTACCCGGCACACCGAGGCCAGGACGGGGCGATCACCGAGCCGCGCGGCGCCCTCCGATGGATGCTGGTCAACTACCGCGGATACCCCTTGGGTCGGCCTGCCCCGGCGGTCGTCCGGTGGGTCGCGTGGCCCTGGGCGGCACGGCGGCTTCGCAGCCGTAGGTTGCTCGGCTACCTGCCGTACCGCGGCGAAGGTCGGCTCCTGGACTTCGGGTGTGGAACAGGCAAGTATATCCGCCGCATAGCGGCAGCCGGTTGGCAAGCCGAGGGGCTTGATGCCAGCGAGGCGATGGCCGGACTCGGCCGCGAGTCCGGCGTCCTCGTCCACACAGGAACATTGCCCGGGGCGCCATTGCCTGGGGGGTCGTTCGATGCTATCACGATGTGGGCGTCGCTGGAGCACGCGCCCAGCCCAATGGCCACACTCAAGGCCGCTCGAGATCTCCTGCGGCCGGCAGGGTGGCTGATGGTTGTCGTGCCGCTTGCCGATAGTCTCGCGGGGCGATGGTTTGGGTCGGCTTGGTATGGTTTCGAGATGCCTCGCCACCTGACGCATTTCTCCAAAGTGACGATGTCCCGTCACCTGCAAGCGGCCGGATTCCGCGTCGAGAAGGTGTGGCCGATTCGTCGACCGAGTTTCATCCGCGAGAGTTTTAAGCAACTGGCCGACGAGAGCGGCCGCTCCATTCATCGGCGGCTTGCGAGATCGCGGTTCGTGAGCGGCTGTCTGGCGTGTCTTTCGCTGCTGGCCGGACGGACGGACGAGGCGGCGTTCCTGGCGGTGAGGACATAGTCTGTGAAGATCGGCTTTCAAATCGAGTATTTGGATCCCGCGCGGGGCGGCGCCGAAACGTACGTCTATCGCTTCGCCGAGGAACTCCTCGCCGCGGGTCACGAGGTCCATCTGTTTGCGGCCGGGTTCGGCAAGTCGCCCGAGGGCGCCGTCACGCACCGGGTCCTGCGTTGCGGGCTTTCGCGGATGGAGCGGGACTGGCGTTTCGCACGGGCCGCCGGCCGCGCGGCACGCCGCGCGCGCCTTGACGTGGTCGCGGCCGTCGGGCGGACGTTCGGCGCCGACGTGCTTCAGCCGCACGGCGGGACGTTCCGCGGAAGCCGGCGGCAGAATCTGCTTCTGGTGCGAGGCGGCGGTCTGCGGGCGATGAAACAGGTGTCCGACTGGTTGAACCCGCGGGTCCGGACGCTCGTGTGGCTCGAGGGCCGCCAGTTTGCCGCCGAGCCGCCGCCCGAGGTCATCGCCATCAGCCGCATGGTCCGGCGCGACATGCAGGAGTTTTACCGCGTGCCGGACGAGCGCCTTCACCTGGTGTATAACGGCGTGGACGTGAAACACTTCAGCCCGGAGGCCTGCCGGTCCCGGCGGGACGAAGCGCGCGATCGGCTGGGATTGGCGGAGAGCGAAACCTGTTTCCTCCTGGTGGCCCACAATTTCAAACTGAAAGGCGTGCGCGAACTGGTCGAGTCGGCGGGGTTTCTCCACGGCGACCGCGCCGGCCAAGACCTGTGGCGCATCGTGGTCGTCGGCAAGGAGAATCCGCGCCCGTATCAGCGCCTGGCGGAGCGCCTGGGCTGCGCCGGGCGGATTCATTTTGTGGGTCCGGCGGCGGATGTTCTGCCGGCCTACGCGGCTGCCGATGTTTACGTCCATCCCACCTGGTACGACCCATGCAGTCTGGTGGTGCTCGAGGCGCTTGCCTGCGGCCTGCCGGTGATTACGACGCGCTTCAACGGCGCGGGCGAACTGATTGAGGACGGGCGGGAGGGTTTCGTTCTGGATTCCCCGGCGGACGTGGGGCGGCTAGCGGAAACGATGGAACGCCTTCTCGCCCAAGGGCTGCGTGAGCCGATGGGCGAGGCGGCGCGACGAACGGCCGAGCAGTATCCCATTGAGCGCAACTTCCGCGAGATGCTTGAGGTGTTCACTCGCGTGGCCGACAGCAAGGAGGTCGGGGCGTGACGGGTGTGGCGATGGTCGTCGCCTGGTTCGCCGGGGGTTACCTGGTGGGGTCTGTGCCGTTCGGCTGGCTCATCGGCCGGATGCGGGGCGTGGACATTCGCGAGCACGGTTCCCGGAACATCGGGGCCACCAACTGCGGCCGCGTCTGCGGGGCGCCGTGGGGCGTCTTGGCCTTTGGGCTCGACGTAGCCAAGGGGTTCTTGCCGGTCTTCCTCGTGGCGACGTATTGGATTCCGCTCCAAGCCCAGGCACACGGCCCGCGGGCCGCCAACCTCCTGCTTGTTGCGGTCGCCCTGGCGCCGATCTTGGGTCATGTGTTTCCTGTGTGGCTGAAGTTCCGGGGCGGAAAGGCCGTCGCCACCAGCCTCGGCGTCGTCCTGGCCTTGCCCACGATTTGGCCCATCGCCCTCGTGGCCTTCGGCGTGTGGATCCTCGCGGTTCTCATCTCCGGTTACGTTTCGGTCGGCTCAACGGTCGCCGCCCTGGTGTTCCTCGGCGGGTATCTTGTCTTCCGCCACGAGACGGCTTGGGGCGACGCCCTCCCCGTCACACTGTTCATCGTGGCGCTCGTGGCAGTGGTGATCGCACGGCACCGGTCGAACTACGCGCGCTTGGTGCGGGGCGAAGAGAATCGCATCTGGGGACGACGGAAAGAGGAGCGCGGCCCGGTCGGCGACTCTCCTTCGCTGGACCAGGACGCCTCCGTCCCCCCGCCGGAGCAAGACGAGACTCGGCGCCCTGCCGGGCCTCCGGAATGAGCCGCCTTGGTGGTTCTACGACGCTATCTCAACGCAGAGAACGCGGAGAGCGCAGAGATAAACTCTGCCTTCACAACCCCGGCGAGCCGGGGCACGGCATGCCCCGGTCTAGGTCGGGCGCTATTTCCCAACCGCAACTTCACGCTGTCTCCTTTTGCTTTTGACCCCTTGACGGCTGTTCTCTGCGTTCTCTGCGTTCTCTGCGCCCTCTGCGTTAAAAACACAGCATAGTAGTATTAGCCCCGGAGTTTGCGGACGATGATGTCGCGGACGATCTTCGGGTTGGCCTTGCCGCCGGAGGCTTTCATGGCTTCGCCGATGAGCCGGCCGAGGGCTTTTTCTTTTCCGCCGCGGTAGTCTTCCGCCGGGCCGGGATTGTCGGCAATTACCTTCTCGACGATGGCTTCGAGTTCCCCCGCGTCGCTCGTCTGAGCCAGACCTTCCCGCGTGACGATATCGCTGGCGGGCAAATGTTCTTTAATGATGACGTCAAAGATGCGCGGAACAACTGAGCGGCTAATCTTGCCGCCATAAACCATATCGCTAACAGCCGCAACCTCGCCGGGATTGAAAAGCTCCTTTATCGGCGTCTTCTGCTCGTTAACAACACGGAAGCCCTCTGTCATGATCAGATTCGCGGTCGTTTTGGGGTCTTTTGCCCCCTTGCACTCCCTATAGGAGAAGTCACTGACCTCAGGATCGGACGTGAGCACGTCGGCATCGTATTCCGACAGATGGCACTCTGTGATCAACCGTTGCCGCTGCTCGCTAGGCAGTTTCGGCATTTCCTGCTTCGCCACTTCGGCCACGGAAGCGCGATCTCCACGAGGCTCATGTGGCCTTACTGGGACGAGGTCCGGCTCCGGGAAGTAGCGGTAGTCGTGGGCTTCCTCCTTGGACCGCTGGAGGAACGTTACTTCCTGGTCGTCCTTCCACCCGCGCGTTTGTTTGCCGAGGTTCTCCAGCGTGTACCCCTTCGGGTCCGCCTCGTACTCCTCGCGGTGGCGCGCGATCTCGAAGGCGACGGCCCGTTCGACGCTGCGGAAGGAGTTCAGGTTCTTGATCTCGGTGATGGGCGTATAGCGGGGCTTGCCGTCGGGCCCGGTGCCGACGCGGAGGCTGATGTTCGGTTCGAACCGCATCTGGCCCAACTGCAGATGGCAGTGGCCCACGCCCAGATAGACGGCCAACTGGCGCAGGGCGGTTGAATAGGCCCGGACCTCGTCGGGGCTGTTCATGTCCGGTTCGCTGACGATCTCGAGGAGCGGCGTCCCGGTGCGGTTCAGGTCGACGACGCTCGAGTTGCCGCCGCCTTCGTCATGCATCAGTTTGCCGGCGTCCTCCTCCAAGTGGACGCGCGTGATGCCGATGCGCTTCGTGCCGCCCCCGACCGGAATCTCAAGGAACCCGCCCACGCCGAGGGGCTGGTCGTACTCGGAAATCTGGTAGTTCTTCGGCAGGTCCGGATAGTAGTAGTGCTTGCGGTCCCACTTCGCCAGGTCCGGAATCGTGCACCCGAGCGCGAGCGCCATCCGCACGGCCAATTCGACGGCCTTTTCGTTCATCACCGGCAGGACGCCCGGCATGCCGAGGCACACGGGGCAGACGCGGGAGTTCGGAGGCGCGTCGTACTGGACCTCGCACCCGCAGAACAGTTTCGTGCGGGTCGCCAGGTGCATGTGGACCTCGAGGCCGATGGTTGGCGTTAGTTCCGACGCACTCATTCTCTGCCCTTGCAGACGGGCGGCACGTGGCCGGCCCAGTCCGTTTCCCGCTCGTACATCCGCGCGACCCGGAGCAGTTTCTCTTCGCTGAACACGTTGCCGAGGATCTGCAGACCCACCGGGAGCCCCGCCTTCGTGAAGCCGCAGGGGACGCTGATGCCGGCAATGGCCGCCAGGCTGCAACTCACCGTGTAGACGTCGCACAGGTACATAGTCAGCGGATCATCCCTTTTTTCACCGAGCCGAAAGGCGGGGGTTGGGCTCGTCGGGCCCAGGATGACATCTACCCGCTTGAAAGCCGCCTCATAATCCTCGCGGATCAGGCGGCGGACCTTGAGGGCCTTCTTATAGTACGCGTCGTAGTAGCCGGCGCTCAGCGCGTACGTGCCGAGCATGATGCGGCGTTTGACCTCGTCGCCGAAGCCCTGGGCCCGCGTCCGCATGTACATGTCGATCATGTCCGTGTGGTCGCTGGAGCGGTACCCGTAGTGCACGCCGTCGTACCGTGCGAGATTCGACGATGCCTCGCTCGTTGCGACGATGTAGTACGCAGCGATGGCGTAGTCGGTGGAGTACGGCAGGCTGAGTTCAACGAGTGTCGCTCCGAGGCGTTCGTACACCCCGAGCGCCTCGCGCACGGCCCCCTCGACCTCGGGGTCGAGCCCTTCACCGAAAAACTCCTTTGGGACACCGATTCGGAGGGGCTCGACCGGATCTTCGAGCGTCGCCAGGTAATCGGGGATGGGTTCCGGCACGCTCGTTGAATCTCGCGGATCGTGGCCCGCGGTTGCCTGGAGCATGAGGGCTGCATCCTCGACCGTCCGCCCAAACGGGCCGATCTGGTCGAGGCTCGATGCGAACGCGACGAGGCCGTATCGGCTGACGCGCCCGTACGTCGGCTTCAGCCCCACGACGCCGCACAGAGACGCCGGTTGGCGGATGGATCCCCCCGTGTCGGACCCGAGGGCGACGGGGACCATGCGAGCGGCGACGGCGGCAGCGCTTCCGCCACTGGAGCCGCCCGGCACGCGTTCCAGATCCCACGGATTGCGCGTGGCCTCGAAGCCGGAGTTCTCCGTGGACGAACCCATTGCAAACTCGTCCAAGTTGGTCTTGCCGATGATAACCGCGCCCTCGGCCAGGAGCCGTTCGACGACGTGCGCGTTGTAAGGGGCTTTCCAGCCTTCGAGGATGCGGCTGGCGCAGGTGGTCGGCTGGCCGTCGGCCGTGCACATGTTGTCCTTCACGGCGACGGGGACGCCGGCCAGGAGGCCGGGTGTTTCACCGACTTTGAGGCGCCGGTCGATCTTTTGGGCCCGTCGGCGGGCGGCCGCGGCGTCGGTCGAGAGAAACGCCCGGACCTTGGCGTCGGTCCGATCGATGGCGGCGAGACAGGCTTCGGTCGCCTCGGCCGCGCTCAACTCGCCGCGGCGGATGGCGTCCCGCATCCGGCAGGCTGTCAGGTCCTGGGTTGACATGCGATCCTGCTGCACGCGGCGCTGCGGGCGGAAGTCCGGCGGCCGCTAGGCGCCCGTCCCGTCGTCAATGACGCGGGGCACGCGGAAAAAGCCGTCCGTCGCCTCCGGCGCGCCGCCGAGCGCCTGCTCGGGCGCTAGGCTCTCCCGCGGCTCGTCTCTGCGGAGGATGTTGTGGATCGGCAGCGCGTGGGCGAGGGGTTCCGTGTCGTCGGTGTCGAGTTCGGTCAGTTTGCCGACATACTCCAGAATGGACGACAGTTGCGACGCAAAGCGATTCACTTCCTCGTCGGTGAGGCGAATTCGGCTCAGGGTGCCGACTTTGAGGACTTGTTCCTTCGAGAGCGGCATAGTATCCCCTGCCCGCGCTAGGCCTTGTCGCCTGCGGGAACAATGCGTTTGGTGCGCTTCGAGACGCGTCCGGCCCGCAGGCATTGGGCGCACACTCGCATCCGCGTCCGCGTCCCATCGGGAAGTTCGACGCGGACGCGCTGCAGATTCGGTTGGAATCGGCGTTTCGAGATGCCGGTGACCTTCCGGCCGACGCCGCCCAAGTACTTCGCCTTCCCGCGCCGCGTGATGCTCGAACCCGAAATGGACGACTTCCCGCATATCTTGCACTTCGCTGCCATGCCGGGGCTCCGAACCGTTCCGCCCTAAAGGAAGAAAATTAGTATACCGTCCGCCGCGCTGTCTGCAACCCTTTTCCCCGCCTGCGGGCACAAGGAAGGACGGGCGCGACCGGTCCTGCCGGCGTGAAGAGGCGAAGCCGGGCGGGCAGGACCACCTATTTCGCCGAGGGGGGGCCAGCCAGACGCTCTCGGAGCCAGGCCGCCGCCTGGTCCACCGTCCGCTTGTTCTCGTCCCGGTCCACCATCAGGTTGGCCTCGCGCATCCAGCGGACGGGCACGGTCCCGATCAGCGGCCGGAGCGATTCGACAAGGCGGCGATCCGTTGCCGCTCGCGGCGACAGTAACACCACCGCGTCGTACGGCGGGATGACGTTCTTCGGGTCGTCCAGGACCACGAGGTCGTAGGCGGCGATCCGGCCGTCGCTCGAGAAGGCCGAGATCACGTCCACCTCGCCTGTGGTGACGGCTTCATACATGAAGGTGGACTGGTACTGCTTTCGCTCGGCAAAGCGCAGGCCGTACGCCTCGCGCATGTGTTTCCACTCCGGGCGTCCGAAGAACTCGTAGTCGCCCCCAATGGTCATGCGCGGGGCGTGCGGCGCAAGGTCCGCAATGGTGCGGACGCTCAACTGCTCCGCCCGGTCGCGGCGCATGGCCAGCGCGTAGGCGTTCTCGAACCCCAGGGGGCCGAGGCATCGAATGCCCTTTTCGCGCGCCAGCCAGTCGGTCATCTCCCGCAGGACCGTCTCGGCGTCGGCGACGCTGGTGCGCTTCATGTAGTTGGCCCACACCGTGCCGCTGTAGTCCACATAGACGTCGATGTCTCCGTTCGCCAGCGCCTCGAAGGCGACCACCGATCCCAGGCCTTCCATCTTGGTTGCGTCCATGCCGGCCGTCTGGATCGTGTCGCGCAGAAGCGAGGCGAGGATGAATTGCTCCGTAAAGTTCTTGGCCCCGACGCGATAGGCCTGCCTCTGTGCGGACGCGTCGGGCACTGTCAGGCGCCACGGCAGAATGCCTCCGGCGAGCACGGCCACCAGCCCCACCCCGGCCGCTAGCACGCGCCGCCGACTCCGCTGCGCCGCCCCGGACTCCGCCAGGCCGATCAACTGGTCCAGCACAATCGCCAGCACCGCCGCCAGCACCACGCCGAATAGCACCGAAATCCAGTTCTGCGTTTGCAGGCCCGTGAAGATGTAATTGCCCAGGCTCGTCTGGCCGATCGGCGTCGAAAGTGTCGCAATCCCGACCACCCAAACCGTGGCCGTCCGGATCCCGGCCACGATCACCGGCATGGCCAGGGGCAACTCGACGTGCATCAGCACCTGCCGCGGACGCATCCCCGCCGCCACCGCCGCCTCGCGCACCGCCGGGTCCACGCCCAGAATCCCCGTCACCGTATTCCGCAGGATCGGAAGCATGCTGTAGAGCGTCAGCCCGATAACGGTCGGCAGGAACCCCAGCGCCGAGATTTCGAATCCGAACAGCCGGCCCGTCACCCACGCCACGCCCAGCAGGACCAGGTAAAAGACCGCCAGCAGCGCCAGGCTCGGAACCGTTTGTATGACGCTGGCGACGGCCAGGACGCTCCATCGCAGGCGCACCCGATGCACCACCGCCACGGCCACCGGAAGGCTGATCGCGATCCCCAGCCCGAGCGCGACCGCCGTAATCAACACGTGCTGCCCGAGATACTCCGGCAGGTTGCGAAGCGCCTCCCGCACCTGTGCCGCGTCCGGACCCATCAGGCGCCCTCCCCGGCCGCGATCGCCTCCAGGCGGTCCGCCTGGCGCTTCGGCGCCTGCATCAGTTCCGCCACCACCGCGCCGGCGGGGTGCATCATCAGTTCCCGCGGCGTGCCGACCTGCACCAACCGACCGCCGTCCAGGACGGCGATGCGGTTGGCCATCAGCAGGGCCTCGGTCATGTCGTGCGTCACCAGGAGCGTCGTCAGGCCCAGCCGATCGTGGATGTGGCGGAATTCGTCCTGGATCGCCACGCGCGTCAGCGGGTCCAGCGCGCCGAACGGCTCGTCCATGAGCATGACCTTGGGCCGAGCCGCCAGGGCCCGGGCCACCCCCACGCGCTGCTGTTGGCCTCCGGACAACTGTCGAGGCAGGCGGTCGCGGTACTCTGGGGTCGGCAGGCCGACCAACTCGAGCAGTTCATCCACCCGACCCGCCGTCTCTCGCCGGGACCACCCCAGGAGGCGCGGCACGACCGCCACGTTCTCGCCCACCGTCATGTGGGGGAAGAGGCCGATCCGCTGGAACACGTATCCGATCCGCCGGCGCAGGAGGACAGCGTCCTGCTCGCGGACGTCCGCCTCGTCCACGGTGATCCGGCCGGCGGTCGGCTCGATGAGGCGATTGATCATCTTCAGCGTCGTCGTCTTGCCGCACCCGCTCTCCCCCAGCAGGACGACCAACTCGCCTTCGGCCACTTGGAGGTCCACGTCGCGGACGGCATAGGAAGCACCGCCGTCGTACGATTTGCATACGCCGGACAGTTCAATCATCGCGCCTCGCCGTTCAATCTATCCACCCGTCCGGCAAATCCCGCAATTTCCGCGCGACCACGGCCACGTAGTGGAGCGGCTCGCCGCGGATCGAAACCCGGTGCGGATACCGCCGATACGCTTCCACCCGCATCACCCGTTCCCGACGCAGCCGGCGGACCAAGCCCTCGAACCCCGTCTCGTCCGAACCCCAGAGGAAGTCCTCCTTGATGTTGAACGCCACCCACGCCGGCGTGTCCACGAGGTCCAGGGCCTTCAGAAACGCCCGCGGCGGAATGTCTCCGTACCCCAGCGCCGCCACCGTCGTCAGGCAATTGAGCGCGTGGCCCCTCAGCCGGCGCTCCGTCTCCTCGGCCAGGTCCGTCAGGTCCGCCACCACGTAGTCCGCATAGACGTGCGAGCGGTCCCGAAGCGCCGCCTCCTTCGCCTCCTCGATAATGTCCACTCCCACGACGGTCGCCGCCCCGAGGTTCCACACCTGCCCCCCCACCATCCCGTTCCCCGCCCCCACGTCCAGCACGCGCAGACCTCGCGGCGCCTCTCCGACATCCTTCAGCACCGCCTCCAAGAGGTTGACCACCCGCCGGGGCGAACAGCACCGCAGCAGACGGTAAAAGAGCGATTCGTAGAGGCCCGGCACCTTGTAGATTTCGGCGTAATCGTGCAGCCGGAGCCGGCGCCACTCGTCTCCGTCCCGCAACTCGAACCATTCCTCGTTCTGGTCCAGGGCACGGTCTGTTTCGGGGAATCGCACCTCCAGATTGTCGTACCCCGCAAATTCCAGGGTCAAGGTCTCTCCGGTCGGAATGGACATGGTATCTCCTTTCGTGTTTTCTGCTGCCTGACGGTACGCCGGACGCCACGCCACAACGACGAGAACGCCCACATGGGCCTTTCGGAGCAACACATTTTACCAAACCCCCTGCGCCGCCGTCAAGCACAATTTCTGCCCCACCTGCGTGGCAACGTATGTAGATGCTATGGGTCTCTCCAGCGAGGCGCGCCGGAGCCCGGCACGCGCTTTTCGGAGCGGGGGCGCCTCGCCCTGTGGTGCACCCCTCGAACAGCGCGCGGTCATTTTTTGCTTGCCCGAAAGGCATCAAGGGCGTAGAAAATGCGGCTCCCGACAGTCGGGCTACCCGGCGAGAGCCGTTCCCGCGATGAATTCCAAGAACCTGGGATGGAAGGGCGTCAGGATGAGCACACGCTGGCTGAGGTTCGCGCGTCCGGTTATGGCGATGGTTCTGGTGGTCCTGGTGGGATTGCTGGCCCTGGAGGCTTGGAGCCAGCCGGCGGATCCAGCCGCGGTCTCTGCTGAGGGGGTCGGTGAGGCCGCTCGCGCGATGCCGATGCTTCCCGCAGTCTGGTGGATTGCGTTCGGCGGCGCAGTCCTCGCGCTCGTCATGGCGTTCTACTTCTACAAGAGCGTCATGAAGGAGAGCGAAGGCACGGCCGAGATGGCCGAGATCGCCCGTGCCGTCCGCGAGGGCGCCTACGCGTACCTCAAGCAGCAGTATAAGGTGGTCGCGCTGTTCTTCATCGTGGTCGCGGGTCTGCTGGCGGTGATGGCGTTCGGCCTGCACGTTCAGCACGCGCTCGTGCCCTTTGCGTTTTTGACGGGCGGGTTCTTCTCGGGCCTTGCGGGCTTCATCGGGATGAAGGCGGCCACGTCGGCCTCGGCGCGGACGGCCAACGGGGCGCGGACGAGCCTGAATCGCGGTCTGACGGTGGCCTTCCGGGCGGGCGCGGTCATGGGCCTCACGGTCGTCGGCCTGAACCTGCTGCACATCGCCGCGTGGTTCCTCTTTCTCTACAAGGTGTGGGGATACCACTGGGCCGACGCCATCGCCTGGGAGCCGATGACCCTCGAGCAGATTACGGTCATCCTGCTTTGCTCAACTATGGGCGCTTCGAGCCAGGCCCTGTTTGCCCGCGTCGGCGGCGGCATCTACACGAAGGCGGCGGACGTCGGGGCCGACCTCGTGGGCAAGGTCGAGGCCGGAATCCCTGAGGACGATCCCCGCAACCCGGCCACCATCGCCGACAACGTCGGCGACAACGTCGGCGACGTCGCCGGCATGGGAGCGGACCTGTACGAATCGTACTCCGGCTCCATCCTGGCGACATCGGCGCTGGGCGTCGCGGCCATTTTCGGCATGCGCCAGGTATACCCGGACGCGGCGTGCAGCACGCTGGACCTGCTTCTGGCGCCGTTCGTGCTGGCCGGGATGGGCGTCGTCGCCTCCATCCTTGGCATGTTTGCTGTTCGGACTCGCGAGGACGCTTCGATGAAAGGCCTGATGGGGGCGCTGAACCGCGGCGTGTATCTGGCGAGCGTCCTGGTCGTGGGGTGCGCAGCCCTTGTGATTTGGCTGCTCGGGCTTCCCTGGGCCTTCTTCGGCAGCGTCGCGGCGGGCCTGCTGGCCGGCGTCGTCATCGGCTGGGTCACCGAACGCTACACGTCGTCCTCGTTCGGGCCGACGCGCGGCATCGCCGAGCAGGCCAAGACCGGCCCGGCGACGGTTATCATCGCGGGCATCTCCGAAGGGATGCTCTCGACGTGGATTCCCATTCTGGCGGTCGGGGTGGCGATGATCGTTGCGTTCGCTCTGCCCGGCGGATTCCGCAACATCACACTCGGCCTGTACGGCGTGGGCATTGCAGCCGTGGGCATGCTTTCGACGCTCGGCATCACGCTGGCGACCGACGCCTACGGTCCCATTGCCGACAACGCGGGCGGCAACGCCGAGATGAGCGGCCTCGGGCCCGACGTCCGAAAACGCACCGACGCGCTCGATGCGCTCGGCAACACCACCGCCGCCACCGGCAAGGGATTCGCCATCGGCTCGGCGGCGCTGACGGCGCTGGCGCTCCTGGCGGCCTACGTCGAGCAGGTCCGGGTCGGCATGCATTTCGAGGCCGCCGACCAGTATGCCTGTGAGGCCGGCCGGGAAGCGATTGTGCACGACATCGGCTACGGCAAGTTCGCAGAGTACACCGACCCGGCGGCCAGGTCGCGCGCACTGGAGGTAAAGAACACTGTCGCATACATCGAGGTCCCCGCCGCGGGCAGGAGAACCGTCACGCGCATCGACACCGAGGGCCGCGAGCGGAGCCTGATGCCCGTGGCGCTGGGCGAACTGGCCAAGCAGAAGTTGGACGACATCGGCGAGCATCAGGCCGGCATGCTCGACTTCATGCGCTATTACGGTGTCACGCCGATGAACCCAAAGTTTCTATTCGGCGTGTTCGCAGGGGTCCTTCTGGCGTTTGTGTTCTGCGCGCTGACGATGCAGGCCGTCGGCCGCGTGGCCGGAAGCATGATTGAAGAGGTTCGCCGCCAGTTCCGCACCATTGCCGGTATCATGGAGGGCACGGCCAAGCCGGATTACGCCTCGTGCGTCGCCATCGCCACAACCGGCGCCCAGAAAGCGATGGTCCTGCCGAGCCTGCTCGCGATCATCGTGCCGATCGGCCTGGGGCTTGTCCTGGACGTGACCGGCGTGCTGGGCCTCTTAGTGGGAGGGCTGACGAGCGGCTTCGCTCTCGCCATTTTCATGGCGAACGCCGGCGGGGCATGGGATAATGCAAAGAAGTACATCGAGGAGGGCCATCTGGGCGGCAAAGGGTCCGACGCCCACAAGGCAGCGGTTGTCGGCGATACGGTCGGCGACCCGTTCAAGGATACGTCCGGACCGTCGCTCAACATCTTGATTAAGTTGATGAGCATGGTCAGCGTCGTCTTTGCCGGCCTCGTTGTCAAGTTCGGCCCGAAGATCGGCGACCTGCTGGGAATCGCTTGGAACCACTTGGCCCAGTAATGGCGAAGCGCAAGACCACTTCGGGCGGGACCGGCCGAAAGGGAACCTCCCGCCGGCTGGCCGTCGCCCTGGCGCGGACCTGTGCCGAAAACCGGTGCCGCGACGTCGTCGTGATGGACCTCCGGCGCCTGTCGCCCGTGACGGACTTTTTCGTTCTGGCGACCGGCACGTCGGACCGCCAGATGCGCGCCGCCGCCGGCCACGCATGCGACGCCGCCAAGGCCATGGACGAGCGGCCGTTCGGCTTCGAGGGCGCCGACTCCGGCCGGTGGGTGCTCCAGGACTACGTCGAGGTCGTCCTGCACCTCTTCAACGACGAGTCGCGCCGGTACTACGACCTGGAACTCCTGTGGGGCGACGCCCCGCGCGTGCCTTGGCAACGGGGATGGAAACCACGCGAAACGGAAACGTGATTGAACCGCAGAGACGCAGAGAACGCAGAGGGAGGATTTAGCAACAACGGCAAAACGACTTTCGTTCCCCTTTCTTTGCTGTTCTCTGCGATCTCTGCGTCTCTGCGGTGAGAAAGATTTTATGCCGAACGTCCAACGGCTGCTCGAAAAAAGAGTTGAGGCGGCGATGCACGCAGCCTTTCCCGAGGCTGAGGGGGCCCCTGCCCTCGTCTTGCCTGCCCAGGACCCGAGTTTCGGCGATTACCAGGCCAACGGGGCGATGGTGCTGGCGAAACGCCTCGGAAAGAACCCGCGCGAGGTCGCCGAGCAAATCGTCAAACGCCTCGACGTTTCGGAACTTGCGGAGGCGCCCGAGGTCGCTGGGCCGGGGTTCATCAACCTGCGTCTGCGGCCGGAGTGGCTAGGCGCTGAACTCGGGCGGGTGTGTGCGGACAAGGATGATCGGCTGGGCGTCGAGGCGGTCGAACGGCTCGCCATAGGCGAGTCGCCGTGGCGACCTGAGACGGTGGTGGTGGACTATTCGGCCCCGAACCTCGCCAAAGAGATGCACGTCGGCCACCTGCGCTCGACGATCATCGGCGACGCGCTCGTGCGGATGCTCGAATTCGTCGGCCACACGGTCGTCAAGCAGAACCACGTCGGCGACTGGGGAACACAGTTTGGGATGCTGGTGGCGTACCTCATGGAGTGGATGACCACCAACTGTGACGCGCATGACCCCATCGAGGATTCTACAGACAGCGCGCTGCAGAACCTTGAGGAGTTCTACAGGCGGGCAAAAAAACGGTTTGACGGAGACCAAGAGTTCGCCGGTTGCGCCAGGGATATCGTGGTTCGGCTGCAGGGTGGCATGCCGGAGATTGTCGAGTTGTGGGAGAACCTGCTAAGAGTGTCAATGGACCACTGTCGCTTGGTCTATGACCGCCTCGGCGCGCTCCTCACCGACGCCGACATCCGTGGCGAGAGCGCGTACAATGACGTTCTGCCCGACATCGTCAAGGTGCTGCGGGAGAAGGGCCTCCTGACCGAGTCCGAGGGCGCTCAGTGTGTATTCCCGGAGGGGTTCAAAGGCAAGGACGGCGAGCCGCTGCCGCTGATTGTCCAGAAATCGGACGAGGGATACCTTTACGCGACGACCGATTTGGCGGCCATACGCTATCGCGTGAATGAACTGCACGCCGACCGCATCCTGTATGTGGTGGACGCGCGGCAGGCGCTGCATTTTCGCATGCTCTTTGAGTGCGCGTACCAAGCCGAATTCGCGAAGCGCGGCAAGCACGAACTCGTCCACGTCGCGTTCGGCACGATGATGGGGCCCGACGGCAAACCGTTCAAGACGCGCGAGGGCGGAACCGTCAAGTTGATGGACCTCCTGGACGAGGCCGAGAAACGCGCCCTGGACCTCGTGACGCAAAAGAACGCCGAGGACGTGGCCCTCGACCGCGCCCAGCCGCTGTCGGACGACCAGAAGAAAGACATCGCGCACAAAGTCGGCATCGGGGCGGTCAAGTATGCCGACCTCGCGCAGAACCGCACGAGCGATTACGTCTTCTCGTGGGAGAAGATGCTCTCGCTGGCGGGCAACACCGCCCCCTACATGCAGTACGCCTACGCGCGCGTCCGGAGCATTTTCCGCAAGGGCGGCCACGAGGCCGAGGACCATCGGGCCGACGCTGACCCCATTCCTCTGGCGGCACCGGAGGAACTGGCCCTCGGGAAGATGCTCCTGCGGTTCCCCGAGACGCTCCAGCGTGCCCTCGACGGCTACCAGCCGAATGTCCTCGCGGCCTACCTGTACGACCTGGCGCAGGCGTTCACGGCGTTCTATGAGGCGTGTCCGGTGCTGAAGAGCGAGGAGCCGGTGCGTGCGACCCGGCTGAAACTGTGCGACCTCGTGGCGCGAACGATCGCCAAGGGTCTGGACCTCCTGGGCATCGAGGTTGCCGACCGGATGTAAAAGGTTGTTTCAACGCAGAGAACGCGGAGACCGCAGAGAACTGCAGGAATTAAGGAAAAACGACAAAGGGATTGTTTTGGTTTTTGTCCTAACCCCCTTTTCTCTCTGCGATCTCCGCGTCCTCTGCGTTTAAAACACCTTTCTTTGGACGAACGAATGCGCGTATTCGAGATTTTTCGGAGCATCCAGGGCGAGACGACGCGCGTCGGTTTGCCGATGGCGTTTGTCCGCGTCGCCGGTTGTGACCTCGCGTGCTCGTATTGCGACACGCCCGACGCCCGCCCCACCGATGCCGGCCGCGACATGACCGTTGCCGAGGTCCTCGCCCGCCTGGACGAAACGGGCCTGCCCTGGTGCATGATTACCGGCGGCGAGCCGCTCCTCCAGGCCGAGGACGTTAACGCCCTTGTCGTCGAGTTGGTCCGGCGTGGCCGCGAAGTGATGGTCGAAACGTCGGGCGCCCATCCGATTGACCTCGTGGACGCGCGCGCCCGGCGGATCGTGGACATAAAAACGCCCGGGTCTGGGATGGCCGACCGCATGGACTGGCGGAACCTGGAGCGCCTGACCCCGCGCGACGAGGTGAAGTTCGTCCTCACGGGCCGGCCGGATTACGACTGGGCCAAGGAAGTGGTCGAATCGCACGGCCTTCTTGCGAGGTGCCCCGTTCTGTTCGGGGCCGCCCGGCCGCTCCTGGACCCGAAGGCGCTGGCAGGGTGGCTGATCGAAGATCCCGGCGCGTCCCGGCGCGCCGGGATCCGCCTGAACCTTCAGATTCACAAGATGCTCGGGTTGCCGTGACGTTGGGTGGCATGCTCACGCTGTGCCGTTGCGTGAGCATGCGGCTTGCGAAAGGCGCATGCCCACCCGGAACAGGGTGAGCATGCCACCCACAGGCGGAAAAGGGTTGACGCGGGCGGCCCAAGGTGCTAAAAATACCAGTCACCTCTGAGTGGCGCGCCCGTGGAAAGGCGCGCCATTTAGTTAGAGGGGCCGTACGGAAGGCGGAAAACGGCCCGTCGAGAGCCTCTGGGTCGAGCGATCGCACAGACAGAAAAAGGGAGAAGCACGATGGCGAAGGCAAGGAAGTACGTCTATTTCTTCGGCGACGGCAAGGCCGACGGCCGGGCCGACATGAAGGAACTCCTCGGCGGCAAAGGGGCCAATCTGGCCGAAATGACCAATCTCGGCATCCCCGTTCCGGCCGGGTTCACCATCACCACCGAGGTCTGCACCCACTACTACAAGCACAGGCGGCGGTATCCCAAGGAACTCACGGGCCAGGTGGACCAGGCCCTCGCCCGCGTCGAGAAGGTCATGGGCGCGCGGTTCGGCGACGTGGAGAATCCCCTGCTCCTTTCGTGCCGCTCGGGCGCCCGCGCTTCGATGCCCGGCATGATGGAGACGGTGCTGAACATCGGCCTGACGACCGCGACGATTCCCGGCATGGTCCGCCTGGCGAAGAACCCCCGCTTCGTGTGGGACGCCTACCGGCGCCTCATCACTATGTACACCGACGTGGTCATGGAGAAGGCGGCCGGCATCGAACCCGCTGAAGGCAAGGGCATCCGCCATCAACTCGAACATGAAATGGCGAAGATGAAAGAACGCGTCGGGGCGAAGAACGACACCGACCTGACGGCCGGCCAACTGGAAGAACTCACCGGCATCTACCGGGCCAAGGTGAAAGAGGTCCTCGGCAAGGCGTTCCCCGACGACCCGCAGGAGCAACTCTGGGGCGCCATCGGCGCCGTGTTCCAGTCGTGGAACGGCAAGCGCGCCATCTCCTATCGCCGCATCGAGGGCATCCCCGACGCGTGGGGCACCGCCATCAACGTCCAGGCCATGGTCTTCGGCAACATGGGCAATAACTCCGCGACCGGCGTGGCTTTCACGCGGAACCCCGCCACCGGCGAAAACAAGTTCTTCGGCGAATGGCTTCCCAATGCCCAGGGCGAGGACGTCGTCGCCGGCATCCGCACGCCCAATCCGCTGAACGAGGACACGCGGTCGGAACACTCGGCCGGACTCCAGAGCCTCCAGCACGCCATGCCGAAGGTTTACACCCAACTCGTCCGGATCCGCAACCGCCTCGAAAAACATTACCGCGACATGCAGGACATCGAGTTCACGATCCAGGACGGTCGGCTCTGGATGCTTCAGACGCGGACCGGGAAGCGCAACGGCCCGGCCGCCCTTCGCATGGCCGTGGAAATGATGCGCGAGCGCCTCATCGCGAAAGCAATCGGTGTCACGCGCGTCACGCCCGCGCAACTCGACGAACTCCTGCATCCCATCCTCGACCCGCAGGCGGAACGCAAGGCCGCCGTTCTCGCCAAGGGCTTGCCCGCGGGGCCGGGCGGCGCCGCCGGACGCATCGTCTTCACGGCCGCCGACGCCGTCCAGTGGGCTGAACGCGGCGAGGTCGTCATCCTCTGCCGAGAGGAAACCAACCCCGAGGACGTCGAAGGCATGCGGGCCGCGAAGGCGATTCTGACGGCTCGCGGCGGCATGACGAGCCACGCCGCCCTCGTCGCCCGCGGATGGGGCAAGTGCTGCATCGTCGGCGCGGGGGCCCTCAAGATCCACGCCGGCGACAAGACCATCTCCGCCGACGCCACGGTCCTCCGCGAGGGCGAGTGGATCTCGCTGAACGGAACCAAGGGCGTCGTTTACGCCGGCAAACTGCCGACCGTCGATCCCGACCCCGAGAATCCGCGACTCGTCGAGTTTCTCAAGGCCTGCGACCAGGTCCGCCAACTCGGCGTCCGCGCCAATGCCGACACCCCGGAGGACGCCCGCGTGGCCCGCACCTTCGGGGCCGAAGGCATCGGCCTGGTGCGCACCGAGCACATGTTCTACGGCGAAGGGGCCGAGGTGCCGCTCTTCAAACTCCGCAAGATGATCCTCGCCGGCAACGAGGCCGAACGGCGGGCCGCCCTCGACGAACTTTTCCCGCACGTCAAGTCCGACCTCAAGGGCACCCTGAAGGCGATGGCCCCCTACCCCGTGACGATCCGCCTCCTGGACCCGCCGCTCCACGAGTTCGTGCCGCGCGACGAAGCGGTCCAGAGGGAACTCGCCGATAGCCTCGGCATCGACGTCGCCGAGATCCGCAAACGCGGCGAGCAACTTCACGAAACGAACCCGATGATGGGCCACCGCGGCGTGCGGCTGGGAATCACCTACCCCGAGGTTACCGAGATGCAGGTCCGGGCCATTCTCGAGGGCACGGCCGAACTCCACAAAGAGGGCGTCAAGGCCCATCCGGAAATCATGATCCCGGTGACGTGCTCCGTCGCTGAGATCCGCGACCAGGCCGACATCATCGCGCGCGTCAAGACCGAGGTCATGAAGAAGTTCGGCCTGAAGAAACTCGATTTTCTCGTGGGCACGATGATCGAGATCCCGCGCGCGGCTTTGACGGCCGGCGAAATGGCCGAGGCCGCCGAGTTCTTCTCCTTCGGCACCAACGACCTGACGCAGATGGGTTTCGGCTTCTCGCGCGACGACATCGGCGCCTTCATGCCCGATTACCTCAAGAAGGAAATCCTGCCGGCCGACCCGTTCCAGACGATCGACCAGGCGGGCATCGGCGAACTGATCCGCATCGGCATCGAGCGCGGGCGCGCGACGAGGCCGAAACTCAAGGTCGGCATCTGCGGCGAGCACGGCGGCGACCCCGCATCCATCCACTTCTGCCACAAGGTCGGAATGGACTACGTCTCCTGCTCGCCGTTCCGCGTGCCGATTGCGCGCCTCGCCGCCGCCCAGGTGGCGGTCCAGGACGCCGCCGCGAAGCCGAAAAAGTCCGCGAAGAAGGCGACCAAGAAGGGCCGCAAGTAGCGCGGGGGTTTATCCCCCGCGCGGGTGCCATTCGGACTTTTGCGCGGCGGGTGCCATGCTTTCGCTGGCGAAAACATGAACGCTGTGTGCCACGGCCGTGCGTTTTTCAGACGGCCATGTGACCCAACTGCTCGCGCTTCGGTCCGCAAGGGTCTTTGCAACGCGACGCCGGACGATGTATACTCCTGCTATCGAGAACGTACCTGCCTCGCCCCGGCGAGAAGGATGCCGGCAGGTAGGTCTTGAAACGTCGGGTAACCCTGGGGCAAAATGGGAAAAACGAGATAAGTATGGCGTCCCCAGAACTCTGACAAAACAGCTGGCAAAAGGTTTTATGCCGGTCTGGATAAACCCTAGTTCGGCGGCGGATGCAATATCGAAAGGAAGACCACGATGTGGCCATTTCGTAAGCGGTTGGTGAAACGTTCCGGCGATCCGGATGACTATAAGAAGGTGATTCGGTCGATGGTCATCGGGGGTTTCCTCCCTAGAGACCAGATAGGTGAAACTATGCTGAATGATCTTCTGCGCTGTTGCAAGGTCATCGAAGTTCTGAAAGGGAAGGAGGAACCGGATGACGTCGACAAGCTCTACCTCCGCGCCCTTGACGAACTCGCCGAGGAAGGGGAACTCGCGGCCAAAGCTATGTGTGACATCTTGTTGCGGAATAATGGCAGTCCAGAAAAGATTCTTGCTGCTAGCGTGCTCGATCGTATGGGAAGTAGGGCGGTTCCCGTCATCTGCGAGAGATTGCGGGCGAACACAGACCGAGGGCGTGTCTGGTTGGTTCCCGTGCTGTTGTCCATAGGTGATCCATCTGCCATTCAGACACTCGAAGACATTGCTTGCGAAGGGGGAGAAGTCGGCGCCGTGGCCCAAGAGGTTTTGGAGTCACTGTTGGGACACATTCATTTCTCATGTCCGAACTGTGACGCCCACTTAGTCACTAACAAGACTCATGCTGGTATGAAGGTGAAATGCACTCATTGCTCGGCGATGATCGAGGTGCCTAAGACATCAACCCCGGTAACCAAGGCCATCGTCGTAGAAGACGTCGCTGCTCCAATTGACGACCTGAACCTGCCAGCCCTCTTCAAGAAGTTCCAAGTAGAATGCGTGATGCAGGTGGTTGCTATGACACAGACTCAGGGAAGGACGTTGTCGGAAGAGGATCAATTCAATAGTGTCATGGCGTGCGTGCATAAGAAACTGAATCAGGCGACTGGTCGTGACATTCCCGTGGATGAGTTTACTAAGTTGATGAACCAGGGAGACTAGACGAAGTGATGCTCAATGACGGAGTTCCGGGGACGCCTTACTTATTTTTGATGCCAGACGGTATAGGGACCAGCGAGATTGAGTTCGCCATCCGTTAGGGCGGACGGCATCGCTAGCGACGGTTTTGGGCGTACTTCGGCCCGTAAAAACGCACGTAAGTAAGAAATTCGTCCTTTTCCAAGACAGGAAGCCCTGAAGGGGCGGGACAAGCAAAAAGGCTTGTGACGCCCCTTCAGGGCTTGGGCAGAGAGCCGAACCTCTTGAGAACCCAGGGCGTTGCCCTGGGCTTGATTGTTTGAGCCCTACAGGCTCAAGCACCACCCGCCGGGCGGATCACAACGTCGCGCCAATGGCGAATCCGGCGGAAGCCTCGCTTCCCCAAGAGCGCCCCGCCGACGCCCGCACGAATGCGGTCCCAGAGCGGCGGTCGCTCGGTCCACCGCGCCAGCGTCTCCGAGCGCCACTGCTCCGCCAATTCCTCGAGGTTCTCCGGCGACGCCTTGAGGCCCAGGGCGAACACCAGGCGCGGCGTCTTCGGATGCCCCTGCCAGCCGACGAGGACGCTCTCGAAACCGTCGAACAATCGCTCGAGCGCCTGCGGCGTAAAGCGCCAGTAGTCCTCGGGGTAGGCGTGGATGTGGAACTCAAAGAGCGTGACGACGAGTGCCAATCCCCCCGGGGCCGTCACGCGCCGGATTTCCTCGGCGCCGCGTCGGAAGTCCCAGGCATGCTCGAACACGTTCAGACAGAGGACCGTTCCCGCCCACCCGTCGGGCAGCGAAAGCGACTCGAGCCGTTCCACCCGGTCCACGCCGGGGCCCGCCTGCATGTCGCAGCCGACGTATTCCTTCCCCGGAAAGAGGGGGCGAAGGTCGCCGACCGCCTCGCCCTGGACCTGGAGCGACCCGATCTCAAGGACCGGTCCCGGCGGATCGAACACCGCCTTCGCCGACTCCACCAACGCGCGCGTCAATGCGTCCACGTCCGCCTCCCCTGCTTGGTCTGGGCCCGAGCCTAAAGGTCAGCCACGCCGGCCGCAACGCAAAAAACCTCGGCCCGGCGACGATACCCAGATCACCTTCGCCGAAGTCCTGGTTTCCGTGAAACAACGCATCGAGCGGAACGTCAGGTTCTATGGGATAAAGGACGCAGAGGACCGTGACGGCACCTTGACGAATGGGGAGGCCGAGGCCATGCTTGGTCCGGCGTCGACGTTATGGAAGGACCAGGCCGTCGTCGACCTGGAAGTGGAAGGAGGGTGTCGATGACGCTGATGAGAGGGATCATGACCCTGGCAATTATCGTTGGGAACTTGATGGTTACATCCACCCTCGCGCTCGGCGCGACCCCGGCTCCGGGCGGCGCCGGCGTCGGCGCCGAGAAGCAAACGATCCAACAGGCCGCCGCCGAGCACCTGGACGCCGTCGAAGCGGGAAACGCGATGAAGTACGGGGGGTTCCGAACGAAGGAGTACTTCGATGCCGTCCAAGCGGGAAAGGAGCCGGATATCCGGCCCCTCCTTTCGAAGTACGGAACGAAAGAGTTCATACGGGAGATGGCGCGGCAAGCCCGCACGCGGAACTCCGAAACGCTCACCCTCTACGTGCTCGATCATGCCAAGAGCGTTCTCATGGTCGAGGGTCCCCTGGCCGACATGGCCCGCGAGGCGCTGGACTCTCCCTCCGAAGCGCTGCGGTTGGCGGCGGCCCGCGGGTACACCCGGTGGTGGCCCAGTGTTCCGAAAGACCTCCGCAAGAAAGCCGGGGATATCATCCGCCGCCGCTTCGCCGAATCCAAGGGCGAGGAATGCCGGGGCGAAATGTTCACCATCAGAGCCCGCGAGGACGCCCCCATGGTGCGGGAAATCTACGAGGCCCATTACCGCCGGTTCCTCCCGCCCGTCATCGACACGCCGCTTGAGGATGATCGGCCCGTACAACCGCTGTCGCAAGAAGTAAAGGATGCCTTGCGGGCCATGTGGATGCTGCGCCTGTTGGCGGAACTGGGCGACCGGGATGCGGCCGAGGAACTGAAGGAGCGCGACCCGCAGAAGGTAAAACTGTTGCGAAGCGAGGAGCGCTGGAGGAAGCGCCGGGCCGAAGTGAACGACCGCATGAGCCGTCCCGTCTCGCTCCAGGCCGACGTCGCCGCTTATCTCGATTTCAGACTGCGCGGCGACGGCGTGACTCTAGAGCCCCTGTATGACCTATATGGCCAGGAGGTGTGGCTCAAGGAGGCCATCCGCCAGGCGGAGGATCGAAAGTCGGAGGACCTGCTCAATCATTTGCTCGCAGCCGGAAGCATCCCGAAATACGATTGCCTGCGGGCCTTGGCCGTCAAGAACCTGGAATCCGACTCCGATTACATGCGGCGAAACGCGGTGGAGTGGTGCGAGCGGAACGCCGACGCGCTCTCCCCGGCCGAACGGAACCGCTACGCTCAGGCGGTTCGCCAATGGTTTTTCGCGTCGGACGGCCGGGAAGGCTACACGCAGATGAAGCAAGGGCTCGCGACGCCCGCCGACCTGCCGGCGATCCGCAGTCTTTACGACCGCCGATACAAGATTCCAAAGCCGGGCGACCCGCACCTTTACTCCTTGTGGTCTGAGACCAGCAGGTTGTTACTCCTTCTGGTGCAGTTGGGCGACGCGGCCGCCCTCCAGGAAATCCGTGCGGCCATTGAGCAGGAGAAGGACCCTCAGCAGCGGCTCTGGGGCATCCTCATGGCCGCCAAGTTGAAAGACACGTCTCTGCTCACGAGCTACCCCGTCTCTCCGGAAGCCCTGGAAGCCGACGTTGCCGCTTATCTCGATGATATCCCACTCCATGGCGTTGTTGCTGGCGCTACCTCTTTCGAGGCCCGGAAGGCGCTGGCTGATCTATACGGGCAGGAAGCATGGTTCAAGGAGGCCATCCGCCAGGCGGAGGAGAGAAAGTCGCAGAACCTGCACAATCATTTGTACCTGGTCAATCATTTGCTAGTAGCCGGAAGCGACTTGAAATGCGATTGCCTGCGCGCCTTGGCTGTCAAGAACCTGGAAGCCGACTCCGATTCCGTGCGGGGAAGGGCCGTGCAGTGGTGCGAGCGGAACGCCGACGCCCTCTCCCCGGCCGAACGGGACCGCTATGCCCAGGCGGTTCGCCAATGGTTTTTCGCGTCGGACGGCCGGCAGGGCTACACGCAGATGAAGCAAGGGCTTGCGACCCCGGCCGACCTGCCGGCGATCCGCAGGCTTTACGACCGCCGATACAAAACTCCAAAGCCGGGCGCCCCGCCCCTGTATTCTTGCGCTAATGCAAACATCAATCTGACCCGCTCCGACATCCTGCTCCTTCTGGCGCAGTTGGGGGAAGCGGCCCCCTTGCGGGAAATCCGTGCGGCCATCGAGCAGGAGGAGGACCCTCAGCAGCGGCTCTGGGGCATCCTCCTGGCCGCCCGCTTGGAAGACAGGTCTCTGGTTCCGCTCATCGCCAAGGCGCTCGACGACAAGAGACCTTCCAAGGAACCTACCGAAGGGACCCCGGACCCGGAAGAGAAAAGCCGGTGGGCCTGGCTTGCCATGTACACGCGCGTGTGCGACCTGGCCGTGCGGGCAATCCATGAACTGGACCCGCCGGCGGAACGTTGGCCCTTCTCCGTGCCGCTGGCGCGGGTGTGGAGGGTTAACTCGGCCTATGAGTCCTTCGACTTCAAGCAGGACCTTGGCAAAGGGTTTGAAGAAGTGCCCTGCGTGCACTACTCAACCATCATGGTGCTCAGCCGCCGCGTGATTGTGGGCTTCACGGACGACCAGATTGAGTACGCCCGCCGGTATGCGGCTCTGGAGATACAATAACATGAGCCACGGAGCCTCACGCGCGCGATCCTGGAATAGCCTTGGAAAACAACGTTGCGAGAACGCGCAAGCGGGCTGCAACGGGTGTCGCGGTTGGCGTCACCCGGTTTTTTTCGGTAGGGATTGACTGCTCCGGGCCTCCAGGCTCAACGGCAGTTCCAGGCCGTGCGACTCCAGAAGCCTCGCGTCGCGCAACATTTCCGCAGCGGGTCCGTCTGCCGCGACTTGGCCGCGGTCGAGTAGAATGGCTCGCCCGCACACGTCCAGGATGAGGTCGAGGTCGTGCCCGACCACGAGCATCGTGGTGGTGAGGTTCTGGAGGAGGGCGATGAGCCGCCGACGCGCCCGAGGGTCGAGACCCGCGGTCGGTTCGTCGAGGGCGAGGATTTGCGGCCGCATCGCCAGCACGGTCGCCAGGGCCGCACGCTGTTTCTCGCCCTGCGACAGGTGGTACGGCGAACGGTCGTCGAAGCCCGCCAGGCCGACCGCCTCGAGCGACTCCGCCGTCCGGGCCTGCACCTCGGCCGGCGCGAGGCCCATCGTCAGCGGTCCGAACGCGACATCCTCGCCGACGCGCGGCATGAAGAGTTGGTCGTCGGGGTCCTGAAAGACGATGCCGAGGTGGCGGCGCACGTCGCGGACCGTCGAGCGGTTGAGGGTGTGCCCGGCCACGCGGATGCGACCCTCGGCCGGGAGGAAGCCGGCAATCGTCAGGAGCAGCGTGCTTTTGCCCGCGCCGTTCGGGCCCACGAGGCCGACGCGCTCGCCGGCCGCCACCGAGAACGTCACGCCGCGGAGCGCCTCCGCCCCCGCGTGGTAGCGGTACCGGACGTCGACGAGTTCGAGGCTCGGCTCAGCCATAGGCCAATCGGTCCAGAGTCAACGTGGCGGCCGCCAGTGCAGCGACGCCGCACAGAAAGACCGCGTCCTTGGAGGTCATTCGCTGCGTCGGCGGCGCGGGGAGCCGGCCGTCGAATCCCCTGGCCGCCATCGCCCAGTAAATCCGTTCCGCCCGGTCATAGGTCCGAAGGAACAGGACCCCGACCACGCCCGCATGGCTGCGGAAACGGAGCGACCAGGGCCCGAGTCCGCCGTCTCGCGCCGCACGCGCCCGCCGCATACGCATCAACTCGTCCAGCAGCACCCAGAGGTAGCGATAGAGGAACGCCAACTGGACGACGAAGGCCCGCGGCACGCGAAGCCGCGCCAGCGCGCTCAGAACCTCCTGAAACGGAGTCGTGGCCAGCAGGAGAAGCGTCGTCACCGCGCACAGGGCGAACGTGCACCCCAGATGGCCGGCGCGCAGGAGGCCGGCGTCGGTCACGCTCGCCGCCCACGGGCCCAATCGCAGCGTCCACACCACCCGCCCCGGCTCGAGAAATGGGAAAAGCGCTACGATCGCCAGGGCGAATGGAGAAACCATCAGCATCCGCTTGAGCGTGTACAGCAACGGAACCTTTCCGACGGCGTGATAGACGGCGAGCGCGGCCGCGAGGAGAGTGAATGGCAACAGGTGGTCCTTCCGCACCAGGACCGCGGCCAGGATGAAGACGATCGCCGCCACCGTCTTCGCCACCGGATCGAGCCGGCGCACCGGCGTCTGCTGTGCCGCGAATTGATCCAGCATCATATGATGCACGACAGGGTCTCCGGCGGTCCCGGCGCGCCGGGATCCGAACTAGTGATACTTTGTCAACTTCGCGCCTCGACAGGTAAGCGGAGGCGCGGTG
>JBAUDW010000082.1:0-29375 GCA_049678285.1 Phycisphaerae bacterium
GCGCGGACCTCCTCGCGCGCGTGGAAGGTTGGCGCCCGGGCGAGGCAGCCGGCCCGGCCGGGGCCCGCCTCGGCGGCCGGCGAGGCCGACGGGCAACGCATTTCAAACCGGACCTCTCGCGCGACGCTGCGGCGGAGGCCTTCCGGTTCTGGCAGGAGGCGCCGGCCGGCCTGGAGGCGAAGGCCGCCTGGATGGGACCGGTGCGGAAGGACTACCGGATGCGGTACCGCCTGGACCTGGTGCGCGACTTTTCGGACGGCCGGCGCGAGAGCCTCATCCTCGTGCGCACCGCTCCGGCGGAGTGGATGACCTACACGATGAGCGCGATCCCATAGACCACGAAGCCCAGGGATTGCAATCCCTGGGCTTCGTCGCGCTCTCAATCCACGTGAGTGCCGAACGAGGCGACCTTCGGCTGGGCGAGGCGCTCGTAATCCGCCCAGGCCAGGAGGACGGAGTCCTCGTGCGTGCCGGCGGGGACGAGGATCTGCTCGTCGACCGACAGATGCTCCTCGACGTAAACCGGCAGGTTGTACTCGGCGCCGAAGGGGGGCATGGCGCCGACCTCGCAGTCGGGGAACAGGCCGGCGATCTCTTCCTCGGTCGCCAGGCGGACGCTTTTCGCGCCGAGCGCCTTCTTCGCCCGCTTCATGTCGAGGACATACGTGGCGGGAAGGATGCACATGGCGAAGGAGTCGTCGGCTTTGACGATGACGACCTTGGCGACCTCTTCGCCGGTGATGTGCTCGGCGGCCGCCACCTCCTGGGCGGTGTACCGCGCGGGATGGTGGCGCAACTGGAACTTGACCTTCTGTTTCTTGAGAAACTTGGCGACGTCCATGGCTTGTCTCCTTTCCGGCGCGGTGGTCGGCTCTCCTTCTCTATTATAACTCAGCCTCCTGGCGATTCCTCTTTCCGCTCGGCGGGCGGGGCGTCCGCCCGGTCCACGAGGTCGGCGACGGTGGTCCGGCCGGCGGGATCGCGATCGGCGGAGCGCAGGGCCTCGTAGACGGCCCGCGCCTCGCGATGGATGGGCATGTAGTCGGCGTCGGCGGGGCTCGGGAGCCGGCTCCGGGCCGCACGCATCACGTCGGCGATGCGCATCCGGCCGGGCTCGCGCGCGGGCAGGTAGGCCACGGCCTCGCCGACGGGCGTCCGGGCCACGAGGCCGGCCGATTCCATCCGGCCGAGGATTTCCTCCAGACCGTCCTGTCCGAGGCCGGTGGCGTCGATCAGGCGGGCGATCGGCGTGGGTCCCTCGCCGCGGCGAAATCGGCGGGCGCAGACGGAGGCCACGACGAGCGCCGCGAAGTCGGCCGCAAGAAACCGGCCGCGACGGCGCTCCTCCTCGTCGGCTTCGGCCCGCGCGAGGTCTTTGAAGTTCTGGATGACGTAGGCGAGTTCGGCGCCGAACAGGACGAAAATCCACGTGACGTAAATCCAGAGGAAAAAGAGCGGGATCACCGCCAGGTTGCCGTACAGCGTCCCGTAGCCTGTGGCGTGACGAAGATAGATCGCGAACGCCGTCTTCGCGATCACGTGCCAGAGGAGGCCGGCGACGACGGCCCCGGTCAGGGCGGAGCGCCAGTTGACCTCGCGGTTGGGGAGCAACTTGTAGAAGATGAAAAGGACGAACCACGCGGCGGCCAACCCGACGGACCACTCGCCCACAACGAGCAGCCAAGGCGCCACCGCGGCCGCCCCTTCCACCAGGTACCGGATCGCATAGACCGCCACAACCGCAGCAAGCGGAGCAAGCGTCAGGATCAGCCAGAACATCAAGAGTTTGCGCCAGAGGGACCGGCGCTCGTCGATGTGCCAGATGCGGTTCACCGCCGCCTCGACCGTCATCAGGACGTTGATGGCGAGGACGAAGAGGAACACGATGCCGGTGATGGCGGCGGTGTCGACCCGCTGGCGTGCGCTGGCGACGAGTTTTTTGATGTATTCCTGGAGTCCGACCTCCTCGCCGCCGACGGTCATGCGGATGCCGTCGGCCCGCACGGCCTTCAGGAGGAGTTCCTGGACCTGGTTCTCGAGTTCGACGCCGGGCGAGAAAACGCTGATGAACAGAAGGAAGATGACGAAGATCGGGATGAAACTCAGCAGCGTCTTGAACGTGAGGTCGCCGGCCACCGTGACGAGACGGTCGCGTCGGAGTTGTCGGCCGCAAAAGCGCCACAGGCGGATCTGATAGACGGCCAGGCGGCCCCATCGGCCGAGTTCGTGCGTCGGGCTTTCCAGGAGCCGCTTAAGCCCGGCGCGGACACGGTCCGAATGTTCGCGGAGGTTGAGCAAGACAGAGCCCTCCTTGCGACTTCGAGCCGCGACCGTAAGGTCGCGGTGATCATCCCCGCCGCCTTACGGCGGCGGCTCGACTTACCGGGCGACCTCGTCCGGGTGCGCGATGCGCCCGAGGACGGCGCTGGCGGCCGCGACCGCCGGGTTCGACAGGTACACCTCGCTCTTCGGGTGGCCCATTCGGCCGGTGAAGTTGCGATTGGTGGTCGCGAGGGCGACCTCGCCTTCGGCCAGGACGCCCATGTGGCCGCCCAGGCACGGCCCGCAGGTCGGCGGCGAGACGACCGCGCCGGCCTCGAGGAAGATCTCCAGATACCCGGCCCGAAGCGCCTCGCGCTCGATGGTCGGCGTCGCAGGGAAAACGAGGCAGCGGACGCCGTCGGCCACCCGGCGGCCCTTGAGGATGCGGGCCGCTACCTCGAGGTCCGAAAGACGCCCGTTCGTACACGAGCCGATCACCACCTGGTCCACCCGAATCTCCTTGAGGTCCTCGACGGGCTTGACGTTCTCGGGCAGGTTCGGGCATGCGACGAGCGGGCCGACGCCGGTCACGTCCCACTCGAAGGAGACGGCATACGCGGCATCGGCATCACTCGCGTAATAGCGGGCCTCGCGCTCGAGGCGGCCTTCGACGTACGCGCGCGTGATTCGGTCGGGTGCGATAATGCCGCTCTTCGCCCCCGCCTCGATGGCCATGTTGCACACGGTGAACCGGTCGTCCATCGGGAGGGCCTCGATGACGGGGCCGGCGAACTCCATCGCCCGGTAGAGGGCCCCCGAGACGCCGATTTCGCCGATGCAAAAGAGAATCAGGTCCTTGCCCGAGACCCACGGCCTGCGCTTGCCGGTGAAGACGAAGCGCAGGGACTCGGGCACGCGGAGCCAGACCTTGCCGATGGCCATCGCGGCCGCCAAGTCCGTCGAGCCGACGCCGGTGGCGAAGGCGCCGAGGGCACCGTAGGTGCACGTATGGCTGTCGGCGCCGATGATGAGGTCGCCCGGGCCGACGACGCCCTGCTCGGGCAGGAGGGCGTGTTCGATGCCGACCTGGCCCACCTCCCAGTAATGGGTGAGGCGGTGGCGTCGGGCGAAGTCGCGAAGGACCTTCGCCTGCTGGGCGCTCGCGATGTCCTTATTGGGCGTGAAATGGTCCGGCACGAGGGCGACGCGCTCGCGGTCCCAGACGCGTTCGATGCCGGCCTCGGCCAGCCGCTCGATCGCGATCGGCGCGGTGACGTCGTTGCCGAGGGCGATGTCCACGTCGGCGTAAACGAACTCGCCCGGCCGGACGGCGTCGCGTCCGGCGTGGGCCGCGATGATCTTCTCCGTGATGGTCATCGGCATGGCAACCTCGAATTATCTCACCGCAGAGACGCAGAGAGCGCAGAGAAAAAACAATCAAGATGCTGAATACTTTGCTGCTTGCCGTTCCCCTATTTTTGCCGTTCTCTGCGTCCTCTGCGCCTCTGCGGTGAGAATGTCAGTTATTACCGAACGGCACCCGCCGGCTCGCTTCCCGAAAGAGCGGATCCTCGACGTAGCGGGCCTGGCACGCCGGGCAAAGGTCGAAGCGGAAGGTCTTGTGAACCTGGTCCTCGAGTTGCTCGGCGTCCATGTCGGCCATCTGCTCCAGGAGTTCCTGGACCTCCTCGCTCTTGTCCTCGGCGAGGTCCGCGTCGGTGATCTCCATCGGGTCGTAGGCCGCGTACACCTCGACCTTGACGACGTAGCGGGTGTCTTCGTCGGCCAGGAGCGGCTTGCCGCACATGTCGCAGGTATAGTGGATCATCGCGCGCCCTCGCTCCGCAATGCCTGGGCCGTGCACCGCAGGTTCTTTCGACGCCGCGGGCCGGCCGACGGACAGGACCCCTCACCGCCCCTAAGAATACCAGCGCGGCGGGGGAACCTGCAAAGCGATTCTCGTCCGCGCCAGAGGCTGGGTCAATCCGCCGATCGGCTCAAGGCGACCAGGGCCTCGAGGGTCCGGCGGGCGGCGCCGGAGTCGATAGCCTCGGCCGCCCGGGCAACGCATTCGGCCGGGGTCCGCGCCAGGCCCGCCACGTAGACGGCGGTTCCCGCGTTGGCGAGGACGACGTCGCGTCTCGGCCCTTTTTCGCCGGCCAGGATCGCGCGGATGATCTCGGCCCCCTGGGCCGGTGTCTCGACGCGCATGTCCCCCAGGTCGCTTTCCGGGAGGCCCAGGTCGGCGGCCGTGACATCGTACTCCCGGATGCGTCCGCCTTTGACCTCGGCGACGTGCGTCGGCCCCGAGAGAGTGATCTCGTCCAGGCCTTCGGAGGAATGGACCACCAGCGCGTGCTCGACCTGGAGGCGGAGCATGACCTCGGCGATCAGACAGACGAGGCCCGGCGCGAAGACGCCCATCACCTGACGCCGCGCCCCCGCCGGATTCGTCAGCGGGCCGAGCACGTTAAAAACCGTCGGGATGCCGATGTCCTTGCGCACAGGGACCGCATGCTTCATCGCCCCGTGCAGAAGCGGCGCGAAGAGAAAGCCGATGCGCGCCTCGCGGATCGACCTCGCGACCACCTCGACCGGGGCCTCGACGTTCACGCCGAGCGCCTCCAGCACGTCACTCGAGCCGCACCGGCTCGTCGCGCCCCGGTTGCCGTGCTTCGCGACGTACGCCCCGGCGCCGGCCGCGACGATGGCCGCACACGTCGAAACGTTGAACGGCTTTCGGCCCGTGCCCCCCGTGCCGCACGTGTCGATGACCGGAAGGTCACCGACGTCGATGCGCGTCGCCTTCTCGCGCATGACGAGGGCGGCCCCGGCGATTTCGTCGGGCGTCGGCCCCTTGATGGAAAGCGCCACGAGATAGGCGGCGACCTGGGCGGGAGTCGCCCGGCCTTCCATGATGAGCCGCATCGCCTCGCGCGATTCCTCGAGCGAGAGGTCCTCGCCGCTCCACAGTTTTTGGATGAACGGGATCATGCCCGGCTCCCTCGTGAGCGATGCTATTGTTCGACGGCGGCGCCCGCCGCCGCTTCCGACACCCAGATCCGCGGCGCCAGACCGGTCTGCCGCGGATAGTGTTCGAGCACAGCAGCCCGGAGCGGTTCGACCGCCTCCGGCCGCGCGAGCGTCACCGTACACCCTCCGAATCCTGCGCCCGTGAGTCGCGAACCCAGCACGCCCTCGATGCCGCGCGCGATTTCCACCAGCAGGTCCAGTTCCGAACGGCTGACCTCGTAATCGTCGCGCAGGGAATCGTGGCTCGCGTTCAGCAGTTCGCCGAAACGCGCCAGGTCGCCGGCCTTCAACGCCTCGGCCGATTCGAGCACCCGCGCATTTTCCGTAATCACGTGGCGGCATCGGCGGCGGATGACCTCCGGAAGGCTTTCCTGGTGCGCCTCGAAAAGTTCCCACGACACGTCGCGCAGCTCGCGGACGGCCGGGTCGAACGCGCGCAGACGCTCGACGCCTTCCTCGCACTGTCGGCGTCGCTCGTTGTATGCCCCTTCCGTCAGACGCCGCGGAACCGCCGAGTCCATGATGACGACCTTCGCCCGATCCGTCGGCAGGGGGAAAGCCTCGTAGGAGAGGTCGCGGCAGTCCAGGAGGATGGCGTGGCCCGCCCGGCCATGGAGACTGACGAACTGGTCCATGATGCCGCCCAGGACGCCGACGCGATGTTCCGCCTTCTGGCCCAACTCCGCCAGTCGCCGGGTCGAAAGACCGTGCGCCTCGGCAAGGCCGGCAGCGAGCCCCGCCGGCACGTCCGCCCGGGCCGACACGAGAAACGCCAGAAGCGACGCCACCGTGCAGGCCGAACTCGACGAAAGGCCCGAGCCGACCGGCACGTCGCCGTCCACGACGGCTCGGAATCCGCGAAGCACAATCCCCTCCTCCGCGAGGACCTCAGCCGCCTTCATCGGGTAGCGGAGCCAGTGCGGCACACCGGCCGGTTCCGCCTCGCCCGGACGGAACTCCGCCTGCTCGTCAAACTGGACCGACCGGATCGCAACGACGGGCTGGTCGTGCGGCACGAGGGCGATGCGGACGGCCCGGTCGATCGCCATCGGCATCACGAAACCGCCGTTATAGTCCGTGTGTTCGCCGATGAGGTTCGCCCGGCCGGGAGCGCGGACCACCCGCACGGGCCCGGAGTCGCCGAAAACGTCGCGAAATCGGGTGACCAGATCGGCCACGGAAGTCCCCCAAAGGATAAGAACCGGCGTCGGCGAGTGTAGGCACGGGGCTGACGGGCTGTCAACGCCAAACTCCGCCGGGGCCCCCGGGAAGCGGATTCGCGTAAACCCCGCAGGCCGCACGTGCCGATAATCTCCTGTGGCGAGGTCACCCGTGCTGCGCTCCGGCAGCCAGCGGAGGATTGTGTCCCGTGGCGAAAGCCAAGCAGGCGTACCAGGTTTCCCTGATGAAGGGACGGGAACGGTTTCTCGTGCGTTGCGGCCCGGGGGACGAGGAAGCGGCCATCGCGCAGTTGATGCACTGGGCCGAGAACCCGGACCTGGATTTCGACTGGTTCGACGCCGCCGTTCTCTCGCGCCAGATCAACCAACACCTCGTGAGCCGTTCGGTCGAAGGCGAGGACCAGACTGAGGATTGAACGCCGAACGATGGCAAATCCCTTGTTTCAGAAATTCCTGACGTACCTCGAGCACGAGCGCAATTTCTCGGCCCACACGGTGCGCTGCTACACGGCCGATCTGGCGCAGTTCGCCAAGTTTCTCTGCAACGGCGCCTCGGAAGACGGCGTCGACGAGCGCGAAGTTTCCGAGCGGATCCGAAAGGTGGCGCTGCTGGACCTGAGGCGGTACCTGGCAGACCTGAAGCGGGCCGACTACAGCCGGGCGACCGTCGCACGGAAACTCGCGACGCTCCGCTCGTTCTACAAGTTCCTCGCCCGCGAAGGCGAGGTCGCCCGCAACCCCGTCAAACTCATCCGCACGCCGCGACAGGAGCGCCGGCTGCCGAAGTTCCTACAGCCCGGCGAGGTCGAACGCCTGCTCGCCGCGACGAAGGGCGACGACTTGCTGGCCCTGCGCGACGCGGCGATCCTCGAGGTGCTCTACTCCACCGGCATGCGCGTCTCGGAACTTGTGGCGATGGACCTCGAGCACGTTGATCCGATCGGCGAAGTGGTCCGGGTTCGCGGCAAAGGGAAGCGCGAGCGCCTCGCGCCGCTCGGGTCCTACGCCCTACGGGCGCTCGAGCGATACCTGGCGGCCCGTGCCGACGCCGGCCCCATCGACAAGAAAGCCGTCTTCGTCAACCGCCACGGGCGACGCCTGAGCACCCGGAGCATCCGGAGAAAACTGGCGAAGTACCTCGCGATCGCCGGTCTCGACCCGAAGGTTTCGCCGCACACCCTGCGCCACTCATTCGCCACCCACATGCTCGAGCGCGGGGCCGACCTGCGGGCCGTCCAGGAACTCCTGGGTCACCGAAGCCTCTCGACGACGCAAATCTACACGCACGTCACGGCCGGCCGGCTGAAGGAGATTTACGAGTCGGCCCACCCGCGGGCCAACTGAGCAAGCCCTCGACTCTTTGTCCCATTTGCCGCGAACAATGACGAAACACGAAATCCGAATGACGAATGAATTCCGAATAACGAAACCCGAAACACTTGGGTGCGCCTTACCAAGCGGTGAAGGGCACTGTGCCTGTTTCGTCATTCGGTTTTCGGATTTGATTCGTCATTCGGGCTTCGTCATTCGGACTTTGCCCTTGCGGCTTGATTGACAATCCCACAGCACTCCGATACAACGTCTCGAATGGCTCTCGCCGAGATGCTCAAGCACGTGACGCTGTTTGCGGGGCTCGATAAGGCCGCGCGCGAGTCCGTGGGGCGGCTGGCCGTCGAGCGGCGCGTCCCGGCCGGCCAGGTCCTCTTTCGCCAGGGCGAATCGGCCGACGGCTTCTACGTCGTACTGGACGGCAAGGTGAAGGTGTACAAACTCTCGACGGACGGGCGGCAGCAGATCCTGCACGCGTTCGGGCCGGGCCAGGCGTTCGCCGAAGCGGCAATGTTCGCGGGCGACTCTTTTCCCGCGTTCGCGGAGACGCTCTCCGAGTGCCGGCTGGCCTTCTTCCCGCGGGGGGCGTTCCTAAAGGAACTGGGGCAGAACCAGGCCCTTGCGGCCGGGCTCATCACGTCGCTCGCGCGCCTGTGCCACCAGTTGGCGGGGCTCGTCGAGCAACTCTCCCTGAGCGACGTCTCGGGCCGGCTCGCGCGGTACGTGACGGACCTGGCGCGCCGCAAGGGCGTCGCGCTGGAGAAGGGCACCCAAGTGCGGCTCGACCTGGCGAAGGGGGAACTCGCGCGCCACCTCGGGACCGCCCCGGAAACCCTGAGCCGGGCGCTCGGACGCCTCGCCGCCCTCGACCTGGTGGTGGTCGAGGGACCGGTCCTCACGGTTCGGAACCCCGAAGGGCTCCAGGCCCTAGCCGGCGGTTTCACGCCCGAGGCCGACTGAGGGCCACCGCGTGGGACCGACCGGAAATCAGTTGACGCCTCGCGTGGACGGCGGTATCCTCCAAAGCACTCTACGTGGGCAAGGGGCTCCAAGGGTATTCGGGTCAAGACCTCTTGCCAACCGGCCGATAGTGATTATAATAGTGCAGCAAGAGAAAGAAGAAGAGAATACTCCGTTTTCCCTCGCGAAAGGGTGTTTCTATGTGTGACTTCGGCGATCAGATCAAGGCGCGCAAGTTTCCGGTCGTACTGTATGGCAACGAGACGGGCAAGAGCCGCCATATGGAGGGTTTGCTTGAGTCGTGCGGCGCAACGTTCGCGGTCTCTGACGCCTCAAGGGAGAAGGCGACCGAACCTTTTGCCGTCGTCGACGGTTGCTTCTTGAGCGCGCAGGACTTGGAGGAAGTCCTCGGGGCCGACTAAGTGTCTCACGCCCAGGGGGGAAGCCACGTCCCCAAACCAGATTAACGTCATCCTCTTTGGCCCCTCGGGGGTGGCAAAGGTAACCGCGGCTGAGTCTCTGGCGCGCGTCTGTCAAGCCCAGATGACAGGCGCCAGAATCCAGATACTCGATATACGCGAGTACTTGGGTAACAGCACGCACGTCCTGCTCAAACGAACACAGAAGAACCAGCGGGAAGCAGTTACGGCAGCCATCGGCCGTATGTCCGGCAGGCTGCCAGACGCCGACCTGAACATCATCTCGCTACATGCCTGCCACCAGTGCGGGAGCATTCCCGTATTCCCATGCACCTCGGAGGCCGTCAAGGGCTTAGACCCCGTTATCTGCATCACGCTTATCGATGATGTCTACTCGTGCCGAAAGAGGCTGGTGCGCGGAGGATATCCGTATCGCCACCATCAACTTCTGAACTGGCGGCAGATCGAATGCGGCGTTGCGGACCTCATCGCTGAAGCGTCCAGCATTGAGAATATGTACCTTGCGGCAAAGCATCCGAGCATGATGGTGTACCGTCTGCTTTTTGAGCCGAAGCGCCCGAGGCTTTACTCCGCCTCTCAGATTACAAACGTCAGAGAGAGCCCGAAGGCCCGGAAGGAGATAGAGGCTCATCGTCGGCACATTCATCAGGAATTCGTTGTCTTTGACCCTCTGACCGTAGATGACCGCATTCTTGTCAACTCCCTGCCGGGTGAGGAGACCGAGGCAGAAACCTTCCAGGTTGGGATCGATGCCAGGTGGCCCTCCGACCTCTCCGATATTGGGCCCCACTACGAGAGCCTTGTGCCTGAAGATCCGGACCTCTTCCCTTTAACGGTGGAAGTCAAAGAAGCCGAAGAACTCAACAGGCCAGACCAGATGAGTAGCCCCATGAGCACCATCGACGCCCAGATAACACAGAGAGACTTTCGGTATATTGACCAAGCAGACGTAATGGCAGCATACAGACCTCGGTTATTGGGCCACGAGAGCGGCGGCGTCGCAGCGGAGAAACTCTACGCCGCCGGTACGGGCGCCACACCCGTAGTGGAGTACTCGCCTTCCGAGGATACCGCCGACACAGCATCGAGACCGTTCAGCACGCCCCTTCCGGGTCCAGTGTTGCAGGACTTGGATACGTTCTATGAGAGTCTGGATTCCACCGCACGCCAGGAGGCGGACAGGCGCTATGAGCGTAACGCGGGAAGGTACAGGATCTTCGAGGAGTTCGCCGATCGTTTCCAATCTTAGGCGCGCGGAGTTTTTGGAAGAACGTTGTGCTTCGACATTTTGCCAGACTATTCCTCCAATTTCAGATTGAGACCTCCTGGATCGCCAGAATTTTGAGTCCCTGGGTAATCAGGTCAACATCGCCAGGTAGGGGCGCATGACGTTGGCCATGCGGCAAAGCTTGGCGTAATGCCAGAGTTCGTCCATGGTGGCGCGGCGCTCGCGCCAGCACTCGCGGAGCGCCTCAAGCGCCACGTCGAGCCCGATCTTGTTGCGGTACTTGAAACAGTCCGCCACCGTCTTGGCGGGGTTGTACACTTTGACGGGAACCCCCTCGATGGAAGGTTCCTGCACTCCCTGCAGGAGCGTCTTGTGCGGAAACCGTACGATCCGAAGGTGGACGGCACCCGGTTTCGGAACCCGCGCCTTTTCGTCAAGTGCAAGCCAGACCTCTCGGGGCATCTGCGTCGTAAGACCGTGATAACGAAGTGCGGAGAGCAGGCACACGACGCCATGCGGTATGCGCTTGCACGCTTCTGCCAGGCTGTGGTGCTCCGTGAGCGGAGCATCTTGGGCCACATAAAGCCCTCTTCCAACGCGGCGCACAAGTCCCCGGTTGTGGAGAATCCGAAGGTACTGCCTTGGAATCCCGTGTTCGTGAAGGTCACGCGGGCGAAGGATTCCTGCCCGTCGGACAATCTCAAGGACGCGGTCTGTCCGCGATTTGCCCATCGCCGAACCCTTTACGTAACGTCGGGGATTATCGACAATCCCCGACGTTTTGTAAAGCGAAATCCACGGGGGGCCCTTGCCAAGGGCACGAAACACTCGCACCCTGCGCCAGCCGGGGCGCCGCCTGAAAAATCGCGCCCATTTGACCTGCGTCAAAGCCCGGCGCGGGGGCGCGGCCTATCATGAGGGTGGAATCCGGAACAAAGGAGGCAGGCGGATGGCGGCGACCAGAACGGTGAAACGCAAGATCGTCAAGATTGACGAGCGGCTGTGCAACGGGTGCGGGCTGTGCGTCACGCCGTGCGCCGAGGGGGCCATTGAACTCGTGGACGGGAAGGCCCGCGTCGTCCGCGAGGAGTTGTGCGACGGGGCAGGATTCTGCCTGGGAGTCTGCCCCACCGGTGCCCTCTCGATCGAGGAGCGCGAGGCGCCGGCGTTCGATGCCGAGGTGGCCCGCGAGCGCGAGGCCGAGCGCGGCAAGCCCATCCTCCAGGAAAAATGTTTCCGCTGCGGCGCGCGGGAAACCGAGGCCGTCCTTTTCCCCTGCCGGACGAAAGGCGAGTCGAAATGGGTGTGCGTGCGATGCCTGCCGCCGCTCATCCACGGCTAAAGCACGGAGAGCCTGCAATGAACTGCGAAAAGAAGAAGTCTTGTGCCGGCTTCGTGGCGGGGAAGAAGTGCCCGGGCGTCTCGTTGGCGGATCGGCTCGGTCCGGAGTTCGGCCGGCTCATCGCCGACTATCACGGCCGCATCTGGGGACGCGAGGGCGCGATTCCCTTCAAGTACAAGTACCTGATGGCCCTGGCGACGGCCGTCACGGGACGCGAACCGCAGCGCGCCCTGTTGGAGACGAACAAGGCGCTCGCGCACGGTGCAACGGCCGAGGAGATCCGCGAGACGCTGGAACTGGCGGTCTGGCTGGGCGGGTCGCCGCTACTTCTGGAGATCGTCTGTCCGGTGCTGCGGTTCGTCGAGAAGCGTCTGGCCGAATCGCCGGCGTCCTGCTTTCCCCGGTGAGGGCTCGGAGACGTTTCGCTTGACACCTCTTCGCCCGCCATTTACATTGCACGCGGAATCCCCCTGGAGGCGCAGGGAATGCATTATTTCGCCTACGGCGCGAACCTGAATCGCGCCCCGCCAGGGTTGTTGACTTGGCGGTTACCGCAGCGACAATGGGGGACTTAAGGGGACGACGCAGCGCCCGGCGCGCGTCGCTCTCCGGGTCTGGTTCAGGATGGATGCCGATGCCCGCTGAAGGAACGCCCGCAAGGTCTCGTTGTCCGCTGAGGGTCAACCGCCGCCGTTTTCTCGGCACGCTGGGTGCTGCCGCCGCCGCGACGCAACTGGACCTGTTGGCCTTTGCGTCGTCGTTGTTTGGCGAGGAGCCGAAGCCTGCCGGCAAGCCGGTGGTGAGGGTGGTGTTCACGCGGCCCGCGCAGGGCCCGGTCGTGAGTTGGCCGGGCGGCAACTGCGACGTCAACGCCCAGCAGGCCCTCTTCTCAAAGACGCTGACGGATGCGGCCGCGACGTTGGGCGTCCAACTCCAGGTCCAGGCCGCGCCCATCGACAAGCCGGAGGAGGTGAGCGCCTGCCTCGACGGCCTCAAGGCATCGCCGCCCGACGGCCTTATCGTCTGCGCCATGGAACTCTTCCGCTGGAAACCCGTCAACCAAATCGTTCAGGACCGCGGCGACATCCCCACCATCGTCTACAGCAACCTGAGCGGCTTCACCAGCCACCTGCAGTGCGGCCGCAACCTGCCGAAGACCTTCCTGGGGGCCACCCAGGAGGTCGGGTGGCTGGCGGCGGCCCTGCGGATGCTTGCCACGATCTGGCGCATGAAGCACACGCGCCTGCTCCTCGTGGCCGGAGGCGGGGGTGACAAGACGGTCGAGACCCTCGGCACGACGTTCCACGGCATTCCGAAGTCGCGATTCCAGGAGGAGTTCAAGAAGGTCGAGGAGACCGACGAAGTCCGCGCCATGGCCGACTTCTACGCCAAGAACGCCAAGGAGATCGTCGAACCGACGAAGGCCGACATCCTCGGGGCCGCCAAGAACTACGTCGTCATCCGACGCCTCCTGGAGGCCGAGAACTGCCAGGGCATCTCGATCGACTGCCTGGGCTGGACGAACCCCGTGTGCCTGGCGTACTCGCGTCTGCTCGACGAGGGCATCGCGGCCGGCTGCGAGGCCGACCAGGGCGCCGCCCTCGGCATGTTGCTGACGACCCTGCTCTGCAATCGGCCCGGGTTCATCCAGGACCCGTCGCCCAATACCGTCAACAACACGCTTATCGGCGCCCACTGCACGTCGCCGACGCGGCTGGAAGGGTTCGACAACCCGTACCGCGCGCCGTACCTGCTGCGCAGTTACCACACGCGCACAGGCTGTTCGCCGCAGGTCCTGTGGCCGGAAGGCAAGGACGCGACCATCATGACGTTCACCGGCACGGCGTCGATGGCCGTCGGCACCGGCCGCGTGCGATCCAACATTCCGCAGCCACCCTCCGGGTGCTGCCGCACAGCGGTCGAGATCGAACTCGACGGCGTTGCCGACACGCGCGACGTGAAGGGCTTCCACCAGTTGTTCATCCTGGGCAACCAGGGACGCCTGTTCAAGGCGTACGGTCAACTGGCGGGGATCCGGGTGGACCCGATTGCCTGAGAGATCCCGCTTGCGCGCCCGGGCCGGGGAATCATCCGCCGCCACCCGTGGGCGCACCAGATTCGGCAGCGCGGTGAGTACGTATTTAGAGTAGTTCATGATTGCCTCTATTGTCCTTCGCCTCGCGAAAGCAAAAGGTCATAATTCCGGCTTGGCCCCATGAAAGCAGGACCGAAGCAACTCAGGCTTGGAGCGGCCGCCGCGGCGATAAGCGTTGACAGGCGCGTCCAGCGGCCTATACTTTGCCCCGCCGCCGGCTTGCGAGACCGGTCGTGCCGGGATCGCGCGAGCGTCGGGCCCGCCCCCCGACCGGTTCCGGTGAAGCGCCGGGCCGCCGGCGTCCGATAAAGGAACTGTGGCCGGATCCGAGCGAGGGGATTCTGCCGAACACCGAAGGAGTCTGTCCGTATGCCGAACACCATCTGTGAAGTCCACGCGCGGGAAATCCTGGATTCGCGCGGCACGCCGACGCTGGAAGTGGACGTCGTGCTGGCGGGCGGCGCGTTCGGGCGCGCGGCTGTTCCGAGCGGCGCTTCAACCGGCGAACACGAAGCGGTCGAACTCCGCGACGGCGACGACAAGCGCTACCGCGGCAAGGGCGTCACCAAGGCGGTCAAGAACGTCAACGTCCTGCTCGCGCCGAAGGTCGTCGGCATGGACGCGCGCGACCAGGCGGCCATCGACGAAACGATGATCGCGCTGGACGGGACGGCGAACAAGGGCAAACTGGGTGCGAACGCCATTCTCGGCGTGAGCCTGGCCGTCGCCAAGGCCGCCGCCGACGAGGCCGGACTGCCCCTCTATCGCTACCTAGGCGGTCCCTCGGCCCGCGTGCTACCCGTGCCGATGTGCAACATCATGAACGGCGGCGCCCACGCCGACTTCGCCATCGATCTTCAGGAATTCATGGTCATGCCGTTCGGCGCGACATCCTTCCGCGAAGGCCTGCGGATGGCGGTCGAAATCTTCCAGGCCCTCAAGGGCGTCCTGAAGAAGAAGGGCTACGCCACGACGGTCGGCGACGAAGGCGGTTTCGCCCCGGCCCTCCAAGAAGGCAACGAGGAGGCCTGCAAACTGATCCTCGAGGCCATCAAGACGGCCGGTTACCGCGCGGGCAAGGACGTCTGGCTCGCCCTGGACCCGGCGGCCAGCGAAATCTACAAGGCCGGCAAGTACAACCTTTTCAGCGAAAAGCGGAAACTCTCGGCCGAGCAAATGGTCGGCTTCTGGGCCGATTGGGTCAAAAAGTATCCCATCCGCAGCCTCGAGGACGGCATGGCCGAGGACGACTGGAAGGGCTGGAAGGCCCTGACAGACCGCCTCGGCGACCGCGTCCAGTTGGTCGGCGACGACCTGTTCGTCACAAACACCGAAAGGCTGTCGCGCGGCATCCGGGAGGGCATCGCCAACTCCATCCTCATCAAGGTCAACCAGATCGGGACGCTGACGGAGACGCTGGCGGCCATCGACATGGCCCACCGCGCGGGCTACACGGCGGTCATCAGCCACCGCAGCGGCGAGACCGAGGACACCACCATCGCCGACATCGCCGTCGCGACCGGCGCCGGACAGATCAAGACCGGCAGCCTGTGCCGAAGCGACCGCATCGCCAAGTACAACCAACTCCTGCGGATTGAAGAGGAACTGGGCGACGCCGCCCGATACGGCAACTTTTTGTGGAAGAAAGCATGACGACCTCCGGCCGATGGGTTTCGCTTCTCGGGAGCGGCTGGATCTATTGGCCGCTCTGCCTCATCGCGTGCGCGCTGGTGGCCCTGGCGGTCCTCGGCCCCGAGGCCGAGCGCCGGCTGGACCTCGAGCAGCAGTGCGCGCGCATGCAGGCGGAGGTCGGAAGCCTGGCCCAGGCGCGCGACCAACTCCAGGCGGCCCACGAAGCGCTCCAGGCGGATCCGACCTACGTGGAACAGGTGGCGCGGCACGAGTTGGGCGCGGTGCGACCGGGCGAAATCCGCCTGCCGCAGCCCGACGAGTTCGCTTCGGTGCGATTCCAGCCGCCAGCCGAACCGACGTCCCCCGCTCCACCCATCCTGGAGTTTCTCGCGTCGTTCGCGGACCCGCAGGTGCGCCTGATGGCGCTGGTGGTCGGCGGGATGCTCCTGGCGGTTGCGGTTCTGTTCAGCATTCCGACCGTCGAGGCCAAGCCCGCCCGGGCGTGACACCCCGCGGAAAACGGGGACGGGGGTCGTTTTCTGCCGCCTAAGTGCTTTCCCGACATAGGCTTGCGAAGAGGGTGATGGGGCCGGCGCGGTCGACGCGGACCTTCACTTCCTCGCCCGCGAGACCCGGCCTGCCCTGAGCGCCGCCGAAGGGCGGACCGTCGAAGACGACGAGGCGATGGCACGGCGTCCGGCCGCGCCATTGTTTCCAACCCTTCTCCCTCTTCCGCTCCGGGCCACCGTCCAGATGCGGACGCGGAGCCGGACCTTCGACGAGCACCATCATCTCGCGTCCGATGAAGGCCTGGTTGTCCTGGGCGGCGATCTCGCTGAGGAGGTCGAGAAGTTCGCGATGCCGGCGCTCTTTTTCTTTTCGCGGCACGTCGTCGGGGTACGCACGCGCGGCGAGGGTGCCTGGGCGCGGGCTGTACTTGAAAACGAAGCCGCTCGCGAACCGCATGCGGCGCGCGAAGTCAAGCGTCGCCTCGAAGTCCTCTCGCGTCTCGCCGGGGAAGCCGACGATGAAATCCGACGCGACGGCCACTTGGGGAGCGGCCTCGCGCACCATCGCGACGCGCTGGGCGTACTCCGCCGCCGTGTAACCCCGCTTCATGCGCTCCAGGACCGCGTCCGAGCCGGACTGCGCGGGCATGTGGAGGTGCGGGCAGAGGAGCGGCACGTCGCGAAAGAGCGACGCGAGGCGCGCGGTCATGGCCTTCGGATGGCTCGTGATGAACCGCAGGCGCCGAAGTCCCGGCGTTCCCGCGACTTTCTCCACGAGGTCCGCGAGGTCCCACGCGCGGCCGGCCTCCTCGAATCGGTAGCGGTTGACGGCCTGGCCGAGGAGCGTCACTTCGCGGACGCCCCGGTCCACCAGCCGCTGCACTTCCTCGGCCACGGCGGCGGGGGAGCGGCTCCGCTCCGGCCCGCGCACGTTCGGCACGACGCAGTAGGAACAGAACATGTCGCAACCGCGCATCGCGCGGACGAAAGCCTGGCGGCTTCGGCCGACGCGGTGGCGGCCGCGGACCTCCACCGCATCGAGCCGAGCGTCCGATTCGCCGAACGCCTCACACTCCTCTTTCCCGCGGGCGGGATCGAGGGCGATGCTGCGGCGTCCCGCGCGGGCTTCCCGGACGAGGTCGGGCAGGTCGGCGAGGCGTCCCGGCGCGCAGAGAAAATCGACGAGCGGCACCCGCTCCCACACTTCTGAGCCGTACTGCTGGGCCGTGCACCCCACGAGGCCGACGACGAGGTCGGGTTCGCGCGTTTTTCGTTCGGCCAGGGCGCCGATGTTCGAGAAGGCACGATCTTCGGCGTGGGCGCGGACGGAACAGGTGAGAAACACCAGGACGTTCGCGGACGCGGGGTCGTCAACGACGCGTGCGCCGGCGGCGCGGAGCAGGTCGTCGGCCAACTCCGCGTCGAGCCGGTTCATCTGGCAGCCGTAGGCCGTGATATGAACGCGCAGCGGTTCCATGCAAGCGGGGCATTATAGGGGATGCCCGGTCGGCCCACAAGGGCGACCGGCCAAGGCCGGCCGTGGCACATGCCACGGTAGGGAACGTGACCGCCCGCTTCCGCGGGCGGCTCGAAAGGCGCAAAAGAGGCGCCGGCGGCGGTTGGGCCCGGTCGGGTCAGGGAGCGGGCGAGACGGCGCCGAGGAGGTCCCGGAACTTTTTCTGAAGGATCGGGTCGGCGCCGCCGAGCGCCTGGGGCTGGACGATGATGGCGAGGCTTTCGAGGGCCTTTCGGACCTCTTCCTTGTCGCCGAGCCTGTATCGGCAGTAGTAGTTGTGGTAGCGGAAGTCCCAGAGGCGTGCGGGGTTGGAGGCCCTGGCCTGCTCCTCGATTTCCAGGAGGACTCGCCAGAGTTCGAGGGCGCGTTCGAAGTGGGGTCTGGCCTGGGTGGCGTCGGGTGCGGTTTCCGCGAGGGCTTCGTAGCATCGGACCATGCCGTAGACGCAATCGACCTTGATGGGTCGGCCTTCCTCTTCCTGTTCGGGTTTCGGCCCGCCGATCTCGGTGTAGGTGGCGAGCGCCCGTTCGTAGTCGCCGACCGCGAGGTAGACTTCCGCCATCTCGTATTGGATGTTTTCGGCCTGTTGCTGCTTGTTTTCGACGTTGCTGGTTTCGAACCATTTACGGAGAAGGTCGCCGAGTTGTTCGGCATCCTTGACCTTGGCGCGGACGGCGTCCTTGTCGCCGCCGCGAATCAGCCGTTCGACGTCCTCGATCACGGCCTGGAAAAAGCCGCCCAGGACGGGCCCGACCTCCTCGGGCCTGGCCTGCGCCAGGAACGTATCGAGAACCGCCATCCCCTCGTCCAGGAGGCGGAGTTTCTGGAGCGCCTCGATCTTGTATTTCAGAACCCGGCCCTCGATCTCCTTGTCCAGTTGGAAGGTTTTTTCCATGTCCTTCAGGACCTGGAGCCCGTCGTCGTAGAGGCCGACCTCGGGATACATGTAAACGGCGGCGGCGTTCAGGCAGGCGGCCTGGGCCCATCCGAGGACCTGCTGGCGTTTTTCATCCGGCAGCCCCTGGGCCTGGCGGGCGTAGTTCGCGAAATCCGTCAGTTCCTGGGCCACTACGCGGGCGCGGGACAGGATGATCGCTTTATCGCCCGTCGGGAGGATCTTCTCGCGGAACCCCTCGAATCGGCAGAGGGCGACCCAGTAGCGTGCGTCGGGATAGAACTCGGAGTCCCGGGGCACCTTGGCGAACTGAGCGGCGGCGTCTTCGTGTTTTTCGCCGCGATAGAGGACGAGGGCGTAGAAGTACTGCTGGTCCGGGTCGGTTTTCAGCCAATCGGACGAGACAAACCACGCGAGGGCTTTTTCGTAAGCGTCGCGATTCTCGGGCGTCTTGGCGGCCTCGTACAACTGGCCTCGCACCCCGACGTAGTATTTGGCGGACTCGGCCGCGTACTGGTAATCAGGTGCCGACTCCGCCACGCCCTTGAACGCGTCGGCGGCTTCTTCCTTCCGGCCCAGTTGCAGGAGGCAGGCGGCCTGGTTATACCGGGCGGCCGCGTAGTTCGCGTCTTTCTCGCCCGCCTTCTGGACGTAGATCTTGAAGAGCCGCAGCGCGTACTCCAGTTGCTTGGAGTCCTGTGCCTCGCGGGCCTTCGCAAAAGTATCCGTCGCGAGGATCCAGAGACCGAACGGCTCCATCTGCTCGATGTTCCCCTGCTCGCCGACGAGGCTCGGCGTGAGGACCAGAACGATGTAGGGCCAAGGCGGGTCCCGCTGGTTAAGGGTCTTGAGGAGTTCGACGCCCTTGTCCTTCAGGGTGGTGTCGTTGGCGGCCTTGGCTTCGGCGAGATAGGATTCGGCCTCGACGATGGGCATCGCGAGGCCGTAAAGGTTCCCGCTGATCTTCTGCTTGCCGAAGAACTCGCGCGCGTTCTCGATAACCTTGCGGGCTTCCTTGAACTTGCCTTGGCGCACGCGCGTCAGAGCAATCTCAAACGCCACGCGGATCTTGAGCGCCTCGACGCGGATCTTGAGCTCCTCGGGGGCCTCAGCGGGGGCCTCAGCATTGTCCGCATTCGCCAGACTCGTCAGGGCGTCCTCGTACTTCCCGAGTTCGCGTTGGGCCAGGCCCGCCACCAGATAGGCGTACCACTTGGCGGGAACCGTGTCCGGCAGGTCGCGGTAGGGCTGGAAGGCCGTGATGGCGTCGTTCAGGAGTTCCTCGCGCGACCGGCCTCCCTGAGGGGGCCTGTAATCCTTCGGCAGCATCCACGCGCGGTAGTAGGTGGTCCAGGCGGCATAGTACTGGGCGTCGCGCTGAATGTCGCGCAGTCGCCGGGTGTAGCCGGCGTTGACGTACTGATTGCGGTCGGGGTCGCGGTCGATTTCCGATTGCCACTCGATCGAACCCTGAAACGCGGCGCGGTACTGGTGCTCGGCCGTCTGAAGGAGCCGTGCGACCTTCTCGCGGTCGCCGCCCCGACAGTCCGTCACCTCCAGGAGGTCCAGGTCGTTCTTCAACCAGTTCTGAAAGATCATGCCGGCGAGTTCCGCGCGCCAGGTGAGGATCGGGAGCCGCGCATCGGCCCGGGCTTTCCAGTCGGTGGCCGGGCTCCCCGCCAGGGCTTCCTGGGCCTCGGCAATGGCCTGCTCGTAGAGTTCCTTGGCCTTCTCAAAGGACGCGTCCCGGTCGGCGACGGTCTTGGCCAGAGCGGCCTGCTGGATCCGGAGGACCGCCTGCCCGACCTTGCTGCCGGCCATGCCGGTCTCGCCGACGCCCGCCGTCGGCCGGACGCCCCCCTGCTCCACGTAGGCCTTCATGAGGCTCTTGAGGCCGCGCTCCTGGAGACCCTTGTAGAAGGGGTCTTCGGCCTCGGCGGCCCACAGAGGCGCCGCCACCAGCGCTGCGAGCACCCCGCCCCACACCCTTGCCGATACGCGTCGCTTCACGTCCGTTGTTCCTTCCCGCCAGTCCCGTGCAGCCGGAGGCGATGGAGCACCCCACGCCCCCCGACGGCCGCACTCAGGAAGCCATTCGACCCTTTCGCTCGTCCCGCGTGCCGGGAACCGCGAAGCAGATCTTCCGGAATCGTGCGGCCGTTATCGCGTCGAACGCCCGCACGACCCACTTGTGCCGAACACCCGCCGTCGGCGCGATCAGAATCGGATAGTCGGGGGCCAGCCCCCTGGCCCTTAAGCCTCTCAGTTCCGCCTCGAGAGCCCGGAAATCCGGAAGCACCTGGCGCCCGTCGAAGACGATCTCCACCTCGCCGCCCTCGGCCCCGCGCTCCACGAGTTCCACCTTCACCCATCCGCGCGCCGAGGGGCCCAGCCCCTGTCCGCCCTGAGGCAAGTTCGTCGTCAGATACGCTTCAGGGCCCCGCAAGATCGGCGTCAGGAGGAAAAAGATCAAGAGGTTGAAGATGACGTCGATCATCGGCGTCATCGCCAGCCGGGGCTTTTCAGTCCTGCATCGTCCCGCGTTTCGCATCGGGACCCTCCCGGTTGCCTGTTTCCGGGGACGGGGGGTCCGTTCGGACCTCGCTCCCGAATAAACAGACGAGACAGAGAGGATTTCGTCCCGCTATTTTTGCACCTGACGGAGGATGTTTCGCCGGCGCGCTATCGCGGCACGGCGAAATGGATGCTCGTGAACCGTGCCGTCACCGCCGCGTCGAACGCCCGCACGACGAACTTGTGTCGCACCGCCATCGTCGGCGAGATGAGGACGGGGTGACTCGGCTGAAGGCCTTGCGCGCGGTAGCCTTCGAGTGCGGAGCGGAGTCCCTTGAAATTATCTCCGAGACTCTGCGTATCGTTCAGGATGATCGAGACGCCCTCGCCTTCGTTTCCCTCGTCCAGGAGTTCGATCTTGATCCGCTCCATGTTCTCCAGCGGGGGCCTCGGATTCGGGCCCTGGTCTCTCGGCAGATTGGTCGTCAGGTAGCCCTCGTGCGACTGGAAAGTCGGCGTCAGGAGGAAGAAGATCAGCAACTGGAAGATGATGTCGATCATGGGGGTCATCGGGGGTTGAATCTTCACCTTTTCTCGCGTCCGGCTTGTGCTTCGCATGGTTCGTCCTCAGCGTCGGGTTATTCCTGTTCCGATTCCGGGATTTTGGTGGTGATCCACCATCCTTCGATGCCGGCGGCACCGGCGGCCAGCATGACGCGGGCCACGTCCTCGTAGGGGACGTCTGCATCGGCCCGCAGGATGACGTTCAGTTGGCTTTTGCCCTTCTGCTCGGCCATCGAGACCAACAGGGCGGTCAGTTCGCCCCCGACCGTCTGAGAGCCGTCCGGCCTGGTGTAAGGCTCCAGGACGTTCATTTCGCGGCCCATGACCTTGACCACGGCGTCGAGGCTGCTCGTTTTGCCCTTGATGATGTTGATGACGATGTTGCGGTACTGGCTGTAATCCATGACCTTGGCGGCCTCGGCCACGGGCAGGACGACGTCCTCGATCTCCAATTGCTGGAACTGGCTGACCAGCATGAAGAAGATGATGAGGAGGAAGATGATGTCGATCATCGGCGTCATGTTGAAGCCGACGTCGCCACGCCTCTTCGCTTTGATGACCCTTGCCACGGCTTCATCCTCCTGGCGCGAGCATCCGCCGATCCTCAGGCCGACTCAGGCCCTCTCGCCTCAGGCCGCGGCGGTGGGCTTGAAGTTCGCCAGCAGTTCCCCGGCCACCAGGGCCGCTTCCATCGACAACTGCTCGATGCGGTTGCGATAGATGGCGTAGGCCGCCAAGGCGGGAATCGCGACCAGCAGGCCGGCGAACGTGGACACGAGGGCCAGCAGGATGCCCTCCGCCAGGTCTTCCGGGTTCGCCTTGCCTCCCATCGATGCGATCCGTCCGAACGCGTTCATCATCCCGTACACCGTCCCGAACAGGCCGAGCATCGGGCTGATGTTCCCCAGGAGGTTCAGATACTCGATCTTGCGGTAGAGGCGCGAGGTGCGTTCCTCGGCGGCGTCGCCCATGGCTCGCTCCATCGCCTCGTAGCCGTTCGCCGCCTCGACCAGGCCCGCGTGCACCACACCCGAGACGAAGGACGGGTCGGCCTGGCAGAACTCCAGCGCCTCCCGGAAACGCCGCTCGTCGAACATCGTTTTGATCTGCGCCACCGACAGTTCCGGCAGCAATACGATGCGCCGGATCGTCATCCCGTGCTCGATGATCAGCGCAATGGCCGTGACCGAGCATCCGAAGATCGCGAACATGTTGAGGGCGCCGATCACGGAACTGAACGTTGCGAGGTACAGCATCTTGCCGAACGACATGTCGTGCCGCACGGCCTCCTCGCCCATCGCCCCGGTGCTCGCGACCAGCACCACGCCCAGCATCACCCCAAGTACCACCGCCCGTTGCTTACCCATGTGCCTGAACTCCTTCGTCCTTAGCGGCCGACGGATTGTCGGCGACCTTTTCCGCGCGCCGGATCAGCCCTTCGGGGCTCCCGGCCGCGCCAGTTCCTGTTTCGCCTGCTTCGCCCCCACGGTGCCCGGATAGTTCTGCACCGCCTCGTTGAGCACCTTGGAGATTTCGCCGTCCGGCAAGTTGGCGGCCTTCATGGCCACGCCCGCACGCCACAACGCCTCCGCCGTCCGCGTTCGGTCCTTGTCCGCATACAGAATCGGCACGCGCATGAACTGAAGCGCCGCCTGCACGTGCTGGCCTCGCTCCGCCAGCACGCGACCCGTGTAGAACGCCACCTCCTGCGGATGGTCCCGGGCCAACACGCCCGCGGTCTGATTCAGGCGCTGCTCGGCCTCGTCGATCTTGCGGGTGGCGAACAGCAGGTCCAACTGTTTCAGCATCGCCCAGGCGCGCGTCTTCGGATTGTCGCTCGTCAGGAACGGCTCCAGAAGGGGGAGGACCTCCTCGGGCTTCCCTTCCAGGAGCACCAGGGCCAGGTGAAACCGCTTCAGTTCGCCCGCGTACGGCTTGTCGCCCGCGTTTTTCACCGCCGCTTCCACCTTCGTGAGCATCTTGCGGTTGCCCGCGGTGTCGTCGGGCCTGGGTCTCGGCAACTTCAACCGTGCGACGAGGGTCGGCTGGTTCTCGGCCAGCGCCAGATAGGCGTCCAGCGCCTCCTGCACCCGGCCGGATTCCACGTAGAGTTTGTACATCCGCGAGTCCACGAGCACCCGGACCCACAGCGGGGGGGCTCGCCGCCCAAGCCCCTCGTACAGCCGTTTCGCCTCGGCGAAGTCCTGGACCGCCTTCGGGCCTCCCGCCAGGCCTCTCGCGTACGCCTCCTCCGCCTTCTCCAGGTCGGGATACTGATCGACGCGGATTGAGGCGATGTCCGCCAGGGGGACCGTCCGCTTGCCGCCCGCGTACTCCAGGACCAGGCCTCCGGCGTCCATGCCGACAATTTTCCCGTCGTAGCCGATGCCGGACTGCGTGCGGATGCGGTCGGCGCGCGCGGGCGTCGCCGCGGCCACTGCCGCCAGCAACACCAGGGATCCGAACGCGGCTTTAGTGAATGAGCGTCGCAAGGTCTTTCTCGGACACAAACTTGTAATTGCCCCCATTTTCCTCGGCAATCTGCTTCAGCACCTGCTCGCCCATGCGATACAGGAAGCCGATCGTATGGACGGTCACCTGGCCGCCGGCGTTTTGCTTCTTCACGAGGCCCACGATCGCCTTGTCGAACTCGCCGTCCGTCAGAAGGTAAATGAGTTCCGGCTTGACCTCGAACGCGCGTTCCAGGGCCTTCGACGGGTCGGTTTCGCCCTGCGGGATGATGCCGTCGATGAACTCGAACGCCAGTTGCTTGTTGCGGTCGGTGGCATTGACGAGGCGGCGTGTCGGCATCTCGACGGGCGGGCCGCTCGAATAGAAAACGACGTGGAACTCTTTCTCTTCCCCCAGTTCCCCGATCGAACGCTTCAGTTCGAACTTCACGTAATCGATCGAGTCGGTCATGCTGCCGGAGCGGTCCACCACATAGACGATCTTGCGGGCCTCGTCGCCGCCCGCCCCGAAGAAGCCGGACCCGCGCCCCGAACCCGTCCCGAGGCCCTCGAACCCGCCGAACTCCTTCCCGCCCCCGCCGACCCCGATCACCTCCAGCACTTCCATCTTGTTCGACGCCACGTCCGGGAACGGATTCTCCATGTGCCGCACCAGGCTGCTCGGCCGCGGTACCATTTTGCCTCGGCTCGCCTCGTCGTCCTGCATCTTGGTTTGCGGACGCTGGCGCTTGACCGTCTTTTTCTGCGATTGGGCGACGACGGCTGACTTGTATTCAAACGGCGGCTGGACGGCATAACTCTGCCAGGCGAAAAACGCCGCCAGAATCAGCACCGCCGCGTGCAGCACCACGCTCGTCCCCCAACTCGGAAGATACAGCGCCAGCCAGTCCATCACCGTATCCATGGACGTCTGCTCTTCCGCTTCTTCTTCCTCCCCTTCCTTCCCCTTTTCCGCCTTCTGCTCCGGTGCGGGCTGCGCCGCCGGGGCCGACAACGCCGCCGCCGGGCCCCCGATCATTTCCGCGTCCGCCGGCACCGCCGTCCCCTGGTTGCAGTACGGGCACACCACTTCCGTGCCCGCCGACTCGTTCACCGTCAGCCGCTTCCCGCATTTCGAACACCGAAACCGCAGAGCCATGACAACGCCTCCTCGGCTAGGGCCGTCCAGGGCCGTTTATATTACGGCGAGGGGGGAAGCCCTGTCAACTCTCGCTTTTGGCAGCCCCGTCGCCCCCGCCCCACGTCCTTTCCCACCATTACATACGGACGACCCCGGCGTGCGTTCGACGAAAAATCTTCCCGCGGCAGGCCGTCCTCACCTCGCACGCCACCATCTTCTGGCTGGCCATCGACCGCAATCCCGAGCACCCCAAACTCATGCTCCGCCAGGGACCCTGGGTCTTCCTCGTCGAAGTCTCGCGCCGCGACGACTACTACCACGCCGACAAACTCCGCTGGCTCCAACATGTATCCATGGGGCCCATCCGCGTCGAGGGCGCCCCCGAGACGCCGGGCCAGCCGTCCGGCGCCGGCGCGGAAAAGAGCGGAAGCCCGCCGCCCAAGGCCCCCGAAACGCCGCCCAAAGGCGCCGACAAGGGACCCCAGGGCTGAGAGCCGATCCAGAACACGAAAACGCGGGCGTCCCCGCCAACGCCGGGACGCCCGCTTCGCCCTTGCACCTGCTTCTCCCCCGCCAAGGCCCCTACCGGCCCAGGTCGCGCTCGGACACGAACTTGTAATTCCCGCCGTTCTCCGCGGCGATCTGTTTCAGGACTTTCTCACCAGGCCGGTAGAGAAAACCGATCGTGTGGACCCGCACCCGGCCGCCCGCGTTCAGGTCCTGGACGAGGCCCACGATCGCGCGGTCGAACTCACCGTCCGTCAGAAGGTAGAGCACCTCCGGGTGGACGGCAAACGCCCGCCGAAGCGCGTCCGACGGGTCCGTCTCCCCCTGGGCGATGATGCCGTCGATGAACTCGTACGCGAATTGCTTGTTCCGCTCCGTCGCGTCCACGAGGCGCCGCGTCGGCATCTCCACGCACGGGCCGCTCGAATAGAACAGCACGTGGAACTCCTTCTCCTCCGGCAGTTCACCGATCGAACGCTTCAACTCCTCCTTCACGTAGTCAATCGAGTCCGTCATGCTCCCCGACCGGTCCACGACATACACGATCTTGCGGGCCTCCTCAATCCACTCCGGTGGAAAAGGATCTCCGGAACCCGTGCCGAACGATTCCGGCCCGCCGCCTCTCGGACCGCCTCCAATCCCGATTATCGGAATCTCGGCGGAAGTCTCGAGCACGCCAATCCCGTTAAACGGGTGCAGGTCGGGCATCCGCATGAAGCGGTACGGATTCGGTTCGTTCAGGCCCCAGGGCGTCTTCTCGCCCTCCCGTTCGGCCAGTTGCCCCGTGTCGCGCTTCTCGGCGTCCCTCTTCGGCACCGTAAGAAAAGCGCCCGTGTAAGGGCTGTCGTGCGCTTCCACGATCGGAACCCACGCCACAAACGCCGCCAGAATCAGCACCGCCGCGTGCAGCACCACGCTGGTGCCCCAACTCGGCAGATACAGCGCCAGCCAGTCCAGCACCGTTTCCGTCCCCTCGTCCTGGGCGCCCCCCTCGGGGCGCCCTTTCAACGCCTCCTCCCTCGCACTCGTCATGGCCCACCTCCTTCCTTTCCCCTGCGCCCGCCGGCGTTCCCCCGTCTCCCGCGGCCGAGTCTCCGGACCGTCCCGGAAGCCCGCTTCCATAAAGGAAGACGCGGGCCGGCACGGGTGCGTCTCGGAAAATCCTTTACAGCCGACCCGCGGTTTGGCAGAAAGACACCGGCAGGAGTCGCCCTGCGAGGGAGGACGGCCGGTGAAGGACTTCGTCGTCGCCTTCGTCACGCTGTTCGTCGCCGTCGACGCGCTCGCCATCCTTCCCCTTTTCGTCACGCTGACGGAAGACCTCTCGCCTCGCGAGCGACGCCGCATCATCGTCCAGTCGCTGGTGACGGCCACGGTGGTCGCCATCGTCTTCGTTTTCTTCGCCCGGAAGGTCTTCGACCTCATCGGCATCCACGTCTATGATTTCATGGTGGCGGGCGGCGTGTTGCTCTTTGCCATCGCCCTGCTGGACCTTGTGAGCGGACGCAAGTTCGCACGACAGGTCGAAACCGTCGGCGCCGTCCCCATCGGCATCCCCCTCATCGTCGGCCCGGCGGTGCTGACCTCCTCGCTGATCCTCGCGGACGTGGCCGGCGTCGCCCCGACTCTGGCGGCCATCGTCCTCAACATCGCCATCGCAGGCGCCGTCTTTCTCGCCGCGGACCTTTTCACGCGCCTCCTGGGACAGGCGGGGTCCCGGGCCGTCTCCAAGGTCGCCAGCCTCATCATGGCCGCCTTCGCCGTCATGATGATCCGCCGAGGCATCGTCGCCATCCTGGCCAGCCTCGCCGCCGCACCGCCCTCCGCCGGCTGAGCGCCGGCCCCCGACGCCGACGCCCGCCCACGAATCCGCCCCGACTTTTCCTTTACAATCGCCACGCCCTCTGGCAAAACGCCCAAGGATGAGTCCCGGTGAACGCCCAGGGATGAGTCCCGGTGAACGCCCAGGGATGAGTCCCGACGCAGTCGGGACGAATCCCTGGGATAATCTTGATCTGCACCCTGCACGCAGGAGAAACGATGACGCCCAAGCGCACGTTCGCCCTCGGCATCGATTACGGCACCGAGTCCGCCCGGGCGCTCCTCGTCGACGTATCAAGCGGCGAAGAGGTCGCCACCGCCGTCTATGAGTATTCCCACGGCGTCATCACGGAGCGCCTGCCCGGCACGCGGACGCGCCTCCCCGCCCACGACTGGGCACTCCAGGACCCGATGGATTACCTGCGGGCCCTCGACGTCACCGTCCCGAAATGCCTCCGGCAGGCGAAGGTCAAGGGCGACCAGGTCATCGGCATCGGCACCGACTTCACCGCCTGCACGATGCTTCCGGTCCGGGCGGACGGCACGCCCCTCTGCACGCGCAAGGAGTTCCGCGCCGACCCCCATGCCTGGGTCAAACTCTGGAAACACCATGCCGCCCAGCCCGAAGCCGACCGCGTCAACGAAACCGCACGCCGCCTCAGCGAAAAGTGGCTCCGGCGATACGGCGGCAAGATCTCCAGCGAATGGTTCTTCCCGAAGGCCCTCCAGATCCTCGACGAAGCGCCCGACATCTACCGCGCCGCCGACCGCCTCATCGAAGCCGCCGACTGGATCATCTGGCAACTCACCGGCCGCGAGACCCGGAACCTCTGCACCGCCGGTTACAAGGCCATCTGGTCGAAGCGCGACGGGTTCCCGCGCCGCGCCTTTTTCGCCGCCCTCCATCCCGACTTCGCCGACGTCGTCGACTCCAAGATGTCGCGCGACGTGCAGCCCCTCGGGACCCGCGCGGGCAGACTCACGGAGGCGATGGCCAAGCGGCTGGGCCTCGCGCCCGGCACGGCGGTGGCCATCGGCAACGTCGACGCCCACGTCGCCGTCCCCGCCTGCACCGTCACCGCGCCCGGCAAGATGGTCATGATCATGGGCACGAGCATCTGCCACATGGTCTGCGGAACCGAAGAGCGGGAAGTGCCCGGCCAGTGCGGCGTCGTCGAGGACGGCATCCTGCCGGGCCTCTACGGCTTCGAGGCGGGCCAGTCGGCCGTCGGCGACATCTTCGCCTGGTTTGTCCGCACCGCCGTCCCCGCCGACTACCAGGCCGAAGCCAAAAAAAAGAAAATGACCGTCCACGACCTTCTCGCCGAAAAGGCCGCCGCCTATCGCCCCGGCCGGACGGGCCTCCTCGCCCTGGACTGGTGGAACGGCAACCGCAGCGTCCTCGTGGACGCCGACCTCACGGGCCTCCTCGTCGGCATGCACCTCGGCACCCGGCCGGAGGAAATCTACCGCGCGCTCGTCGAGGCCACCGCCTTCGGAACCTACAAGATCATCCGCACGTTCGAGTCCTGCGGCGTCGCGGTCGAGGAGATTTACTGCTGCGGCGGCCTGCCGGAGCGGAACGACCTCCTCATGCAAATCTACTCCGACGTCACGGGCCGCGAATTCAAGATCGCCTGCAGCGCCCAGACCTGCGCCCTGGGCAGCGCGATGCACGCCGCCGTCGCCGCCGGAAAAGCCGCCGGCGGGTACGACACCATCCAGCAGGCGGCGGCGAAAATGGCCGGCGTCCGCAAAAAGACCTACCGTCCCGACCCCGCCGCCCACGCCGTCTATGAGAAACTCTTCACCGAGTACGACATGCTGCACGATTACTTCGGCCGGGGAGGGAGCGACGTCATGAAACGCCTCAAGGCCCTCAAAGGCGTCGAGTGAGGGCCTGACGCGGCGCGTTGGGCGGGAATGCCCGCCGCGCTATGCCGCATTCGTGCGCGG